>JAWLBW010000028.1:0-23797 GCA_041687475.1 bacterium
GTCGCAGGGCGAAGCCCTCGGCTCCCTCCGACCCATCTTCGAGTGCTGGGTGGCCGACAAGCAGGGCGAACCGGTAGCGGCTTACTTCGGCTATCTGAACGAAACCGGCTATGTTCTCGATGCATCGCAGGTGCAGCAGAGCATCACTCCCTCGCAATACACCGGCCTTCTGCCCCAGACCTTCGAGATGGGCCGTACGCCCTATGACAGTCCGGGGGCCTTTGAAATCCGTCCGTGGAACGGCGAAAACGTCGTGTGGAACCTGAACGGACGTACCGCCACCGCGGGCCTTGCAGGCAAGAAGTGCCCCGATGAACCGAAGAATGCCGAGAACGTGAACTTCCGCAATGCCTGTTTCCTCGAAACGGGCGATGACTATCGCGATACGGGCAAGGGTCCCTTCCTCGACATGGTGCTCATGCAGATCGAAGCCCTGAGGGGTGAAGGCGTCGACCTCTTCGGTCATCCGCTCTTTGCCTGGGTCGCCGCCGAGCATCTGGGCACGACGCGCATCGAAACCATCGTTCACCTGCGCGACCTGTTGGCGCTCGACTCCGATGACCTGCGTGTGCGCCTGGCCCTTCGCCTGGTGAACCTCACCATCAACATTCTGCAGGGCAACATTGAAGCCGACGACGTCGTGCTCATCGGTGACGAAGCAACCGAAGTGGCTCTGGCGTTCGACCTGCTGCTCGAACAATACGAAGCCACCCTCGATTGGGATTTCGGTAACTTGAGCAAGTCCCAGGCATACGCCGTGAAGAAACTTCTCAAGCTTGTGTACAAGATTCAGGTGCTCCAGCCCGAGGCCTGCGAGATCGAGTACAAAGACGGCGAGCCTGAAAAATCCTGAGCTTGCAATCTGCGCCATCTATCCGGGGCGGGGGGCGATTGCCTTCCGCCCCTTTTCGTCGAAGGCCGGAATGCACCCGCCACGGCTTTCTGCTGCCGCGTAAGACCGACAAGAATGCAACAGACGTGTAACCCGGTTACAATATCGCCGCAACGTCTGTTTATCCACTGTTGGTATTGCGATGACTTTTCGAGCTCTCGTCAGGTTTCCCCTTCGGTTAGCAACCGCCCTTACTCTGCTCGTCGGCTGTGACTCGGAGCCCGTGTCGACCTTCAAGGCGCCGCCCTTCGACGTCAGGCCGGGCGTTCAGCAGCTGACCGTTACCCGGGCCGAATCCGGACTGCCGATTATCTTAGTCGACCCGACCGGCAAGGAACTGGTTACCCTGCTCACCGACGCGGAAGGGCAGGCAAACTTCGCCTATGTGCCCGATACGCCGATTGCCATTCAGACCGGCGAGGGCGGCGAACTTCCCTCGTACAACGGAGCCACGCTGAAGCCGGGCAAAGGCTACCGCCTTCGCGTAGGCGGTGAAACCTATGGTCCCTGGCGCATTCTCGCCATCGACGATCATCCGCCCGTCGCACTGTATGAGAAGCAGCGCCTCGACCGGGGCATGAACTACATCGAAACCCGCGACGGTACGTTGCTCTCGGCCGCCGTGTTCATACCCGACCCGGTACTCTGCGGCGAGGGACCCTGGCCCACGGTCGTCGAGTACTCAGGTTACAGCCCGGCCAACCCCCGCGAGCCGCAGCCGGGCTCGCAGCTGGCCAACCTGCTGCTCTGCTATGTAACGGTCGGCGTGAACCTGCGCGGCACCGGGTGCTCGGGCGGGGTGTTCGACGTGTTCAACGCCGCGCAGTACGCCGACGCCTATGACGCCATCGAAGTCGTCGGTCGCCAGCCGTTCGTACTGCACAACAAGGTCGGCATGGTCGGGCTCTCGTATCCCGGCATCATGCAGCTTTACGCGGCCATCACGAATCCGCCCCATCTGGCAGCCATCGCACCGCAATCGGTCATTGAAGACCCGTGGCGGCAGGCCTGGCCGGGCGGCATATACAACAGCGGCTTCACCCGTAACTGGATCGAGGCCCGCGACCGCTACGCCATGGCCGGCGGCGGCGACTGGGTGCGCGAACGCATCAAGGAAGGCGACGCCGTCTGCGAAGAAAACCAGCGGCTGCGTTCGCAGAACGTGAACTTCCAGAAGTTCGTCGAATCGCTGTCGACCTTCCCGCCCGACGCCGACGAGCGCCGCCTTTCCAACCTGGTGCCCCGCATCGACGTGCCGGTCTTTCTTACCGGCGCCTGGCAGGACGAGCAGACCGGTTCGCGCTTTGCGACCATGCTCGACGACTTCACGAACACGCCGGTCAAGCGGTTCACGATGTTCAACGGACGGCACCCCGACGGTTACCTGCCCGTGGTTCTGACCCGCTGGGCCGAGTTTCTCGAGTTCTATGTGGCCCAGCGTATTCCCCGTGTCAACGCGCTGTTCCGGCTGCTCGACAAGGACATTTTCGAGATGATTTTCGGCGCCTCGGATATGGAATTCGAGCCCGATCGCTTCCTTCGCTATCAAAGCTACGAAGAAGCACTGGCCGCCTACGAGGCCGAGCCCGACGTGCGCGTTCTCTTTGAAAACGGCTTTGGAAACGGGGTAACCGAAGCCCCGGTGGCCCGCTTCGAGCGCAGCTTCGCAAGCTGGCCGCCCGAGGCCGACGCCCGTACCTGGTACCTGGGCCCCGAGGGGAAGCTTCTCGACGAAGCGCCTGCCTCGCTCGAGCCGGGCGACGATGGTTTCGACCACTACCTTCACGACGACGAAGCCGGTTCGCTCAGCTACATCAAGCGCGACTCTCTCTTTCGCATCGAGTGGAAGTGGGAACCGGCGCAGGCCGGCTACGCCCTCGGCTACACCAGCGAACCCTTTTCCGAGAATACCTTCGTCGTCGGCAACGGCGGCTGGGTCGACCTGTGGTTCGCCAGCGACGCCACCGACGCCAACGTCGAGGTGAACATTCTCGAAGTACGCCCCGACGGCACCGAGTTTCTCGTGCAGAACGGCGTCTTTGCCGCCAAATTCCGCGAAGGCGTCGACGAAGAGCGCTCGGGGCCCTTCCTGGCCGAATACACCTACAAGGCCGAGACGGTCAATTATCTGACCCCAGGCGAGTTCGTCAACCTGCGGGTGCCGATCAGACCCTTCGCCCACGCCTTTCGCGCGGGCTCGCGGTTGCGTCTCGTCATAGACACGCCCGGCCGCGACCATGGTTTCTGGGAATACCTGAACCCCGATTACGACGGCGACGTCGTACACACCGTCGGCCGCACGCCGGCCATGCCTTCGTCGCTGCGCCTGCCGCTGGTGACCGGGGGCGACATTCCCGACCCTGCGCCGCCGTGCTACTCGCTGCGGGGCATTGTGTGCCGACCGTGGATGCCGCTGCCGAACACCACGGTTACCGTACCGTAGTCGCGCTTCCGTCAGGTGCCGTCATCAAGCCGGTCCGTGGTCAAGTACCCGGACCGGCTTTTTTCATGCGACGCCCACGGACGAACCGGCCCCCTCGAGATTGGCCGATTTCCCTTTTCCCCGCCTCGCACCACCCTTTTCACCTTCGATGCAATAAGCGCCCTTATTGCAAGAGTCAAGGGGCAGGGCCACCTGAGCGAGCCATCGCTATATTGCGCCCCGGCAACCGGTTAGTCTGGGGGTGGAAGGTCTATTTCCAGCCTACGAACTGATTCAGGGAGGTTAACAAGGGATGAAACACAAGAGTCTGGGCATTGCGCTATCGCTTGCCTTTGCGGTGGCCGCCTGCGGCGGCGACACCAACCGCAGCGCCCGCAACAATCAGGGCAGCAGCGATTTTTCGGCCAAGCAGGCAAACGGACAGATCACGGGCGCCATCTTCACGACCGATTCGAACGGCGACGCGGTCAATGCAAACATTTACGAGAACAAGGAAGACGTATACCTGAACGGCGGACCGCGCAAGGAAGGCGCCGCCGGTCTTCCCGACGGCGATTACTATTACCTGGTGTCCGATCCGGGTTGTAAGGAAATGCTGGCCGGCCCCTCGGGCGACGGCAGCTCGATTCCCGACACTTCGGGCAAGATCATCACCGTCGAAAACGGCGAGTTCACCAGCCTCATGCAGCTGTACCCGTACAACGACACGCCGAACCCCGGCGGCGAGTACAAGGTCTGGGTCACGCCCGTCGAGTACTATGACGAGAGCATGCCGAACAACAGCTGCTTCGGCTTCGTGCCCCGCTACTCGAAGACCGACAACTTCAAGGTGCGTGGCCAGCAGCCGCCGCCCGAAGACACGTACTGCATCTCGGGCGAAAAGCGCTACGACCCCTCGCTGGGTGAAGTTGACTTCTCGTCGCTCGACGGCGTGGCCGGCATTCGCATCATTCTCGTCGACGAACAGGGCGCCTATCTCGACGAAACCTTCACCAGTGGCCTGAACGGCTACTACGAGTTCTGCGGCCTGGATAACGGCACCTACGGTGTCATCGAAGATCTGCCCGGAAGCGATGATCCGCGCTGGCTCGCGGTCGGCACCGACTTCTACGAAGAAATCGAAGTCGATGACGAAGACGTCGACGACGTCGACTTCCGCAACGTCTGCTTCCTGACCGAAGGGGTCGACTACCGCGACACCGACAAGGGCGCCTTCCTCGACACCGTTCTGCTTGCCTTGCTCGAGCTTGAAGAAGACGAGGGCGTCGACATTCTCGGTCACCCGCTCTTCACCTGGGTGGCCGCTGAGTTCCTCGGTGTTCCGCGCATCGAGACGTCGGCCCATCTGCGCGACTTCCTCGCCCTCGAATCGGACGACGACCGCGTAGAGCTGGCGCTCGCCATCATGAATCTCTACATCAACCTTCTGGTGGGCAACATTTCTGCCGACGACGTCGTACTCATCGGCGACGAAGCAACCCAGGTCGATGAGGCCATCAACGTGCTTCTGGAAATCTACGGCGGCACGCTCACCTGGGACTTCGACAACCTGACACCCACACAGCAGGCGCAGGTGGCCGCACTGCTCGACATCGTCGGCATCGGTAACCTCCGTATTCTGCAGGACGAGCCCTGCACCGTGAGCTACGCAGGCGAGCCCGAAGATACCTGACACGATTCCGATCGTGCCCCCCGGGGCGGGAGGGGTTTCCCTCTCGCCCCTTTTTCGTGCCCGGCCGCCGTTGACGCTTTCAGACGATCGAGCGGCTGCGACCGCCATCGATGGGTATGGCGGCTCCCGTAATGTAGGAGGCAAGCGGAGAGGCGAGAAAGGACACGAGATCGGCGAATTCGTCGGGCTCGCCCAGTCGCCTGGCCGGCACCGCCTGCTCCCACGACGTGAAGACGGCAGTGGCGTCGTTGTGCCCCTGGCGGTGGGCGGTGAACTCGGCCAGGCTCACAACACGTTCGGTACGGAAGAGGCCGGGCATGACGGTGTTAACGGAAACACCCGCTTCGGCAACCTCGTCGGACAATGCCTTGGCGAAGCCGAGCAGACCCGCCCGCGCCGTGGTCGAAAGCATCAGGCCTTCGAGCGGTTGCCTGGCGGCCAGCGAAGACACGAATACGACTCTGCCCCATCGGCGCTCGACCATGGCCGGCACCAGCCGGCGACAGAGGCGAATCTGCCCGAGCAGGTTTGCCTGCAGCGCCACCTCGAAGTCTTCTTCGCTGAAGTCGGCAAAGCCGCCGGGCGGGGGCCCGCCCGTGTTGCCCACGAGAATATCGACCTGCCCCAGCTGCGCGAGGGCCTGCTCGACAAGCCGCTCGACATCGTCGGATCGGCTGAGATCGGCCTGAAAGGTAAGCACGTCGACGCCTTGTTCACCCAGGCGTTCCTGCGCATGACGAAGACCTTCTTCCTGACGGGCCACGATGGCCACCCGGGCGCCTTCGGCGGCCAGCCTGCGGGCACAGGCAAACCCGAGCCCCCGGCTGCCGCCGCCCACCAGGGCCGTTTTTCCGTTAAGCTTCATGTCCATGGGGGTATCCTACCGTCTTTCTCCTGTCGGCTACAATTCAGACAGGGTTATGAAGGGAATTGCTTGTCGAGCCGCCGCGGCCTCCGACAACGGGCCTGCGCGGGGCGGTGGCCTATCCATTATCAACTCATGTTAGCCGATGACGTTCACGGCGGCACCTCCCGGTACGCCCCTCTGTTCGACGGCAGAGTGACTCCCGGCGCAGTGGAAAAAGGTGAAGCTGAAGGAAACACCAACCCTTGTTTGGCTGTCTGTCAAGGCAGCCCGGAACGTGCCCCCGTGCCCCCACGCGGCCCTGTGTGACTGTAGCTTAGACTGAAACAAGAGAGACGTGGTTCCGGCAGACGCCAGAACGAGAGAACTCAACGCCACCCTGCGAACCAGCAAATGGACGGGCAGAACTCATCGTGTCGTCGAAATGTGCGGCTCTTGCGTGAACGAGGCGATAAGCATGCAGGCGGCGGCCTCAACGTGGTCGGTCAACAGGCGGCCGCCGCCTGCTTCCTGGTCGGGGGCATCCATGCGTACCCCTCCCGAGCTCGTAGGACTCTTCCGACCAGGCCGGTGAGAAGTCTGCAACCTGTGAACAACGTACCCTGTGATTCCCACCGGCGTCTCGTATACGGACAGGGGAACGAAGCCGAGGCTTCGTTCCCCTTTTTTCCCCCGGTGATCGCTTCCAACATACTTCGCTCGACGGAACAAGTAAAGATGCCCCGAAGTAAGCGGGAGGCGCGTCTTGACAGCTCGCCCGCCCCACGGGACGAGCCCTGCGTGAAGCTTGCAGGCACGCCCCACACGCAATTCCGACGCCGACTTTTCCGGCCCTGAACCCGGGTGCCCATCGCGGCGCGATCTGCTAAGATGGTCTTTGCTCTTTCGAGGCCGAGCCCCATGTCAGCAGAACCTTCGCATACCCAACGCATTGCTTTTCTCGGCGGCGGCAACATGGCCGAAGCCCTCATTCGCGGCCTGCTTGAACAGAAGCGCTACGGCCCGGCCGATATCTGCGTATCGGACATCTCAGGCGATCGGCTCGCCTTCCTGCGAGACACGTACGGCGTAAACACGGCCCCCGCCAACCGCGACGCCGCCGCCGACGCCGACGTGGTGGTGCTTGCCGTCAAGCCGCATCAGATTAACGCCGTCGTCAAGGAATGCGCTGCCGAACTCACCGGTCGACTCGTTGTAAGCATCGCCGCGGGCGTTTCACTCGAAGCCATGCTGGCAACCGGCGTCAAGGCTCGCTTCGTGCGCGTCATGCCGAATACGCCCGCCCTGATCGGCGCCGGCGTGAGCGCCCTCTGCGGCGCCGCCGATGTCTCGCCCGAAGACATGACCCTCGTTCGCGACATCTTTTCAGCTGTCGGACGCGCCGTCGACCTGCCCGCCGAGTCGCTCATGGACGCGGTAACCGGCCTCTCGGGCAGCGGCCCGGCCTATGTCTTTCTCTTTATCGAAGCCCTGGCCGACGGCGGGGTCAAGGCCGGACTGCCGCGCCCGCTCGCCCTTGAACTGGCCGCGCAGACCGTGGCCGGCGCCGCCCGGCTCGTCGCCGAAAGCGGCAAACACCCCGGCGAACTCAAAGACATGGTTACCAGCCCCGCCGGCACCACCATCGCCGGCGTTCACACGCTCGAGAAACACGCCTTCCGCGGAGCCGTGACCTCGGCTGTCGAAGCCGCCGCCCAGCGCTCGCGGGAGCTAGCCACGAAGTAGGCATGCACGAGATCATCAACCTCATCTATATCGTTCTCGACCTCTACAAGTTTCTCCTGTTGGGCGCGGTCCTCATGTCGTGGATCAACCCCGACCCCTACAATCCGATCGTTCGCTTTCTGCGCCGCGCCACCGATCCGGTTCTACTTCCCTTTCGCAAGCTGCTCATGCCGCTCACCATGCAGCTGCGCATCGACCTCTCGCCGATTCTGGCCTTCCTGCTCATCGGCATGATCCAGCGGGTGCTGCGTCAGCTGCAGTACGGCGGTCTCGACCCCGCCATGCTCGGACGTGCGGTGGTCGACGGATTACTGGTATTCTTTGTCTCGGTCTTTATTTTTCTCGCCATTCTCATGGTGGCCCGCACCTTCGTCGAGTGGACCAATGCCGACAGGTGGAACCCGATTGTGCGGTTCATAACCACGGTTACCGACCCCATCGTCTGGCGGTTCCGCAATTTTCGCGGTAAAAACAGCCGCTACGACATGCGGCCGGTGGCGGCGACGGTCTTCTTTCTGCTGGGCTACGCCATCGTAACTGCGCTGCGCGGCCTGATGTGGAGATAAGCGCATGAAAATCACGCCCCTCGATATTCAACAGTACCAGTTCCGCAAGAAGTTCAACGGCTTCGACCCCGAAGACGTGAAGAGCTTTCTCGAGCTGGTCCGTTCTGAAATGGAAGAGCTCGTTCGCGAGAACAATACGCTGAAGGACGAGTTGAAGCGCACGGTGCAGCGACTCGGCGAGTACCGCGAGCGCGAACAGACCGTCAAGGCCACGCTGCTTACCGCGCAGAAGCTTACCGACGACCTGAGGGCCCAGGCGACGAAGGAAGCCGAAACCATCGTGGCCGAAGCCGAGGTACGCGCCCAGGAAGTCGTGCAGCAGGCAAGCCAGCGCGCCGCCCGTCTGCAGGGCGAGATTCGCGAGCTGCGGCGCCAGAAAATTCTCTTCGAGGAAAACCTGCGCAGCATGCTCGCCATGCACCTGAAAATGCTGAACGTCGACGAAGACAAGCAGACCGACATGTTCGAAGAAAAGGTCGCCTTTCTGGGTGGAAAGAAGGAAAAGGTTTGACCCCACCCCCCTGGCTCGAACAACGCCCCGACGGCATACGCATACGCATACACGCCCAACCCGGCGCCAAACGCACGCAGGTCATGGGCCTGCACGGCGAAGCCCTCAAAATACAGATTCACGCCCCACCGGTCGAAGGCAAAGCCAACAAAGAGCTGTTGCGCTTTCTCGCCAAAACCCTCGGTTGCGCCAAGTCAGACCTCGCCCTCGTTTCTGGGGAACTCAGCCGCGAGAAGACCGTGCTTGTGAGCGGAACGACGGCCGAAGAGATTGCCGCGCGGCTGCTTGCCTGAAATGCGGGGAGCCTGCGGCATGTTGACCGGGATTGGCAGGTTCGCGGAAGTAGGCAGTGTCAACTTCCACCCGAAGACTTTCTGCGGAGAAGTTGGCAGCCATTGGGAGAGAAAGGCAACCGACCTTCCACCCGCCGTGTATCGAGAAGTAAAACCGGCGGACCTGGAGTCAGCGTGTCACGAAGACAGGCCGAGGTGCGCCAGTGCACTGTCGGAATTGACCACCATGGTCATATCGGATATGTCGGCCTCGACCTCGAGGGCGTTGACCTGCACGGCACAGAGCGTGCCTTCGCCCACGCGAACGAAGCGATCGACACCGCGCCGCCGGGCTTCGGTGAAGAGCTCCGAAAGCATGGCGCAGCAGTCGGCGTCGATGGGCTTGCACCCGCGAATGTCGAAGACCAGTGCGCTGACCCCGCGCTCCTGCAGGTAGAGCCGGGCGGTCGTTCGAACCGTCTGGATCTGGTCGGTTTCGACTATCTGGCGCATGCGTATGAAGAGGGCATCCGTCGTTCGCTGCACTGCGACCATACTTCACCTCATACCCCCAGCATATGACGCGTCGCGTTGACCCGTCAATCCCCAAGATCAGAGGGCCGAGGCAAAAAGCGCCCGATGAGGGGGCCTCGAATCAGCGTTTCACGGCCGGCCAGGTCTTGAAGCGCGCTTCGGGACCCTTCGGGGTGTAGACCTGAATGGCGTGCACCGGTTGCGCGCCTTCGACGGCAAAGTCATGCAGGGCGTTGATGGGAATGCGAACCGAGTCGCCGGGTTTGACGGTCACCTTCCGGCCGTCGACCATTATCACGCCCTCACCCGAAACGATGGAGATGAGCTCTTCGCTCTCGGGGTGACGGTGAGGCGGAACCTTGGCGCCGGGCGCGAAGTCGAGCCGGCCCAGGTAGACTCCGGCGGCGTCGTCTACCAGCGGCGTTACGCGAATGCCGGCGTTTTCCCACGCGCCGGCGGCACCGGCCCGATGCACGACCACCGCGGATTCGGCCGTTGCCGGAGCCTGCGCGGGGGCGCCGGCCGCAAGCATGCCGGCAAGCAGCAGCAGGGTTGAGGGCATGGTTCTTTCCCGATACTCCGATGAATCAGTTACTGAGGTACTGTTCGAGGTCGATGGCGGGAACCACGCGGTTGATGTAACCGGTGAACTCCCAGAACAGACCGCTTACCATGAGAATACCGATAAGGATGAGAATGACGCCAGCCGCCTTCGTCACAATGTTCATGTGGCGGGTAATCGCCTTCATGCGTGACATGAACTGCGGAAAGGCCACCCCCGCGATAAGGAACGGGATGCCCAGGCCAAGCGCGTAGGCTCCCAGCAGGTAAATGCCGGTGGCCACGCTGTTCGCGGTGCTGGCGAGCACGAGAATGGAACCGAGAATGGGGCCGATGCAGGGCGTCCACCCCAGCGCGAAGGTCATGCCCACGAGTCCCGTGCCGAGAAACCCGTGCGGCTTGTTGGCCAGGTGAATGCGCTTTTCCTGATCGAGGGCGCCGAACCGCAGCACCCCGGCAATATAGAGACCGAAAATCAGAACAATGATGCCGCCCACCCGCATCAGCGTCATCTGGTACTGCTGAATGAGCGATCCGAGCACGGTCGCCGAGGCCCCGAGGGCCACGAAAACCAGCGAAAATCCGATGACGAACGCCAGCGAGTGCAGGGCCGCGGTTCGCCGCATGCGCTTGTCTTCATGCTCGAGCTGATCGAAGGAAAGCCCCGTGATGAAGACCATGTAGCTGGGCACCATGGGCAGAACGCAGGGTGAAACGAAGGAAAGAAACCCGGCGGCAAAGGCAATGAGTACGCTGATGTTTGGTTCCATAATGTCTCGCGCGAATATTCAAACAGAGCTTTGAATATGCACATTATAGCGTAAGACGCCGGCGATCGCCCGTTAACCGGGTAAAAGCGCCATTCTACCGGGGGGAATCTTCACGCGGAAGTGCGCAGAAAGGGAGGAACCGGGAATGGGAAATACCGGATTCCGCACACTTACGCCCGCGTACCGCCGGTCGCCGACCCGTGTTTCCCGGCATTCAATTCAGGTAGCGCTGCAGGCCGTCGACATCGCCTGCATATGAAGCCAGGCGTTCGTCCATCTCGCGCAGACGCCCGACCATGAATGCAACCAGATTCCTGAGTATCTGCTGGGCCGCCCTGTGTTCCGAACTCAGAATTTCGAGCAGACTGGCCTGGCGGAAGTATCGTAACCGCACCTCGGTCACGGCAACCGCATCTTCCAGCGAGGGCTGCCCGTCAAGCACCGAAGACTCACCGAAAAAACGACCTGCCTGCACCTCTTCGACGAAGGTCGTGGGCAGGAACAGGGCGCGTCGACTCAGGCGTACCACGCCCTCGTCGAGCAGGTACAGCCTTTCATTCGGTTTACCGATGGTCAGCAACTGCGTGCCGGCAGAAACGCGCGCTTCCTTCCAGAAGGATTCGAGCCACCGCAACTCGTCGCCCGTCAGGCCGCGTAGCAAACGATTGTGTTCCACGCCGCCCATCCTATCACGGGTTGCAGCCGGCTGTATAGTAGGCCCTCGCCGAGGTTGCCCGGGCAGACATCGGTTACAATTCGAACATGAACTACCTATAATGGAAAGGCAGAGAGGTGACTTCATGTGGACGATTTTTCTCATCCTTCTCGTGCTCTGGGCCCTGGGACTCATCACGGGTACGACACTCGGCAACTTCATTCATATTCTTCTGATTGCCGCCCTGGTCGTTCTCGTCATTCAGCTCTTTTCGAGATCGAAAACCATTTAGGTGGGTAACATGCGGTTTCCGGCCAGGGCCGACCTGATGAAACGTTGGCGAGGCAGCACGCCGCGCGCAAGGGTGTTTCAGATCATCGTCGACGGACTGCACCCCCGCATTCTCCAACGCGAGATTGCGGCGGGCCGCGTGCCTCACCTGGCCTGGCTGGTTTCCAACGGTAAGGCGAAGTGGGATACGGTTTCCATCTTTCCCACCAACACGCCCCCGGCCATCGCCTCCATCACCACCGGCGAAGGGCCGCACGCCCACCACATTCCCGGCATGTACTGGTGGGACCGCGGCGCCCCGGGCCCCGTTTACTACGGCGAGCGGCTGAACATCATCAGCTCGCATTTCGATTCGTTCTTCGAGAACATCGTGGGCTGGCTGAACATGCGCCACCTCAACCCTCACGTGCGCACCGTATTCGAGCATCTCGAAGAAAAGGGGCTGTCGACGGCCTCCATCAACAACCTCTGCTTCCGGGGGCCGCACAGGCACCCGACTACGCTGCCCTATTTTCTCCGTGTAATTCCGGGGGTGCGCTTCACCCTCGAGCATGTCGGGGGGCCCCGTCACTTCCGCTTCGGCGACTTCGCCCGCAGCGGCTCGGGCGAAGCGCGCATTTTCGGCGACGAAGGGCCCTTCAAGCAGTTCGGCATCAGCGATCCCTGTACGCTCAACACTTATCTGCACATGGCCGAGCACAACGAGCTGCCCGACTACGTGCACCTGTATTTTCCCGACAACGACGTGTGGAGCCACGAGCACGGCCCCGAAGCGACGGGCGTGTCCATACAGCGTCTCGACCGGAAGCTGGGCCAGATCTTCGACACCCTGGGCGGAAGGGAGCGGGCCATCGCCGAAAACAACTTCCTGCTTACCGCCGACCATGCCCAGGTGCCCATCGGCACGACCCGCGACTCGGCCATCGACCTCGACGAGGTGCTGGCCGACTTCGACCGGCTGCCGCTCGGCTCGCGCTGGAAGAATGAAGAAATGTTTCTCTGCCCGAACGGCCGCTTCGGACAGATCTATCTTCACGCCGAGCGGCCCTGGTTGCGCAACCGGGTCATCGAAGCGCTTCGGCAGGAACCGCGCATCGAGTTCGCGCTCTGGCGCGACGGCACGACCTGCCATGTTCTGCATCCCTGTACGGGGCGACACCTTTCCTTCGCACTCGGCGGCCGCATGCAGGATCGCTTCGGCCACGCCTGGTCGGTCTGGGGCGACACCGGCACGCTCGCACTCGAGTTCGACGGGCGCGAGGTTTTCTCGTACCGCTACCCCGACGCCCTGCTGCGCATTTACGAGGCCCTGCTTACCCCCACCATCGGCGACATTCTTCTCACAGCCGAACCTGGCCGTGAATTCGCGGGCAACGGCGAAGACATTCACATGGGCGGGGGAAGCCACGGCGGCCTGCTCGCCGAAGAGAGCCTCGTGCCCTTCATCGCCTGCGGCCCCGGCCTGTCTCATGTCGGCGAACCTCGCCGAACAACAGAGATTCTCGATCAGTCGCTGGCCCTCTTCGGCCTCGATCGCAGGACCGGCCGCCACGCCGCGTGACAGGCGTGAAACCAGGCTGCCTGCTACACTGATGGCATGACGTTCGGCCAGTTTGAGCGCCTGTCGCTTTACCTTACAACCGCGCTCAGCATTCTCCTCATCATCATTACCGAGGAAATCGCCATCTGGGCGTGGGGCGCGGCAGCCCTGTCGCTGGGTATTCGCGCCTGGCTCGAGGGCGCCCGCAGGCCCCCGCTCATGCCCAAGGGCACCACCGCCGCCCTTTTCGTCATCGCCTTTGCGTTCGTCGACTTCTTCGCCATCGCCCCCGACATTCTCGTGGCCGGCGTCGACATGGTGCTTCTGCTGCTGGTCGCCAAGCTGCTCGGGCCGCGAACCGTACGCGACAACCTGCAGGTCATCGGCCTCAGCTTCCTGCTCGTGCTGGGCTCGACCGTCATGTCGGCCACGGCCCTGTTCGGTCTCATTTTTCTTGCCTACATGTTTGCAGGCCTCTGGGCGCTGCTCATGCAAAACCTGCGCGCGCAGTGGGAAGCGACCGGCAATGAAACCCGCATTCTGCAGTACAAGCGAGGCGTACTCGGGCGCGCTTTCGGCGTGGCTGTCTTCGGGCTCGGCATCGGCATTCTCTTCTTCACGCTTACCTTCTACTTTCTCTTTCCGCGTGTGGGCATTCGCTGGTGGAGCATGTCGCTGGGGCGGCAGCAGGCGGTGTCGGGCTTCTCGTCCGAGGTCAACCTCAACGACATCGGCCGCATTCAGCAGAACCCGGCTGTCGCCGTGCGGGTGAAGTTTCCCGAAGGAAGCCCCGAAGAGGGCGACCGTCGACGCATGTTGCGGGGCATACACCTCGACACCTACGATGACGGGCGCTGGTTGGACTCGGGCAGGTCAACCGCCGACAATGTCTTTCGCGCCGGCCGCGACCGCTGGCTGCTCGAAGCAGGCATCGGCGAAGCAGAGATCGAAATCTTTCCCGAAGAGTCGTACGCCGAAACGCTCTTTCTGCCCACGGGAAGTGTTTCGGTCCGGGGCCACTTTCAGCGTATGGTGCGAACCGCGTCTGGCAACATCGTCATCGAACGGCCCGCCGGCGTGCGCACCAACTACGAAGTAAAGCTCGGGTCGGCGGCCACCGACTCGACGCTGCCCGACCAACGCCACCTGCAGGTACCTGAAGAACTTCGGGACTATCTCGGCCAGACCCTCGCCGCGTGGAATCTGGAAGGCGCCACCCCTTCCGATGTCGTGCAGCGCCTGCTTGACCGGCTTCAGTCGGAATACGCCTATACCTTGTCTCTCGCCCCCGAAGAGGACGGCGACCCGGTGCAGACCTTCCTTTCGTCGACCAGAGCCGGGCACTGCGAATTGTTCGCTTCTTCGTATGCGCTGCTTCTACGCGTGGCCGGCGTACCCACGCGGGTAGTTAACGGGTTTGCGGGCGGCGAGACCTGGGACGAAAATACGGTTGTTTTCCGTGAACTGCATGCCCACAGCTGGGTCGAAGCATGGCTGCCGGGTCAGGGGTGGGCGGTTTTCGATCCGACGCCGTCGACCGTTACGCCGCTTCCCTGGCGCACACGCCTGCTGCACCGCATGCACCAGGCCGTCGATCGCTTGCGTTTCTTCTGGGCCGAGTGGTTCGTGAGCTACGATCTGCAGCGACAGACCACGCTGGCAAGGGAATTTCGCGATGCCTCGCGACGCATCGGACACAACCTTGACCCGCGCGGTCTCGGTTCCGTGGCCGGCAACCTGAAGGAAGGTTTTCGCACCGCAGCCCCCTGGGCGGCCGGCGTCGTTCTGGTGACGGCGGCGGGCCTGCTCGTGCTGCGACGCGAGCGGCACCCGGGCAAGGTGTTGCGCCAGGACAGGTTGCGAAAGCTTTACGCCAGGCGCCTGCGGCTGGCCGAAAGACTGCGGCCCCGCCTACCGGGCCAGACCGCCCTGGGTTACGCCCGGCGCCTGCAACGCGACGACGCCGAGCTGCAGGCCTTCGTCGAATACACCGAGCTGTATTATCGGTTACGCTTCGGGCAGAACCTGGCCACCCCCGACGACGGCATGCGCTTTCTGGCCCTCGACACCCGCATGGGCGAGCTGCTCAAGCACCGCCGGCGAACGCTCAGTCGGCAGGCGCGACGGTAGCTTCCTGCTGCACGGCGTCGGGCGCCGCTTCTTCCTCGACGTTCGGATCGCTCGAGACCGGCTGCCCGCCCGACGGCAGAACCGACTCGACGCCCTGCACGAAGGCCCGGGTTTCTTCCCTGGTAAGAACGGGGTCGCAGGTGGGGCACTCAGGCGCCAGGCTCTCGCTGAAAAAAGTGAGAATGAGCTCACGCGCTTCGTCCTGCCGCGTGGGCTCGGGAACGTTCTCTTCGCCCCTGAGAACGTCGCGAAACCAGAACCAGAGCCGGTCCGACGATTCGAGAAATCGCTCCTTCTCTTCAGCCGAGTGGTCGTCGCTGAGGTAACCGACAAGCTCGCCGCGCCACTCGGGATAGGCATCGCGCAGAATGCCCGGCATGCGCACGACAAAAACCCCCGTCGTGAGCAGGCTGATCATGATGAAGGTCTGCAGTCCGGCATCGAACAGCCTGCCCCGCGCTCCTGCCCGACGTACAAAGGCGAGCAGCCCCACGACCAGCAGTGCCCCCATCAACGCCAGGGGCGCGGCAATCATCAGGAAGAACGAAAACACGAACTCGGTGGCGAGCGGCAGACCGACCATGTCGGCCACCACGAAAAGTACCACGAAAAAGGCGAACACCGCCGCGAGCCTGGCCGCCTTCGACGGTTGCGCGGGCACGGGCGAATCGGTCTGTTGTTGCCTGTCGTTCATCAAATCTCCATCTCGGTCGGAAGGCGGGGCACGGGTCGTCGGCACGGAAGGGCCTGCTCGCTCAGCCTCGGGCCTTCCCCCTGAAGGTTGCCCACAACACCCGGGCCAGGAACTGCGGATTGCCCACGGCGTAGCGGCGGAAGTGGCGGATGGGATTGCGCGCCAGCCTGGCAAGCCACTCGAGACCGTGATCGGTCATGAACCGCGGCGCGCGTTGATCAAGGCCGATGTACCAGCGGTACAAAGCTCCGACCGGAATAACCGTTCGTACGTCGAGCCGTGCCGCGTTTGCCTCGAGCCAGCGTTCCTGCAGGGGCATGCCGAAACCGACGAGCAGGTGCGTGGCCCCGGATCGGTTGATACCGGCAACCACCTCGTCGTTTTCGGGCCCTTCCTTCTCGAAGAAACCATGGTGACTGCCGGCCGCCCGGTAACCCGGGTGACGTTGCGCCAACAGCGCTTGAAAGTCGTCGGCAACGCCGGCTTCGTCGCCCAGCGCGAATACCGACTGCCCGGCCGAAGCCGCGGCGCGGGCAAACGCGTCTATCCAGTCGGGCGGCGTCAGGCGCCAGGGTATGTCGAGCCCGGCCAGACGCGCCCCCCATTTCACGCCGAACCCGTCGCAGAATACCAGATCGGCCCGCTGCAGGGCTTCGCAAAACGTCGCATCGCGAGCCGCAAGGTTCATGGCGTGAACGTTTACATTGTAAACCCGGCGCAGCCTGTCGCCGTCGCCCCAGGCCACAATCGTCTCGACGAGCGCCTCGGGCGACACCGGATGAATGGGCACGCCCAGCAGCCTGACCGGCGGGGGCACTACCTGAGGGTGTAAATTGTCTCGATCACCCATGCGTTACCATTTCGGCGCAAGTCGACACCGCTGACCAGGCCGCTGCGGAACGCGGGCACCAGCCAATGCCCCTGGGCGTTTTCGGCCATGTCGAACGGGGGCGAAGACCACGTAACGGGGGTTACGCCGGGGTCGCTCGTAAAGAGAAAGCGATCGCCCGTATCGGGTGAAGCACTGCCTTCGGCGATGGTAAAGGTCAGGTAAGGCCCCTCGAATCGGGCGCCGGTTTCGGCGCGTCCGATAACGCCGGTCTCGGTGCCGGCGACGACCCAGGTACCCACGGTACGTACGCCGAAGGAAATTTGCGAAGACGGCGTTGCATCGGTTGCGGGCGAAAAGAAAAGCCGGTCGGAGGTTACCCCGGTAACTTCGGCCGTAAATCCGTCAAGCAGAAGCCGATCGCCCGGTTCGACGCCCGCCTCGTTCCACCCCTCGCCTTCCAGCGCATTTCCGGCGGCGACGACCGCCGTACCCGAAGTAACGACGCCTTCATAGGTAATCGCCCATCCGTCGGCCGGTATCTGCGAGCGACAACCCACCGGCTCTACGTCGACCAGTCGGTTGTTCGAGGCCGGGCCCGAATCCTGATAGCGCAAATCGACGACCTGAAACCCGACCGAGTCGCGGTCGATGCCGCAGAGTCCCTCTTCGCGGTCGAAGAACAACAGCGTGCCGTTCTGATTGAGCACGGCCACCACCTGACCTTCGAAGCGGCGTGAGAACAAAACGCGCCAGGGTAGCCCTTCCAGTTCGTGCTCGGCTTCCAGTTCACCGTCTGCCGAATACACCGCGAGCGCGTCGCTGGTAACGACGGCCAGCGAACCGTCGTCGGGCGACACGTCGACATCGAGCGGCACCCCTCCGACGGCGATATCGGTTACCGGAGCCAGGCCGGGCCACTCGCGCACGTGCACGGCGGCGGTCACTTCGCTTGCCGCGTAGACACGATCGGCGGCCGCGTTCCACGCCAGCCGCCGGGCCGCGGGGCCGGTCTGCGTCGCTTCGTCGGGATAGGTAGCCCAGTCGGCTTCTCCGCCACTCGTCGGTGTAACCAGGAGAAACCGGCCTTCCGTCGCCGGAACGGCAAAGGGCCCACGGGCCGAGGGCGACAGGGAAAACGTCGCAGGTTCGTCATCGACCGGAAGCGCGCCCACGTCGAAGATGGCCAGGCGCCCCTCTCGCTCGCCGACGCCCAGCGAATACCCCACCGCCAGCGACGTTTCCGAAGCATCGAGCGCAAAGCCGCCGAAAAGAAGGTCCTGGTTGCGGGCGCCGACGATGACGGGCACGCCCAGCCTGTCGTCGACCCCCTGAGCACGCAGGGTTCGCACGATGCGCCGCTCGCCGTCCCAGGCGAAAAACTTGGCCCGAGTAGCGTCAAGCACCCAGGAAAGCGACGGACCGCTCTCGACGTAAAGGGGGGCCCGGAAAACGTCGGGCTCATCCTCGCCGCCGCCGCACGCGGCCAATACCATCAGCAGCAGTGGCAGGAGCCTTCGAGACACGGGAAACCTCACGGTATGGCGACCTGTTTCAGGGTCGAAGGTTGAAAGCCGGTCACGTAAACGACGCCCCGGGCTTCATCGACAAGCAGCCGGGCGGGCGCCTCTACGTTCAGGTCGACCGAGCGAACGAGGGTAAGCGTATCGCGGTCGACGAAGAACAGGCGATCGGACGCCAGGGCCACCACGTACCCGGTCGTCAAGGCGACATCGGACGGATTGGCCGGAAGCACCAGGTGACTCAGTGCCTGTCCGTCGAGGGACGACGCCACCCACAGACCTCCGAATTCGGCACTCTGCGCCGTAAAGAAGATTCGCTGGTCGGTGGGTTCCGTGGCCGCAGCCACCCCGCGCACGACCGGCGCCACGCCGCCGCCGACGGGTTCGGTCTCGAGCACGAGCCTGAGATCGGCGACATCGACGGCCGCCACGCCGTTGCCGTCGTAAAGGCCGACATAGAGCCGACCATCGGCAGGATCGAAATCAAAACTACTCGGACGCGCCTCGCTGCCCACGAGAATCGGGCGCAGGCCGTCTTGCGAAAACCGGTCAAGCTCGAGCAGCCAGGTTCCGCCGCCGGTGCCGTTGCCGCCGACATCGCCGACGGCCAGCAAGTCACGGTTCAATGTCTCGCCGGACTCATCCCACCGGGTTTCGACATCGGCCATGAATTCGAGCGCATAAGGCGCCCGGCCCGTATCGACCTGGGCCAACACCCGGCCCGACGTCGGATCGACCTTGAGCACGCTGCCGGTTTCACGCTCGGCGACATAAAGCACTTCACGCGACGGATCCCAGGCAAGGCCGGCAAAAAACCGGAAGTATTCGCGCTCATCGCCGACCGTCCGATAAGGAACGAACGGGGCGCCGGCAGGCTTGCCCGTAGCGGCATCAAACGGGGTAATGAAAGCGCCGCAGTAATCGTAGTCGGCGCCTTCGGGTGCCTCGGCCGCGGTGCTGGCGACATAGACGACATCGCCGGCCAACGTCAGCCCCGAGGGCTGGGCCAGTTCACCCGGATCGAGCGGCTGGTTGCCCGCTCCGCGACAGACCGGATCGTAGGTGGGGGCGCAGGCGACCGCGCCCAACCCGACCATGCAGACCGCCAGCAGGCGTGCCTTCACTGAGCCACCTTGAAGGAGCGGTTGATCCACCACTGCTGTCCGATGGTAAGTACGTTGTTGACCAGCCAGTACAGAACGAGCCCCGACGGAAATCCCCAGAAGAGGAAGGTGAAGAAGATGGGCATGAACATCATGATCTGCTGCTGCGCTTTGTCCATCGTACTCGGCGTCATCTTCTGCTGCAATACCATGGTGACACCCATGACGAGCGGCAGCAGACGAATCGGCAGGTCGAAGCCGGCAAAACCGATGGAGAACAGGTTCTCGGGCGACGACAAATCGTTGATCCACAGCGCGAAGGGCGCGTGACGAATCTCGATGGCGTTCAGAAGTACCTGGTACAGCGCGAAAAACACCGGAATCTGCAACACCATGGGCAGGCAACCGCCCAGCGGATTCACGCCCTCGGTCCGGTACAGGTTCATCATTTCGGCGTTGCGGCGCTCGGGATCCTTGGCGTATTTCTTTTTGATCTCTTCGAGGCGGGGCGCCACCCGCTGCATGGCCTTCATCGAGGTCATGCTCTTTTTCGTGAGCGGGTAAAACAGCAGCTTGATGAGCACCGTCACCAGAATGATGGCAATGCCGTAGTTGCCCACCGCATTCTCGAAAAGGTTGAGCAAGGCAAGCAGCGGCCGGGCCAGAAAGCCGAAGAAACCGAGGTCGACGGCGTCGCTCAGGCCGGGGGCGACCCCTTCCAGCTCCGACGCCTTCTTGGGTCCGAGGTAGAAGGTGAATTCCCGGCTCCACGACTCGCCGGGGTTGAGCACCGCCCGCGAAAGCGACAATTCCGTGGCCACGATGGAGGTATCGCCCAATTTCGCCACCGGGTATACCCGGGCGCTGGCATTACGATCCCGTTCACGGGGAAGGGTGACCTTGAGGAAATACTTCAGATCGATACCCGCCCAGTCGACGTTCGAGAAGCTCAGCTTCTCTTCGACATCGTCTTCATCGGGACGAACGATTTTCTCGCCCTGTTCGAGAATGGGGCTGTGGGTATCGTACTGCGAAATCGTCTTGTAGTTGATGCCCTCTCGAATGGTAACGCGGGGGGCGAGGCTGAGCGGCCCACTACCGGTATTACGCACCGACCACGTCACGTGGGCCTGATACCCGTCTACGCGCCAGCTGCGCTGCTCGACAAGGCCCTGCCGATTCGAAACCAGGTCGAAGCCGGCGGCGCCCGTCGAGGCCACCGCGAAGGCCTGCATATCGTCGCCGCCCGAAAGCGAAAGGCCCACGGCCGGACGATCACCCGGGGCCACCCCCAGGTCGACCAGCGACTTACCGCGACCGGCCTCGGTCTGGTAGTTCTTGAGGTACCAGTGCGTAATGCCCTTGGTGGTCGAGAAGGTCGCCGCAATCGACGCGTTTTCAAGGGAGAGAAACGCTTCTTCCTTCGGCGTGGCCGGCGTCGCCGCGGTTGTTTCTGCGGCCGTGGGGGCCGGCGCGGGCGCCGGCGCTTCGGCCGCGACGGGCTGCTCTACCGCGTCGGGGGCGGCGGCATCGGTTTTCGCTGTCTGCTCCTGCGTGGCCTGCTGCGAGGGAACGGGGGGCTTCGGAAGAAAAAATTCCGTGTAGACATAAAAGACCGCCATGCTGAGCGCGAAGGCGAGCAGGAGACGTTTTTCCATGGCGATTACTTCTCCACCTTGGCAGCGGGGGGTACCGGGTCGACCCCGCCAGGGTTCCAGGGATGACAGCGAGAGATGCGGCGTGTGCCGAGCCAGAGCCCGCGCACGACTCCGTGAACGGCAACGGCCTCAGCCGTGTAGGCAGAACACGAGGGATAAAAGCGACAGGTCGGCCCCTTGAGCGGCGATAGAAACCGTCGATACAGATGCAGAAGCTGCAGAACGAGCCATTTCATGAAGTTGCGTAACGGCTCCACAGGGTATCGAACTCACCGGCAAAGTCCCACATCGAAGGCGGAGGCGGCGTTCTGGGCACGACAACGATGTCGGCAGCCCCCAGCCCTGCGGCCTTCTCGTCGAAGAAGGCGCGTACGATGCGTTTCCATCGATTGCGGGTAACGGCCACGCCTACGCGTCGGCTGACGGCAAGGCCGAGTCGGGCCCCGCCGTCGTCGCCGCGATCGAGAACAAACAGATCGAAATGTGGCCCCCGAATGCGCTTACCCTCTCGGCGAACGCGCTGGAACTCGGAGGCCGTACGCAGACGATCCCATCTGCGAAGGCCCGGCACGTATTACTTCTTGTAGGCCGTGGGAGCCAGACGAAGACGGCCCTTGGCGCGACGGCGCTTCAGAACCAGGCGGCCATTGTGCGTCGAATTGCGGGCGCGAAAGCCGTGCTTGCGCAGACGACGGGTGTTGTGGGGTTGGAACGTGCGCTTGCTAGCCATTGTAAAGTCCTCCGGGTGACGGTCGGCCTGCGGGCTTTCAGGGCCCGGTTACGGCCGTTCTCCGTCCGACCGGACGGGAATATTCGGCAACGCCGCCGCGGCTTGGCGACCGTCTGGATAAAACAAAGATTTTAACTGGCGATCAGGAAATATGTCAAGGCGATCGGCTTTTCCGCTCCTTTCTTGCGGAAGGCTCATTTACCCCGTTGACGAAAAACCATAAGCCGTGCTAGAGGTAGAGCATGTCTCGCATCAGCCTTGAACAGACCCGCATACGCCTGCTGAAACAGACCCTGCAGGAATCGCTGCCTGCTTACCGAACGGCGGCCGGCCTCATTCGGGAAACCCGCATACCGACTGCGCCCCCGGCCGGTCTGGTGGAAGCAACGCGGCTTGCCCTTCCACAGCTGCGGCGCGCCCTGCAACGAGGCGCCGCTTCGACCGCGGCCCTGCGAACGGCGCTGCAGCGCGACAGGCGGAATCTGGAAAACGACGTCTACGAATTCGGCTGGCTGCTGTTTCTCTCGCGGCCCGAATCGTGGAGGCAGGAATTCCGTACCTTCTTCCGGCTGCCCGACACGCAGACCGCTACCACTGAGTCGGCGCCGGTTTCACCGGCGGTCGATTTGCGGTCGATGACCCGAATGGTCCTTTCCCACGCCGAAGGCGAGTCGTCGCTAGCGGCCGTGGCCTAGCCTGCCCCTGCCCCCGCACGGGGCGAGTTCAGTCTTCGTACAGGGCGGGCTTCGGCTGGCCGTTGCGGCGGGCCTTCTGCACCAGCGTGAGCTTGCCCGGGCTGAGAATGAGTTCGTCGGGGTTCAGGTTGTGCACCCAGGGCTTCACCAGCGCCGCAATCGTCTTCAGGCGCACGCTTATTTTAAGACCCGGCGCGTCGATGTCGAGAAAGGCCACGCGGCCGCGCAGGCGCTCGAGGGCCCACTTGACCACTTCGGCGCCGGTCAACCGCTTGGCCATACCCACGGCATGCCCAAGTACCTTGCCCAGCAGACCGGCCTCGCCGGCCTCGCGCAGATCGAAATCGGTTACGCAGAGATCGACGATCTGAGTCGTGGCGTTGAATTCGGCCAGGGCCACGGTAACCCGCGCCGTGATATCGCCGAAACCGAACCGGTTCAGCGGATAGTCGAGCCCGAGGTGCACCTCGCCGTCGTCGAATCGAAGCTCGAGGTTACGAATTCCTTTCCGCGTCAGCTTCGGCGACAGAAAGGCGGTCAGATCGGTATCGCTGATATTCAGCCGGCAATTCTCAATGGTAACCAAAGGTACCTCCGTCTGGGGCTTGGCGCCCGAACATTATAACCCACCCCAGCGTCGGCGAAGCAACCACTCGCCCGACAGCAGCAGCGTGGCCACCACCATGAGCAGGGCGTTATCCCAGAGCCGTTCGACCTGACGACCGACGACCTCGTAACCGGTTTCGCGGCCGCGCGATAGGGTCGAGAGCCAGTCCTGGTCGGGCGAAAGCACTTTACCGCCCGAGCGGTCGGCCAGCCGGCGCAGCAGCTCGTTGTGCACCCGCGGGTCCTTGCGCTCGCTGCCGAGCGGGTCGACCACGATAACCGAAGTCGACTCGCCGATGGCACGCCCGTCGGCCGACGCGGCCTTACAAGACAGATCCCAGGCGCCACCCGACTCGGGCGTGAAATCGGCGGTAAACACTCCCGGCGAGACCTCGGCCGAAGGCAACGCCTGCGGTCTCCCGCCGCTGCCGCTCCGTGAACGGATATCGAATCGTACCGAAGCGTTCGCAGCCGGCCGATACTCTTCATCGAGCACGGCGCAGCGCAATCCGACCGTCATGCCGGGGTCGTA
>JAWLBW010000029.1:0-23421 GCA_041687475.1 bacterium
ATGATGTTGTCTTCGGGCACGTAGGTCGCCTGCGGCGGAACCTTGACGACGATACGGCCGCCCGACAGCCCCTTACCCACATAATCGTTGGCGTCGCCTTCGAGGTTGAAGGTAATGCCCGACGTGAGAAAGGCACCGAAGCTCTGACCGGCCGAACCCTTGAAGTTCACCGTGATGGTGCCTTCGGGCAGCCCCTCGCCGCCGTGCTTTTTGGCGACTTCGCCGCTGAGCATGGTGCCCACGGTGCGGTGGCAGTTCTTGATGTCGAGGTTCAGCGTGACCGGGTGCTTCTCTTCAATGGCCGGTTCGCATTCCTTGATCAGCGTGCGATCGAGAATATCGTGAATCGCGTGTTCCTGTTCCTGCACCTGGCGTATGGCGACGCTGGCCGGAACCTTGGGCTGAAAGAGAATGTTGCTGAAGTCGAGACCCCGGGCCTTCCAGTGTTCGACGGCGGCATCGACCTCGAGCAGATCGGTACGGCCGACCAGTTCGTCGATACTGCGAACGCCGAGCTGGGCCATGTACTTGCGTACCTCTTCGGCGATGAAGAAGAAGAAGTTCACGACATGCTCGGGCTGTCCCTTGAACTTGTTGCGCAGTACGGGGTCCTGGGTGGCGATGCCCACGGGGCAGGTGTTCAGGTGGCACTTGCGCATCATGATGCAGCCGACCGTGACGAGCGGGGCCGTGGCGAAGCCGAATTCCTCGGCGCCGAGCATGGCCGCGATAACCACGTCGCGGCCGGTTTTCATCTGGCCGTCGGCCTGTACGATGATGCGGCTGCGCAGGTTGTTCTTCACGAGCACCTGCTGGGTTTCGGCCAGGCCGATTTCCCAGGGGGTGCCGGCATATTTGATCGACGACACCGGCGATGCGCCCGTACCGCCGTCGTGGCCGGCGATGAGCACGACGTCGGCCTTGGCCTTCGACACGCCCGCGGCGACCGTGCCCACGCCGGTTTCCGACACCAGTTTGACCGAAATGCGGGCCTGACGATTCACGTTCTTCAGGTCGTAAATCAGCTGGGCCAGGTCTTCGATCGAGTAAATGTCGTGATGAGGCGGCGGCGAAATCAGCGTCACGCCCGGAGTCGAGTGGCGGGTCTTTGCGATGACCTCACTTACCTTGTGACCGGGCAGCTGGCCGCCTTCGCCGGGCTTGGCGCCCTGGGCCATCTTGATCTGAATTTCGTCGGCGTTGACCAGATAGTGGGTCGTGACGCCGAAGCGCCCCGAGGCCACCTGCTTGATCGAGCTGCGCTTCGAGTCGCCGCCGGGCAGGGGCTTGAAGCGTTCGGGATCTTCGCCGCCTTCGCCGGTGTTCGAGCGTCCGCCGATGCGGTTCATGGCAACGGCAAGCGTTTCGTGGGCTTCGGCCGAAATCGAGCCGAAGCTCATGGCGCCGGTCGCAAAGCGCTTGACGATTTCCGTGGCGGGTTCGACCTCGTCGAGCGGTACGGGCTGCACGTTTTGCCTGAACGTGAACAGACCGCGCAGCGTGCAGAGGTTCTTCGACTGTTCGTTGATGTGCCTTGCGTACTCTTCGTACGTGTTGGCGTTGTTTTCACGAACGGCGTGCTGCAGCTTCGAGATGCTGTCGGGGTTCCACAGGTGAAACTCGCCTTCGCGGCGGTAGTGGTACTGCCCGCCCACGTCGAGGTCGGCCCGGCTGCCGTGCGACACGCGGAAGGCACGCTCGTGACGGGCGATGGTTTCCTTCGCGAGCGCCTCGAGGCCGACGCCGCCGATTTTCGACGACGTTCCGGTAAAGAACCGGTCAATCACGTCTCGGTTCAGCCCGACGGCTTCGAAGATCTGTGCGCCGTGATAGCTCTGGCAGGTCGAGATGCCCATCTTCGAGAAGACCTTGTACAGGCCCTTCTTGATGCCCTTGATGTAGTTGGCCTGCGCTTTCTCGAAGCTGATTTTCTCGGGGTCGAGCACCTTCTCCTTGCGCAGGTCGGCAAGGCTTTCAAAAGCCAGATACGGGTTAATGGCGCTGGCGCCGTAACCGATGAGCAGGGCGAAGTGAGGTACCTCGCGGGCTTCACCCGATTCGATGACCAGGCCGGCGCTCGTGCGCAGCCCGGCGCGAATCAGGTGGTGGTGCACCGCACCGGTTGCGAGCAGGCTGGGAATCGGCGCCATGTTCGGCGAAATACCGCGGTCGCTCAGAATGAGCACGCTGCAACCGTCGCCCACGGCTTTTTCGGCCTTTGCACAGAGTTCTTCCAGCGCCTTTCCGAGACCCTGTTCGCCTTCGGCGGTATTGAAAAGCATGGGCAGCACCGCCGACTTAAGATCGGCGTGTTCAATCTGCCGCAGCTTCTCAAACTCTTCATTCGTGAGAATGGGGTAGGGCAGTCGAACGACGCGCCCGTCCTTCGGCGTGGTCGAGAGCAGGTTCTGCTCTTTGCCGATGTAGCCGAAGAGGGCCATGACCATCTCTTCGCGAATCGGGTCGATGGGCGGATTCGTGACCTGGGCAAACAGCTGCTTGAAATAGGTGTAAAGCAGTTGCGGCCTGTTCGACAGCACCGCCAGCGGCGTGTCGGTACCCATGGAGCCGATGGGCTCTTCGCCCTTTTCGGCCATGGGTGCGAGCATCATGCGCGAGTCTTCGTGGGTGTACCCGAAAACCTGCTGGCGCTGCAGAATGGTGTCGTGATCGGGCTGACGTACCTCGGCGGCGTCGGGCAGATCGTGCAGGTCGACGACGTTGCGTTCGACCCAACCCTTCCAGTCCTGGCTCTTGACCAGGTCGGCCTTTACTTCTTCATCGTCGATGATGCGCTTCTGCTTGAGATCGACGATGAACATGCGGCCGGGCTGCAGGCGTCCCTTGCGCTCGATTTCCTCGGGCGCGAACTCCTGCACGCCGACTTCGGAACCCATGACCACGAGGCCGCTCTTGGTAACCACGTAGCGCGCGGGGCGCAGGCCGTTGCGGTCGAGCGTTGCCCCGATCATGTCGCCGTCGGTGAAGGCGAGGGCGGCGGGGCCGTCCCAGGGCTCCTGAACAGTGGCGTGGTATTCCCAGAAGGCTTTCTGCTCTTCGCTCATGCGGGTGTCGGTCGTCCACGCTTCGGGCACGAGCATCATCATGACGTGCGGAAGCGAGCGACCCGAGAGCAGCAGCAACTCGACGGCGTTGTCGAGCGAGGCCGAGTCCGATCCGTCGGGGTCGATGATGGGAAACAGCTTCTGAAGGTCGTCGCCGAACAGTTCGCTCGAAAGGGCGGCTTCGCGGGCCTTCATCCAGTTACGGTTACCGCGCAGGGTGTTGATTTCGCCGTTGTGGGCCAGAAAGCGAAACGGCTGCGCCAGATCCCAGGTCGGAAAGGTGTTCGTCGAGTAGCGCTGGTGTACGAGGGCGAGGGCGCTGACGAAGTCGGGATCGTTCAGGTCGTCGAAGTACTGCTTGACCTGGTGGGCCAGAAACAGACCCTTATAGACGATGACGGTCGCCGAGAGGCTCGGTATGTGAAAATGGCTGTGATCTTCGAGCCCCGACTCGAGTACGGCATTCTCGATGCGTCGGCGAATCACGAAAAGCTTGCGGTTGAAGGCGGCGGTGTCGAGACCGTCGGCGGCGGCGATGAAAATCTGGCTGACCGCGGGCTCGACTTCACGGGCGGTGTCGCCGATGACGGAGCCGTCGGTTTTCAGATCGCGCCAACCGAGTACCTGCTGACCTTCTTCCTTGACGATGGCCTCGAACATGCCCTGAATCTGCGTGCGCTGATCCTTGGGGCGAGGCAGGAAAACAAGTCCGGCTGCGTATTTACCCTCGGCGGGAAGCTCGAACCCGAGTGGTGCCGTTGCCTTGCGAAGAAAGCGGTCGGGCATCTGCACGAGAATACCAGCTCCATCACCGGTTTCGGCGTCGGCTCCGGTGGCACCGCGATGCGTCAGGTTGACGAGTATCTGCAGGCCGCGTTCGATGATATCGTGAGATTTCTCTCCGCTCATCTGCGCGACGAAGCCGACGCCGCAAGCATCTTTCTCGAACTGGGGATCGTATAGCCCCTCGGCGGCAGGAAGATTGCCTCGCCGACGGGGGTGAATGTGGTCTGTCATATATATACCCCTTAACTGAGGTTGAGAAACCTCCAGTACGCTGTCATCTGCGGGGGCAGGATCACGTCAGTCATGGTCAGCCCCCGTGGGCCCCTTCTTGAAACCGGGATGTCCGGATTTAAGGGAAAACTCTCAAGCTAACATGCGAGCCTGAGTACTGTCAATTCGGCGCCGGGAGCCTGGGAGGTCTCTCGGAGGGAAAATCTTCCGGGCCGTAGTTCAGAGTGGAATCAGTATACAGGAAGGGAAATTGCATTTCCACGGGGTAAAGTCGACAAACTTGTACGAATTCAGGCAGTTAGGCAGGCCGTTCTCTGGGGGGGGGCGGGGTGAACGAGAAAGCAGCGGCCAGGAGGGAGAATGAGAAAAAGGCGTGGGGGGCGCCGGCGATCGCATTCACGCCGGAGGGGTGACACCCGGAAGGCAGGCCTGCGCGCCGGCCCCGGGTGTACGCCCCCGCCCCCGTGATGTCGCCTGTTAGGTTTTCAAAAAGGAAGGCTGTCGCGCAGGCTGCGCTCTGCCTCCTTACGGGCGTTGTCCCGCGCCTCTTTCGCAGCCTCGTCGGCGGCCCGCTCCTGTTCCTTGCGCAGTTCTTCCTGCAATTGGTCGATTTGAGGCAGAACCGTTTCCGAATAACCGGCGGGCGGCGTGAAGAGATCGTCGGGCAGTTTGTTCGTCGTGGGATTCTCGATGAGCGTTTCGGTTACCCGACCGCCTTCTTCGCGAAAGACGCTCTTCAGTGGTTCATCGTTGAGGTCCTTGGCCAGGTAAACGGTTACGGTTCCGAGCTTCTTCCCGTTTTCCAATACCGGGGCTTCCTTGACCACCGTGTCGTAGCCGCCGACCTTTTCCTCGCCGATTTTCTTGAAGTCGTCGGGATCGAGGCCTTCGCCGCCGGGGGTGTTCGGCCCCTTGTCTCTGGCCGACTCGATATCCATCTTCATGTAGCTCTTCATGCCGGGAAAGACCATGTAGCCCACGTTCTCGGCCGGACGCGAAATGATGACGGCGTCGGAAGCGGCCTCACCGGCCTTTTCGTCGGCATCGATTTCGACGCGTACGTTGCGCTCCTTGTCGTCGGCGCTGCCCTGCATGTAAATTTTGCCGCCTTGCACCTGCTGCTCTTCGCCTTTGTCCTTGACGGTAATGCGCAGATCGCCGGACAGGTCGGCGAGAGCGGCCTGGCTGCTCAGGGTCAGCATGCCCAGGGACAGCAACGCCGAGAGTGCGAGCCTGTTGTGTTTCATGGAGACTCCTTGACTTGATACTCTGTGCCCGATTGTAGGCTGCGAGCCGATACCGGGCATCCGAGGGCGCTCACAATGCGACCGTTCAGCCCAACGGCTGCTTCCGGTTCGATGATACACCTCGGGCTGACTTAACCATCAGGCAGAAGCCTGCAGGCTTCGAGGCGATTCGTAGGGAAGCAGTACGACGAAAGTCGAACCGTGACCCGGAGCGCTGCGTACGCGTATACGGCCGCCGTGGGCCTGCACGATTTCGTTCACGATGAAAAGCCCGAGCCCCAGGCCGCTGAAGCTTCTGGCCGTGTCGGTGCGCTCGAATCGCTCGAAGATGCGCCGGCTGTCGTCGCGTGAGATGCCGATGCCCTCGTCCGAAACCGCGAGAAGCGCGTGCCGCGAGCGGGCTGCGACGCTTACGCGCACAGGCCGGCCGGCCCCGTACTTGAGCGCATTGGTCAAGAGATTTACAACGACCTGTTCGATGCGGAAGCGATCCCACATGCCGCGCGCATCGCGGTGTATTCTCAGTCGCAGGCTGCACCCGGCCCGCTTGATTTCTTCGCGGAAGCGCTGGGTAACCTCGGTCACCACTTCGAGCAGACTCGTCGGTTCGGGCGAGAGGTCTAGCCTGCCGCTGCGAATTCTCGACACGTCGAGCAGTACGTCGAGCAATTTCGCCATGCGGGCAGACTGCCTCTCGGCCTGTTCAACCAGTCGCAGTGCCTCTGGCGAACCCAGTTGCAGCGTCGGCTTTGTTCGGGCCATGCTGTCGAGGGTCTGCAACTTGAGGCGCAGCGGCGTCAGCGGCGTTCGCAGTTCATGTGATGCTACCGAAAGAAAGTCATCGCGTAGCCGCAGAGCCTGCTGCAGTTCGGCTTCGACCTGTTTCAGACCGGTCACGTTCTGGTACAGCAGCACCATGGCCGACTGGTGCCCGAAGCCGCCGGGCAAGGTCTGCGCATGCACCAGAAAGACATGCCGACCCCAGGGGCTTTCGACCTGCACCTGTTCACCGACGAGAGTATCGCCCTTTGCCGCGCGGGCATAGGGAAGGCGGTGACCTTCAATGGGTCTGTCATGCTGGTCGTAGTAAACGTAGTGGGCCGCCGGGCGAAGTTTCACGTCGGGTTCGAAAAGGTGGCGTGACTCTTCGGCCGCCACATTGGTGAATAGCCTGCGGCCGGTTCCGGGCTCGGCGAGCAGGAGGGGAATGGGCAGCCGGTCGAGTATCGACTCGAGCCACCGTTGTTGGTTGTTCATCTGCTCGGCGAAGGCTTCACTGCGACGACGTGCCACCACCTGTTCGGTTACGTCGACCCCGAAGATGAGAACGAATTCGGGGTCATCGCCGGCCTGGTGCAGGGGACGTGCCATGACATTGAAATAACGCTCTTCGACCTTGCCGCTCCTGCGTATACGAATGGGAACTTCGTGCCCCGTCAGCGCCCTTCGGGTGGCGAGCACGTGGCGTATGATGGCGTGCGTGCTCTGGCCGGTCAGTTCGGGTATGGCATCGTCGAGTTTCTTGCCCTGAAGGTCGGACTCGCCGAACAGGCCGCAATAGACCGGGTTGGCCAGCTGATAGGTAAGGTCGCGGCTGCGAATGATGCTGATGGCCGCCGGCGCCTGCATCAGCAGGGCGAAGAACTGCTCGCGTTCGCGTTCGGCTTTCCGGCGCACGGCACGTTCCGACTCGAGCAGCCGTGTACGTTCCTTTTCCAGCTGCAGACGCTCGGAAACATCGTCGATAAAGGCGTAAAGCAGGGTTTCATGCTCACCCGCGATAGGGGTAATCATGAACTCTGCGTCGAAAATGGCGCCGTCGGCCCGCCGGAGAAGGGCTTGCAGCTTCCGCCGCTTCGACGTCTGTTGGCCGTCGAGCAGCCTGCGCATGGTCGCAGCATAGCCGGCGGCGCTTTCCGGCGGCACCAGGGTATCGAGGGCCCTGCAGCCGAGTACGTTGTCGGCCGACCAGCCGAACAGGGCTTCGGCTCTGTCGTTCCAGGCACGGATGACCCCGCCCGTGTCGACCGCGATGACGGCGTCGAAGGTACTGTTGAGTAAGGCCCGAACGTGTCGCTCGCTGTTCCGGAGTGCTTCCTGCGAGCGCTGCAGCGCTCGCGCGGTTTCTTCGACGGTACGCGAGAAATCTCTTAGCTCATGGGGACCGTCAAGGGGAAATTCGCCCTCGAAATCGCCCTCTCGAAGTGCCTGCACCCGCCTTCGCAACCCTTCGAGGGGGCGCGAAACGAGGCGTGAGGTGAACAGGGCAAGGGGCAGCATGAGAAATCCGAGTGCCCCGGTCAGCAGGGCGACCCGGTTCCGGAGCCGGCGCGCGGGCGCCAGTACCTCACTCTGCCTTATCCACGAACCGAGACAACCTCCGCCGATTTCGGTGAGTGGCAGGTAAGCCTGGTACACGCCCGTTTCGCCGAAGAGTGCTTGCCCCATTCCCTCGGTACCTTGCAGGCACGAGTCGAGAAAGGCCGGCGGCGATTGATCGGCGGCGGCGCCGGCCGAATATGCGCTCGGCGAGATGACAAAGCCCTCAGGAGAAGCGAATACATAGTTTCCATCGTCGAAGAACAGGGGGTGAATGTCTGCGGCTTCGAAGCTGACCCACAAGGTGCCCTGCTTCCCCGCCAGGCGGGTTTCGAGCAGAAGCCTGACATTCCCTTCCTCTACGCTGAAGGCAGCCGGCCGCTCGCCCGCATCGTGTGAAGGAGCGGGCCAGCTTTTGACGCTGCCCTCGTCAATGATTCCGTGGGCGTTGCGGTGAAGGCGCACGCCCGCTACATTTTCACGCATTGCGAGGGTCGCCAGCTGCTCACGCAGGCAGGCGTTTTCTCGTTGCGATGCATAGCGGGTACAGAAAGTGGTGGCGTCGGCCAGGAACCCTTCGAGCAGCTGCCGCTTCTGTTCGAGCATTGCCAGCAGTAGCTCACGATTGAAAGCCACCTGTCGCTGCAGCGTCCGGGTGGCGATCTGCTCCAGGCTGGCTGCCGCATTATGGTATGCAACGAACCCCGAAACAAGGGTGGCGAGAACCACTACGGCCACCATTGTCAGCAGCAGTTCGGTGCGAACGGTTAATGCTCTCCCCCCTTCCTTCATACTCCCCTTTCGGGCGGCAGGTTCGCATGCCGCATGCCGGAATTGTCGGCGCTGCGTCGGGCCGGGACCGGCGGTGGGGGGGCGACAAAGGGTGAAAGGCTGCGCCGAGCCGGGGTACGCCGGGATTCTTCCGCGTTACGCTTGCAATCATAGACCGGAAACACGCTTCCGGAAAGGGGGGCGGCATGACCGGTGTCTTTCTGAAACGCTCGCCGAGCGAGTATAATACGAGTCGTCGGCCTACCGTACAACCTCGGTCGATACGCACTTCGGAGTTTGTCCATGCACCGTTTCGCCCTTGCCGTCGTCGCCATTGCCCTTACGGCCCTTTCAGCCGGGTGCCGTGCCGAAGCGCCTTCCGGAGAAGCCCCCGTTTCGCTGACAATCGCCTTTCTTCCCGAAGACGCCGGGGTGATGGAAGACATGCTTCTGCGCCTTCCCCGGGTGGAACCGACGCTGCTTGCCGAAGCCGCGCCCCTGCGGGCCGCGCAGGCGTCCGACGTCCGCTGGCCCATCGCCGTCGAGGCCGACGATACGTGCGACGAGTGCTATTCGGTTACCCGCAAAGACGACGTCATTCATGTCCGGGGCGGCGGGCTCGCCGGCCGGCAATACGGGTTGGCGCATGCGCTCGAGGTGCTCGGATTCCGCTTTTTCCACCCCATGAAGACGCAGGTTCCCGCGCGGGTCGACGACAAAGCAGTCGCGGCGGCGCTGGCCGAGATCGACGGGCTGGCGTTCGAACCCGAAATGGCCGTGCGCGGGCTGCACCTGCACACGCTGCACCCCATCGAAAGCCTGTTTGCCTTCTGGAAACCGGGCGCCGAGAATCTCGAAGACGCCCGAGCCGTCATTGACTGGGTGGTAAAGAATCGTGCGAATTACGTGCAGTGGGTGGCCCTGGGCGACATAGCCTCGGATGACAAGGCGTATGCGGCCTGGGTCGATCACACCCGCTCCGTCGTCGACTACGCGCATGCCCGAGGTGTCGGCGTCGGCACCAATGTGCAGCAGTTCGGCAAGTCGAGCCTGCAGAACGCCTATGTACTGCAGAAGAATGAAGGCACAAGCGCCGAGGTGAGGGCCGAGATCGAGGCGGCCCTCGAACGGCTGCTTGCCGTACCTTTCGACTACATTAACCTTTCGTTCGGCGAGTTCTTCGAATCGCACCCCGAAGCCTTCATTGAAAGCGTGCAGACGACGGTCGATGTGATTCACGATCGCTATTCCCACATACCCGTGGGGGGAACGGTGCATATCGGCAATTACGAAGGCATGTGGCTCGACTACGAAGGCGAACGGCTGCACTACTACATGCTCGTCAAGCACGTCGAAGGCCTTGAACCGTGGGTGCACACGGTCATGTATTACAACCTGTTCGACGACGCCGGCGGCTCGTACTACCACGACGATTTCTTCGAGCACCGCGACTTCCTCATCGACGCGTTGGGCCGTGGCGAGCCCGCGGCTTACTTTCCCGAAACCGCGTACTGGATTGCCTTCGACAACTCGGTGCCCACGTACCTGCCGCTCTACATCAAGTCACGGTGGAAGGACATGCACGACCTGCGCGCCCTGGCGGTAGAAGAAGGCGTTCCGGCCCTCGACCGCCACATCGTCTTTTCGTCGGGATGGGAATGGGGCTATTGGCAGCAGGACTACGCCACCCTGCGCATGAACTACGCCATTCCCGACGATTGGAAAGCCTTCGTGCGCGAGATGTTCGCCCCGCTGGGCGAAGGCGGCGCGCGGTTCGGCGAGTTGGTGGCCGACTTCGCCGACGTGCAGTACGACGCCCTGATCGGCGAGAGGCTGGCGGCATATCTGGCCGGACGCGACTTCTACATCGACATCGGCAAGGTGGTCGACATCGCAAGTCAACCGGTTCGACCGCTCTTCGGCGAAGTCGCCGCCATGGACAAGGAAGAGCGCGATACGCTGCGGCGCACCGTCGTCGACCCCATGAACATCTTTGCCGCCGCCATGGAAGACATTCTGGTCGAGGCGGCGTCACTGGGCAATCTGGCCGAGAATGCCTTCGTAGCCGAAACCCTCGACGGCATGGAGGTTACGGTGCTGCGTGCCCGGTTCATCGCGCGTCTGTATCAGGCGACCCTGGCGCACGCGGGCGACGAAAGCGCGCAACCGGTGCTGCGGGAAGCCGAAGCGCTGGCCTTTGCCGCGCGAACGGTGGTGGCCCGACGCGGCAGAAACTTCTTCTACACCACGAATCTGCTTACCGAAGGCGACCGCAACCCGACCATTTACCCCTTCGGCTACCTCAAGCAGGCGCACAACCTCTGCCTGTGGGAACGCGAGCTGTCGGAAGTGCGGCAGCTGGTTGACGGAACCGATTCCGGCGTTCCGCTCTGCATCTTCTAAAGAAAAGGAAAAGGAAGATCGAAAAGGAAGAAGGAAGATGGAAGATGGTAGTCCGGCGCAGTCGCTGTGTTCCCTCACCGTACTCACCGCCTCGATGTGAGGCCCTTCTCCCTCAGTCGAAGACGACCGTCTTGTTCCCGTAAACGAGAATCCGGTTCTCGAGATGCCAGCGCACGGCTGTCGAGAGCACGATTTTCTCGAGGTCGCGTCCTTTCTGCACCAGGTCATCGACATTGTCGCGGTGGCTCACGCGGGTCACGTTCTGCTCGATGATGGGGCCTTCGTCGAGCTGGGCGGTTACGTAGTGGCTGGTGGCGCCGATGATCTTCACGCCCCGTTCGAACGCCTGGTGATAGGGGCGCGCACCGATGAAGGCGGGCAGGAACGAGTGGTGAATGTTGATGACCCGATTGGGCATGCGTGCCACGAATTCATCGGATAGTATCTGCATGTAGCGGGCCAGTACCACGAGGTCGATTCCGTTTTCTTCGACCAGCGCCAGCTGACGCCCTTCGGCTTCGGTCTTGTTCTCGCGGGTCACGCCGATTTCGACGAAGGGAATACCGTAGAAGTCGGCAATGGGCTTCGTGTCGGGGTGATTGCTCACGATGAGCGGAATTTCACACGGCAGCTCTCCGGCGCGGTGCCGGTACAGTAGGTCGACCAGGCAGTGATCGTACTTCGAGACGAAAACGGCCATGCGCGGGCGGTACGCCGAAAGCGCGAGCTGCCAGCTCATGCGGAAACGTTCGGCCAGCGGCGCAAATGCTGCGTCGAATTCGTTCATGTCGATGGCGAAGCCGTCGAGGTCCCATTCGACCCGCATGAAAAATAGGTTCTGTTCGGCGTCCTGATGCTGATCGGCGTGCAGGATGTTGCCGTTGTTGCGCAGCAGAAACTCGGCAATGGCCGCCACGATGCCCTTCTGATCGGGGCAGGTGATAAGTAGAATGGCGCTGTCGGGTCGCTTCGTCATGGTCGTTCAGCGGTCTCTTTCCCCGTGAGGGGGCCTTTATCGGGGCAGGCGTTCGGCAAGAATGAGGTCGATGATGCGCTCGCCCGCATGGCCCTTTCCATAGTAATCCGTATGGTCGGCGGGGCGAGCCCCGAGGGCGTTCTTCGCCGCCTCGTCGATATGGGCGGCGACCGCGCCGGCCAGGCGGTTCCAGCCCGATTGCACGGTTTCGACCCATTCGGTCTCATCGCGCAGGGTAACACAGGGTACTTCGTAAAAGTAGGCCTCTTTCTGCACGCCGCCGCTGTCGGTCAGAATGAGCGCCGCCGAGCGTTCGAGGGCGATCATGTCGAGAAAGGGTAGCGGCTCGCAGATGCGAACGCCGTCGGGAATCGCAAGACCGCCCTGCTCGATGATGGCGCGGGTTCGCGGGTGCAACGGCAATACGACAGGCAGGTGCGCGGCCACCCGCCCGAGCCCGTCGAGAATGCCGTTGAGCCGCGTGGGGTCGTCGGTGTTCTCGGCCCGGTGCACGGTGGCCAGGGCATATTTACGGGGAATAAGTTCGAGCTCGTCGAGCTTGCGGCTGGCACGGCTGCGCTCGCCATAGAACAGTGCCGCGTCGTACATGACGTCGCCGGTCTGATGCACGCCGCGCACAATGCCCTCGCTGCGCAGATGCGCAACCGCCGTATCGGTCGGGCAGAAAAGCAGGTCCGAGATGCGATCGGCCACGATGCGGTTGATTTCTTCGGGCATCGTGCGCTTGAACGAGCGCAGGCCCGCCTCGACATGGGCCACAGGCACGTGCAGCTTCGAGGCGGCAAGCGCACCGGCCAGCGTCGAGTTGGTATCGCCGTAAATCAGCACCAGGTCGGGCTTGAGGTCGACAATGGCCTGTTCGATACCGGTTAGCATGGCGGCCGTCTGCTTGCCGTGCAGCCCCGAGCCTACGCCCAGGTTGATGGCCGGCCGGGGTATGTCGAGCTCGTCGAAGAAGACGTCGCTCATGTTGGCGTCGTAGTGCTGGCCGGTATGCAGAATCGACTCGCGCAGGCCCTCGCGCTCGCGAATGACCCGCGACACGACGGCGGCTTTGACGAACTGGGGGCGGGCGCCGATGATCGTGAGAATATGCATGCCGGTCGCGCCCCCCTCAGACAGCGCCGCGTTCGCGCAGGAAGCCGGCCAGAGTTTCTACTACGTATGCGGCCTGCTCGTCGGTCAGCTCGGGGTAAATGGGCAGGGCCAGGGTTTCGGCCGCGGCCTTTTCGGCGTGCGGCAGGCTTCCTTCGGCAAAGCCCAGTTCGGCATAGCACTCCTGGCGGTGCAGGGGCCCGGGGTAGTAGACTTCGTTGCCGATGCCGTTGTCGCTCAGGTATTTCCGGCAGGCGTCGCGATCGGGTACGCGAATCACGTACTGATTGTAAATGTGGCGGTTGTATTCGCGCTCGACGGGCAAGGCGATTGCATCGGTAAGGCCGGCTTCGGCGAACAACCTGGTGTAGCGGGCCGCATTGGTGCGGCGGCCTTCCGTCCACGCGTCGAGGTGGTCGAGTTTCACGAGCAGGGCAGCCGCCTGAATGGTGGCGAGTCGCGAGTTCACGCCGATGACGCTGTGATAATACTTGGGTTTGCCGCCGTGTACGCGCAGGGTCGCCATCTTGTCGGCCAGCACTTCGTCGCGGGTGACGATCATGCCGCCGTCGCCAAGGCCGCCCAGGTTCTTCGAAGGGAAGAACGAAAAGCAACCGGCGTCGCCCATTGAACCGGCGGGCCGATCCTTGTAGCGTGCGCCGATGGCCTGGGCCGCGTCTTCAATGACCGCGATTCCGTGTTTACGGGCAATGGCCAGAATATCTTCCATCTCGGCGCACTGGCCGTAGAGGTGTACCGGAATGATCGCCTTGGTGCGCGGGGTAATCGCCGCTTCGATGAGGGCCGGGTCAATGTTGTAGGTAACCGGGTCGATGTCGACAAAGCGCGGCACGGCGCCGAGGCGCGAGACCGAACCGGCCGTGGCGAAAAAGGTGTACGGCGTGGTAATGACCTCGTCGCCCGGGCCGACGCCCAGCCCCATTAGGCTGACCAGAAGTGCGTCGGTGCCGCTCGCCACGCCGATACCGCGCACCGTGTCGCTGTAGGCGGCCACACGGGCCTCGAGTTCGCGTACTTCGGGTCCGAGAATGAATTGCTGGTGCTCAAGCACGGCATCGACGGCGGCGCGAACGGGTTCGCGAATCGAGGCGTACTGGGCCTTGAGGTCGAGAAGAGGTACTTTCATGGCTGGTCTTCCGCGGAAGTGAGCGTGACGGTCTCGCCGCTGCGGCTGTAGGTGCGTCCGCATTCACGACAGGTTGCCTGGTCGCCCGAGAAGGTAAGAGAGATGCCGCAAACGCAGACCCAGCCGTGCAGGCGGGCCGGGTTGCCGTATACGAGCGCGAAGTCGGGCACGTCGCGGGTCACGACGCTGCCGGCGCCGACGAAGGCATAGCGTCCGACCGAGTGACCGCACACCACGGTGGCGTTGGCTCCGATGGAAGCGCCTTTTCTGACGCGGGTTTCACGGTATTCGTGCTTGCGTGAAACGAAGGCCCGGGGGTTCATCACATTCGTGAACACCATGCTGGGGCCGCAGAACACGTCGTCTTCGAGCACGACCCCGTCGTACACCGACACGTTGTTCTGAATGCGCACGTTGTTGCCGATGACGGCCCCGCCGCCGACGTTTACGTTCTGGCCGATGCTGCAGTTCTGCCCGATGCGGGCGCCCGGAAGAATGTGGCTGAAATGCCAGATCTTCGTGCCCGCGCCGATTTCGCAGGGCTCGTCAACGTAGCTCGATTCGTGAATGAAATAGGGAAGGTCGCCGGTCATCTGCAATCTGGCCTCTCACTCATTCAAGCAGAATCGCCGCGGCGAAGCTATGCAAGCGGCGACGGAGCAATGTTCACCGGAAGGCCGCCGTTACGCAGGCTTTCCTGTGCGGCCTCGAGAATCTTGACCACCCTGAGCCCGTCGAGCCCGTCGGAACGGGGCGTACGGTCGTTGGCAACGCAGTCGACGAAGTGGGCGCATTCGACGGCCAGGGGCTCCTTCGCCGGAATATGCGGAAGGTGAATGTCGCCCTGCCTTATCGATAGAAATTCTGCGTACGAGGCGTAGTCCTTGGCGCTTGTGCCCTGCACGCCCTTGTCGAAAATCTTGATTTTCTCGGGCGCCATGTCGTCGAAGACCACCATGCGCGACTTGCCTACCACGGTAAGCTTCCGGTCTTTGTGGGGGTCGAGCCACGACACGTGAATGTGCGCCATCTTGCCGTCGGCGAAGTGCAGGGTGGCAAACACCACGTCTTCGATTCCCGGCTGCAGGTACGTCTGGCCGGTGGCCCGCACGGTCTGCGGCTCCTGACCGAGCAGATACAGAATGATCGAAATGTCGTGGGGCGCCAGACTCCACAGCGCGTTTTCATTCGAGCGCACGATACCCAGGTTCACGCGCTGCGAATACATGTACATGACATCGCCCAGTTCGCCCCGGTCGATGTAGTCCTTCAGCCAGTTTACGGCCGAGTGGTATTCCATCAGGTGGCCGACCATCAGCTTGCGATTGTGCTTGCGGGCGGTGGCGACGAGGGTTTCGGCATCGGCGGCGTTCAAGGTCAGCGGCTTTTCGACGTACACGTGTTTGCCGGCTTCGAGCGCCTGCTTCGCCAGGGCGAAATGTGAAGGCGCGGGGGTCGCGATAACTACCGCGTCGAGCGCCGGATCGGCCAGCGCCGTCTCGATATCGGCTACGGCCTTGACGCCCGGGTACGCAGCTTCGGTGCGTGCGCGCACGCTCTCGCTCGTGTCGACGACATAACGAAGGTGGCCGCCGGGAACGGTAGCGTAGTTACGCACCAGGTTCTTTCCCCAGTAGCCGGCGCCGACGATTGCAAGTTCAACCATGAATGAATCCGGAAGGTGTGGGTTCAGGAAGGGGGCTGCGGGTCGGTGGTCAGGCGGTTGCGAAAATCTTCAATCGTTCGCGCGAGCCCCTCGGCCAGCGGTACGCGAGGCTCCCAGCCGAGTTCCTTCCGGGCCAGCGTAAGGTCGGGCCGGCGGCGGGTCGGATCGTCTTCGGGAAGTGGACGCTGGACGATGCCCGAACCGTCGAGCAGTCCGTTGACCTGTTCGGCCAGCTGCCGCACGGTGTATTCGGTATCGTTGCCCAGGTTCACCGGACCGGTAAAACCGGTGCGGTTCATGAGGCGCACCAGACCGTCGATAAGGTCGTCGACATAGCAGAACGACCGGGTCTGCGAACCGTCGCCGTAGATGGTAAGCGTCTGGCGCCGCAGGGCCTGAATGATGAAGTTGCTGACGACGCGACCGTCTTCGAAGGCCATGCGGGGGCCGTAGGTGTTGAAGATGCGGGCAATGCCCACATCGACCCCGTACTGGCGATGGTAGTCCATGCAGAGGGTTTCGGCCGCCCGCTTGCCCTCGTCGTAGCAGGCCCGAATGCCCAGGGGGTTCACGTTTCCCCGGTAACCTTCGGGCTGGGGGTGCATCTCGGGATCGCCGTAAACTTCGCTGGTGCTGCTGAAAACCAGACGCGCCTTGTGTCTGCGCGCCAGGTCGAGCATGTTCAACGTACCGATGACGCTCGTGCGCATGGTGCGCACCGGGTCTGCCTGATAATGCTGGGGACTGGCGGGGCAGGCAAGGTGGTAAATCGCGTCGACCTCGAGGTCGAGGGGGTGCTCGACATCGTGGCGTACGATGCGGAAGTCGGGTCTCGAAGTCAGCGACGAGACAAAGCGCTCGTCGCCTGTCTGAAAATTATCGAGACAGATGACTTCATGGCCTTCGCCGAGAAGACGTTCGCACAGGTGGCTGCCGAGAAAGCCGGCGCCGCCCGTCACCAGAATGCGCTGCATAGGTAATCCGGAAAACAGTCGATTCTAGCAGAAAACCCCGGCAGCCACCATAAAGAGTAAGGCGGCACGGATTCGTCGATGCCCGAAATATGGGGACGCGGGCTCCGTCGCGCCGGTGCACAGTTGTTCACAAGCCGGGCTGTTGCTATGCTGAGTGCTTATGTCGAAAGCCGCTGCACTTTTGAAATTGTTTTTTTTCTCGCTTGGTCTGCCGGCTTTGGTCGGTTGCTCGTCCGAGCTCTCGAGTGTCGCGACCTCGTCGCAGGTGTTTAAAGAGCGCCGGGCAGACGAAGTCTGGAAGCTGCCGGGGCTGCGCGGCAGGGTCGAGGTGGCGCGCGATGTCTATGGCATTCCGCACCTTTATGCCGAAAACCGTCACGATCTCATGTTGGTGCAGGGCTACCAGGTGGCACGCGACCGGTTCTGGGAAATGGACGTTTTTCGCCGGGCCGGAACGGGCAGGCTTTCGACCCTGGTAGGGCTTCTGCCGGTGGTTACCGACTTCGACGAGCTGTTTCGCGCCATCAACCTGACCGAACGCGGCACGATGGCGTACGACGAAATCTATGACGCCATGCGCGAAGATGATCGCGAGTTGCTCGATGCCTACACGGCAGGCGTGAACCTGTACCTGTCGCACGCGGCCACGGGCAGGTACGGAGCGACGGTGCCGCCTGAATATCACGAGCTGGTGCTGGGCATGCTCTTTCAGCCCACCGTGTTCGACATTCCCGCGTGGGCTTCGCAGGATATCATCGCCATCGGCCGCTTTCAGCAGTGGTTGCTATCGGGCAGCACCTACGAAGACGAGCTGGTGCTCGGGCGGCTGTACGACGTATCGGTTACCCGGCCCGCGCTGTGGAACGCGCTGGCGCGCTTTCAGCCGGCGGTAACCGTAGCCACGCTCGACGATTGGCCTTACCTGTCGTCTTCTGCCGGATCGGCGCCTGTTCTGCCCGAACTCGCCCCCGCCTCGGAACGCGATCTGCGGCCCGCCCTGCGAAAGCTCGACCGAATGCGCGAGGCGCTGCCGCTGCTCATGTGGCCCGACAACGGCTCGAACAACTGGGTCATCGGCGGCTCTCGCAGCGAGAGCGGAAACGTTCTCTTGGCCAACGATCCGCATCTGGTTCTTACCAATCCCCCGCTTTTCTACCAGGCCCACCTGAATACGAAAAAGCTGGGCGAAAGCGACAAAGATGGGTGGAACGCCTACGGCGTCGTGTTTCCGGGCATTCCGGTCTTCATGATTGCGCACACCGAGCGTATTGCCTGGGGGGTGACCGTGCTCGGCTACGATGTCGCCGACGTGTACGAAGAAACCCTGACGCCCGACGGCGCCGCCGTGTTGCGGGGCGATACCACGATTCCCATCAAGTACAGTGAGCAGCGCTATTGTCACGGGTATTCCGACCAGTGCATCGACCGGCCGCTGCCGTGGGTTCCCGGTCACGGTCCGCGCATTGAGGAAGACGGGGCGTACCTGACCCTGCGGTGGACCGGCATGGAGCCCACGCAGGACTTTCGCGCCTTCATCGACCTCATGACCGCCGACAATGTCTCCGAGGCCATGGACGCCGTTGCCGGATTCAAAGTGGGGGCGCAATCGTTTGTAATCGGCGACGTCGAGGGAAACATCGGCTACTTCGGCAGCGCGAACGTGCCTGTTCGCGACCCCCGTTGCCCGCGACCGCCCTACGTGCCCCTCGACGGCGCGAGCGGATTGTGCGAATGGCAGGGTTACCTGCCCCGCGAGCAGCTGGTGCAGGCCTACAATCCGGCGCGCGGCTATGTCGCCACCGCCAACAACGACATCGTGGGCTCGACCTTCGACAACACGACCTGGGGTACCGACGAGCCCTACTACTGGCACACCCGCGATGCAGGGTTCCGCATCGGCCGTATTACCGAGCTCATCGAAGAGAAAGAGAAGCTGAACAAGGCCGACATGGAGCGAATCGCCGCCGATACCCTGTCGGTCGAAGGCTCGCTTCTGGCGCCCCGACTTGTCGATGTGGCGCAGGAAGCGCCCGAGTTGATTACCGAAGACATGGCCGAAGCGCTCAGGCGGCTCGACGGGTGGAAGTACGGCACGCCCACCGGACTGCCCGACCCCATTTCAGGCGAGTTACCGTCTGCCGACGCGGTCGAAGAAAGCATTGCCGCCAGCATTTACTACACGTGGATTCGCATGCTGGGCGCCCGATTCACCGACGACGAATTTGCCGCCGTCGGCATCACGCGGGGCTTCGAAAGCGACGGATATGACGCCATGGGCATCGTTCGTGTCGCCCTGTACGCCTTCGACAATACCGAGGCCGCCTTTCTCTGGGACGACATTCGAACACCCGACCACGAAGAAACCCGCGCCGAGGTCATGCTGGGCGCTCTGGCAGACGCACTTACATGGTTGACCGAGCGCTTCGAAACCGATGACCAGTCGGCGTGGACCTGGGGCACCCTGCATTACGTTCGCTTTTTCGACCCCTACGGTCTGCTGGGCGCCAATCTGCGCTCCATCGGGCCCTACCCCAACGACGGCGGTATCGGAACGGTCGACGCCGCGAACTACCTGTTCCTGAACGATTCCTACGTGCAGGTCTCGGGGCCCCAGATGCGCATGGTTACCGAGCTTGATCCGGCTGGAGTCAAGTCGTTTAACTCGCTGCCGGGCGGGCAGATTCATGACCGCTTCAGCCCGCACTACGACGACCTGGTGCCCTATTGGATGCAGAACCGCACCTACGCCGTGCCCTTTGCCGACGACGATGTACGCGAAGCAATGGAAACCCTGACGATTGCCTTGCCCGCCGTCGATTGATTTACCTGTTCCCGAACGAGTGAACGAATGGCTCGAAAGAAAAACGGAGACCGCGCGCGCAACACCGACACCCGCGCACGCATTCTCGAATCAGCCGAAGACGCCTTTGCCTATTATGGATTCAGCGGCGCCAGCCTGCAGGATATCGCCGATCGCGTCGGTATCAAAAAGGCTTCCCTCTTCTACTACTTCAAGGGGAAGGAAGAACTGTACGGCGAAGTGATTCAACGCGTTTTCCGGGCCCTCGAGGGCATCTTCTTCCCTACCATCAACGATACCGAGGCCGGGTACGCGCAGAAGATTGAAAAGATGATCGGCGACACGTTCGATCTGCTGGCCCAGCACCCGAACTACGCCCGCATGCTGTATCGCGAGCTGCTCGATAACGAAGAAGCCGTGGCCGAAACCTCGGCGTTGCTGTTCGGGCCGCTGTTTCAGACGTCGGCCCAGTTTCTTCAGCAAGGCATTGATGATCGACAGCTGAAGCCCATCGACCCGATGCACTTCATCATTTCGACCCTTGCCGCCACTACTTTCTTTTTCATTTCGGGGCCGCTGGTCGAGCCGCACTGGCAGCGTGAGGTGTTGAGCGAAGCGGTGCTCGAAGAGCGCCGCCGCGAGCTGCTGACCTACTCGCTGAACGCCATTCTGCCCGAGAGGTGACCGGCGGCTCGATACCGACGTGTTCCGCCCCCCGACGGCTGCTCGTGCGATCGGCTTGAGCAGATCAATCATTCACCGCTGCTGCGCCCACGGTTCAGAGACCCGATTCCTGCGCCACCCGCCAGGCCTCGTTGGCCAGCACGTGCACGCCCATGATCATCATGGCAAAGCGTTCGTCCTTGGTGTGGCCCTGCTTGTATCGGTGGTAAATCTGCTGTGCCACGACCGCGGTCTTGAACAGCGCGAACGCGTAGTAGAAGTCCAATCTCGAGATGTCGGCGCCGGTCAGTTCGGCATAGCGTTCGGCCAGCTCGCGGCGGGTGGGTGAACCGGGAATGTTGGTGGGCACGAACTTGACCATCTGCATTTCGGCCGAGTCGTCGGTCTGCACCCAGTAACCCAGGGCGGTGCCCAGGTCCATGAGCGGATCGCCGATCGTCGACATTTCCCAATCGAGTACGCCGATGACCTTCGTGGGATCACGGGGATCGAGCACGATGTTGTCGTACTTGTAGTCGTTGTGAATGAGGGCGGCTCCCGTATCGCCGGGAATGCGCGCGGCCAGCCACTCGGCTACCTGCTCGACGGCCGGAATTTCATCGGTCTTCGAATTGAAGTAGCGCTTCGTCCACCCGGTGACCTGTCTTTCGACATAACCCGCGGGTTTGCCGAGATCGCCGAGGCCGGCTGCCTCGTAGTCGAGCTTGTGAATGGCGGCAAGGTTGTCGATGAACGACATACCCATGGCGTGTACCTGCTCGGGCGTGAGGTCGAAGCCGTCAGGAAGATCCTTGCGCAGAATGAGACCCTTGATGCGCTGCATGATATAGAACGGCGCGCCGAGCACGTCGCCGCTTTCTTCATACACCAGCGGACGCGGGGCCTGCGGGTATACCTTGTGCAGCTTCGACAGAATGCGGAACTCGCGGCCCATGTCATGCGCCGTTGCAATCTTCGCACCGAAGGGGGGCCGCCTGAGCACCCATTCGTGTCCGTCGATACGAAGCAGGTAGGTCAGGTTCGAATGACCGCTGGGAAACTGCTCGATCTGAATGTCGCCCGCCGCCTCGGGGGCGGTCGAAGCCAGATAGTTCCGCAGGGCGACGACGTCGAGTTCTTCGCCCTGGCGCGGCGGCCGGGTCTTATCTTCGATTTGCATGAGACTACCTTTCGATTGCGAAAATCGATGCGTTCAGATGCGCCGAACGCCGTCAGCGCTTCTCGAGACCGTAGTTGCGTAGAATACGTCGGGCAACCACGTCCTTGTGTACCTCATCGGCGCCGTCGTAAATGCGGGCGCCGCGTTCATGGCGGTACCACCAGGCCAGCGGCGTGTCGTCGGTTATGCCGAGCGCGCCGTGGGCCTGAATGGCCCGATCGAGTACCTTCTGCAGTACGCCTGCCACGTAGAACTTGATCAGCGAGATCTCTTCTCGTGCGCTTTTGACGCCTTCATTGTCGATTTTCCAGGCTGCCTGCAGCACCATGAGGCGCGCCGCGTTGATTTCGGCGCGCGATTCGGCAATCCACGCCTGCACGGCCTGCTTCTCACCCAGATAGCGGCCGGGCGCAAGCTCGCGGTCGGCCGCTCGGCGGCAGAGAAACTCGAACGACCGCTCGCAGATGCCGATCCATCGCATGCAGTGGTGAATGCGGCCGGGTCCGAGACGTTGCTGGGCGATGATAAAGCCTGCGCCCTCCTCGCCCAGAAGGTTTTCGCGGGGTACTCGACAATTGTGGTAAATGATCTCGCCGTGGCTGAGCCAGTCGTCGCCCTTTTCGCCCATGATGGAGATGTTGCGCACGAGGTTGAATCCCTCGGTGTCGGTGGGCACGATGATCTGCGACGCCCGCTTGTGGGGTTCGGCGTCGGGGTCGGTAACCGCCATGACGATGGCGAAGGCGGCGCCGTCGGCGGCCGTGGTGAACCATTTCTGGCCGTTGATGACGTAGTCGTCGCCGTCGGTACGGGCCGTCGTATCCATCCACGTCGGATTCGAGCCGGCCCGTTCGGGCTCGGTCATTGAAAAGCAGCTTCGAATCTCGCCCGCCACCAGCGGTTTCAGGAATTTCTCCTTCTGCGCTTCGGTGCCGTACTCGATGAGTACTTCCATGTTGCCGGCATCGGGGGCCTGGCAGTTGAATACGAAATGCCCGATAGGGGTCTTGCCGAGTTCGGCGCTCACGAGGCCGTGTTCGAGCAGCGAAAGCCCCATGCCGCCGTGCTCTTTCGGCAGCTGGGGGCACCAGAGACCCATCTGCTTGACGCGTTCGCGGCGCTTTCGCAGGTCGGGCAGCATTTCACCGAAGCTTTTGTAGGCCATGTCGCGCTCGAGCGGATACAGCTCTTTCTGCACAAACTCGCGAATCATGGCCAGGGTGGTCTGCATCTTTTCGGATACCTGGAAGTCCACGACGGCGTTCTCCTAGCGGTAGGTAATCAGGCGCGGGTGCGCAAGATGGGGCAGGGCGTTGAAGCGGCTCAGGGTAAAGCGCTCTTCGGTAAAGACGAACTCGGTAAGCGAGGCGTTATGAACCATCCAGCTGGTTTCGATGGTCTTTTCGGGCGACAGGTCGAGCGCATAGCCGACAGCCGCGCCGATGACGCCGCCCGAGGTGAAGACGACCACGTTTTTTCCCCGCCCGCTTTTCTTCTGCATGTCGCGCAGGGCGCCATGCACGCGCCGGGTAAAGTCGGCCCAGGGCTCTACCCCCGGTTCGTCGATTTCACCCCGTACCCAGCGGCGCATGACATGCTCAAACATGCGCTGGAACGACTTGCGCCGCCCTGAAGCGTCGTCTTCGGCAATTTCGGCAAAGCCGGCCGCCAGGGTCTGCAGGTGTTGGTCTTCCTGCACGAGGCGGGGTACCGCCTTCTTGATGAGTTCTTCGCCCTGGTATTCGTCAAAGGCCTCGGCCGGGCCGGCAGGCACGGGCCATTCGAGCTTTGCGTCGCGGTAGACCCGCTCGACCGCCTCGGTGGTCTGGCGGTGGCGCAATCGGGGCCCGAGCACGACCTCGTCGAACCGCATGGCATTGTTGACGAAATGGCCGCCGAGCAGTGTGCTCTGGGTTTCTCCCAGGGCCGAGAGTCTGTCGTAATCATCGGCGCCGAACGAAGCCTGGGCGTGGCGAACAAGAATCAGAGAGCTCAAGGCGAAGTACCTTCAGGCGAAGAGGCGGAACGGATACCGGAGCGTCAGTATACACCGTAGTCTACCTTACTGGAATCGGGC
>JAWLBW010000030.1:0-23283 GCA_041687475.1 bacterium
GCCTGTGGTCGCACATTCGGCGTCGCCTGCGCGCGAAGGCGAGTAGGTCGAAAAGAACAGACCGTCTGACCCGGCATGAAAGACGGGCGAACCCGACGCTCGTTCGCGGTTGTCGTCCGTGCCTGAAACAAACTCGCCGAGCTGTATGAACCAGCCGGCATAGTCGTCCTTGATCTTGTCTTCGAGCTCATTGAAGGTGGCTACGCCGGCAGGGCCGTTGTTGACGTCGCCGTCGGGCTTGACCGAAACATGAGATACGTCGAGCAGCTTGCTGTCGTAGTTATCTCTGCAGTTGATGTCGTAGGGAAGGGCCAGGCAGGTCTCACGGAAGGCATAGACAGCCTGGTGCGGTTTGCTGCAAGTCGCCGAGCCGTCGACACAGGGGTAGTCGACGTCGTCGTAGGTATCTGCGCGCGAGAGATAGCGCCCGCTCACGGCGGCGAACCAGGGCTCGTTGCTTCCACCCTGAATGGCCTTGGTATCGAGAAAGGCTTCGGGCGTTTCAATGAACGGGCGACCGTAGGGGGTGCCGTTGATCATGCGGCTCATCTTCCACTTGGCAGGATTCTGCTCGCCGAAAATGAGTACCCGCCAGAGGCCGCCGCCCCATTTTGCGTTGTTGAGGTTTGAAAGGTTGGGCGTTATGTGGTCGGCCACCGTTCCGAAGTAGAGGGCATCGACGTTGAAGTCGAAATCGAATTCGACCGAGAGAATGCCCGAGGTAAAAGCGCGCGGCTCGGCGGTCGAGGGCGGGTTTACGACCGGAAGTTTCCAGTCGACGAGATTGCGGCCGGCCACCAGTTCGCGCAGGTCGATAACGTAAAGGTATGCGTCGCTGCTTGCTGTTACCCTGGCTGCGTCGTCGGGGCCGGCCCCTGATACGACGAACCACCGATCGGAATCCTTTTCCGGGTCGGCTTGATCGATATCGCCGACCTTCACCACGCCGGGCATCGAGAAGGTAAAGCCCGGCTCAGGCAGTTTGAGTTCGGCAATAACGACGTCTTCGCCGGCCGTCATCGGGTCGGCGAGACGGTCGGGATCGGTAATGTCGATGAAGACCATTGACGAGTAGGTCGCGTCGTGACAACCGACCCGCATCTGGGCAATGAGTAATGTGCCCCAGCCGTTCGGGTGCACGCTGTCGGGTTTGAACACCCGGGCATCGGTAACCCGGGGCGACTGATCGACGAAGGAAATGTGGCACTTGACGTTGTATTCCTTCGCGGCCATGTACTGCAGCATGGGCAATACCGAACCGGGAACGATCGACGCAACTTCGGCCCCGAGCGAGCCCCCGCGCCCGCCGATCGGATCGACCTCGAAGTCGCTTGCGGCGGGTCGGTATTTACCCGGGTTGAAGGCGTGCAGCTGACCGTCGTTCGCTCCCACGTAAAGCACCGGCTTGCGGGTGGCGTACTTGCGGTAGAACTCGAGGTAGGTCTTGTCGCGGTAGAGAATGTCGTAGCGCTCGGTCGGTTCGCCTACCATGATGGGGGTCGAGTACACGATGTCGCCGAGCTTCCACTCGCCCGAAAACTCGGTGCCCGTGGTGGGATCGGTCATGCCGCTCACGAAGCGGGAACGGAAGAGCTTTTTCCACGCAGGGTCGCTGCCGACACGCTCGCCGCGCACGAAGTCGACGAGGTTGTTCAGTGCCGCGGTCCACGTAGCGGGCAGGCCGAAACCGTCGCCGTCGTGGTCGGGGTGAACCAGGGCGCTTGCCAGGCCGGGCGTCGTCTTGTCGAAGGGTACGACTTCGCCGGCCTCCATGATGCCGTCGCCGTCGTCGAGTACGGTCAACATGAAACGGTCGGCAGGTGCGGTCTTACCGAGTTCCAGGCCTGCTTCCCAGATGGGTACGATATTCGTGAGCGGCGCGTTTTCCTTGCGGGGGTGATCGCGCTTGCCGTCGCCGTCCTTGTCGAGTTCGCCGTCGCCGTCGGGGTCGGCAAAGGTGAAGGCCAGCGTTTCCTGGTTTTTTTCATCGTACTTGAAGAGTACGACGTGGTCTTCGCGTGGGTTGAGCTTTCCGTCGCGCACCGTGTCTTCGCGCACGTTGCCCCACTTGTCGATCCACAGGCTCTGGAGCATGCCCAGCCAGTTTACTTCGCGGGCATCGGAGTTGTATATGGGGCGGAAGTAGCTCTGTACGATGGATCCGTCGCCGCGTCGGTTGGTCGACACCATGGAAATGCTTGTTCCGGCGGCCGTGCGTCGAAGGATGGCGGCAAAAGCCTTACGAATGGCTTTTTCGACCACATCGCCTTCGCCGGCATAGAAGAAACCGTCGGCGGCACCGTCGGCATCCTGATCCCATTCGCTGACCTGATCGGGCAGATTGTTGCCGTTGCGGTCGACGAAGGCGCCGTTCATACCGACAAGCTTGTGGTAACCGACAAATTTCGGGTCGCCGAAGGAGTATACGATGTAGGTCGGAATGCCTTTGTCGTAGCGATGGCCCATCGTGCGGTTGGTGCCGTCCGGGTCGTCTTTCGGTCTGTCGTAGCTCCAGATTTCGCCGCGGGGGTAGTTGGCCCAGAGGGCGACGTCGTCGAGGTAGTCATCGAATGAGCCCGCGGTTCCGGCCAGACCATAGTGCTTGTCGGCGGCCCGGTTCCAGTCGTGGTCGGTGCCGTCGAGCTTATCGTCGTAATTCTTGAGCGGATTCAGCACCGAGTCCGAGTCATTGGTCGGTTCACCATCGGTGACGAGAAGAACGTAGCTTCGGCTGCATTTGTCCTGCCAGGGGTCGGCGTTGACGCCGGTAGAACCGCCCGAGCGGGTGTAACCGCCCCAATAGGGCGGATCGTCCCATCGCAGGTACCGAATGCCGGTATACAGCGCCTCGGCCAGGGGGGTCGATGTATTCGGGGCGACGTTTTCGATGGAGGTTTCCAACGCGGTAATGTTGGCGCCGTCGCTGCCGATTGGCCGAGCGATGTACGAACCTCTGGCATTGCCGTTGAAGAACATCAGGCCGAGTTTGGCCTGATCGGCCAGCTCGTGCAGCACGCCCTTGACCTGATTGGCGTCGCGACCCGTGTAGACTTCAATGTCGAAGTCGAGGCGCCCGCTGATGGAGTTCGAACGAACCGTAACCGGGCGATCCTTATCGCTCGTCTGATTGTTGTCGCCCAGTTGCCCCGAGCCGTCGTCGCCCCAGCACCATACGTTGCCGTCGGTCTCGATGGCACAGCTGTGGTCGTTACCGACCGAGACGTCGAAGGCCTGGTCTATGGAGTAAGCGTAGGCGTAGGGCCTGTTGTAGTCGTTGGTTCTGTCGAAGCCAAGCTGGCCGCTTCCGCCTTCGCCCCAGCAGGCAATGCGGCCGTGATTCATGAGCGCGCAGCTGTGGCCCCACACCGATGTGCCTGATATGTTGCCGCCGGCGACGACCTTGACCACACCGGCGGTGAAGTACATGACGGCTGTCGGCCGGTTTCGATCGTTCCAGTTTCCGTCGCCGATCTGACCGCGTCCGCCCGCGCCCCAGCACCAGGCGGCGCCGCCGCTGGTGCCGCAGGTATGTCCGCTGCCGGCCGATATCTGGGTAAAGGCGGTCTGGTCGACGACATCGGTGGGGCTCAGTCGGGTTCCGCCGGTCGAGCCGATGCCCAGCTGCCCCCAGGTATTATCGCCCCAGCACTTCGCCCTGCCGTCGGCCATGACGGCGCAGGCGTGTTCGTGACCGGCCGTTACGGCCACCGCACCCGAGGTTATGCCCGTCAACGTGGGCCACGAGCGGTTGCCCGTGGAACCGATGCCCAGTTGCCCCTTGTCGTTACGACCCCAGCAGTACACCGCGCCGGCTTTGCTGAGCGCGCAAGTGAAGCGGTTGCCGGCCGCCATCGATGTGATCTCGCTCAGGCTGCCCAGTTCGACCGGTGCGCGGCGGCGCGTGGTGGTGCCGTCGCCGATCTGGCCCTCGGCATTGTCGCCCCAGCACTTCACTTTTCCGGTCGAGGTGGCCGTACAGGTGTGGTTCCAGCCGGTAGAGACGGTAACGCCGTCGCTCGCGAAGGTGTCGACCGAGGTCGGGGTGCGGGCATCCTGTTGCGTGCCGTCGCCGAGCTGGCCGGTGTTATTCTCGCCCCAGCAGTGAAGACCTCCGTCGGAGCGCGCGCAGGTGTGGCGACCGCCGGCAACGATGCTCGAGGCCATCACATTGACCGAAAACTCATTGTCTCTGTCTGATACGTCGAAGGTACGCGTGCCGCTGAGCGGCGTGTATCCGGTCGGGTCGACCGTCTTGCTGAAGCCGAAATAAACATCGGATTCGCCGACGAGCTTGACGTTGGTGCCCGTTCGCGGATTACCCTTGCCGCCGACGAGCGCCTTACGGGCCACATCGATGCGGCGCATCGTCAGCCAGTTGAGAAAGGCGCCGCTCCACTCTCCCGACGAGGGCGACGGACAGGTCAGGTCGCTCTTTGCGCTGACGGCCGGCGACCAGATGTTCGAACCATACGTGTAGCATTGGTGCGGATCGTAGTAACCGTAGTAGGCCTTACCGGGCATGAAGTCGTCTTCGTACGCGGCGTAGGCCATGGAGCCCGAGTTGTCGAAGAGCAGGAGAATCTGCGGCTTCCGGGTTACGTTGTTGTCGAGGAACGTCGGCAGCTGGCAGTAGTCGCCGGGAATGCTGTAGGCTTCCGACGCCGAAGGTCTGGCCATGGCGACCAGCATGACGATGGTGAGTAGGGTAAGCTTTTTCATGTCTGCTGCTCCGTGCTCAGCTACCGCTCGTGTTCAATACGTAAATGCCTTCATGCTCATATTCGCCGCCGCCGATGTCATCGCGAATGAGTATCTGCACGCGGTAGGTCTGCGAGCCCATGGTTGACCCGCCCGCGCTCGCTTCCTGATAGCCCATGCCGAACTTGATGCTGTTCCAGGCAAAGCCCATCGTAAGCGGAACCCAGTCAATATCGACGAGAGCGGTGTACCTGCCCATCGGTATTTCCAGATCGGGGTCGGTGCGTACATCGTCGGTGAAGTCTGCCAGTGCCGAGGGAACCAGGTCGTTGACCAGCAAGTCGGGGTCCTTGACGGCGCTGCCCGACTGGGTTTCTCCGTCGAGAACGAGCTGTTCGATGACTTCGGCGGCAAGGTTCGACGCCGACAGCTGGGCCGCCTCGACGGAGTCGACCCGCTCGTAAAGCACGGTCGTTTCAAGAAGGCTGCTCGAAATGGCGTACAGCCCACCGAGAGCCGCCGCAAACACGAGGCTCAGAATGACGGCCGTCAGCAGTGCAAAACCTTCCTGCGCGCGCATGGCATGAACCTCAGGGGTGGGAAAATCGGGCATTGGGAGTCTCGAAGATACGTTCGATCTGCAGGCGGGCCCACTTCTCGCTGCCGGCCTGCACCGTATAGGTATGATCGAAGCTGGTAAATTGGTTCCACGTGGCGAAGTCTTCGCGCCTGGGGTCGGCCGTGGTGATGTTGACCCGGATGGCGGTGGTACGCAGGGCCGGGTCCCACACGGGGGCATCGGACCAGCCTTGAAAGGTACCGTCGGTCGCGCTCCAGCCGTAGCGCACCTGAAAATCTTCGACATTGGTGAGCAGCGGTTCGGGCGGCAGGCCGGGCACGGTACGCACGAGACGTCGGTCGGCATCGACCGCGTAGGTGACTTCCGAGCCCGTTGCGCCGGCAAACGGATGGGCCACGGTAATGATGGCGGCCGGCCGCAATCCGACAACACGATCGAAGGTAAGCGTCATCTGCCAGTCGGCCAGGCCGTCGGAGTCGATATCGGGCCCCATGGTGCATTCGGGGCTTATGGCAATGACGTTCAGGGGTTGCGAGAAGAGTTCCTGGCCGGCGAAGTTGGTTACCTTGACGGCAAGGGGGTTGGTGCCGCTTGCACCGGTAATATCGGTCTGGGGTGCCGGAAAACGTTGCGTGCCCGCCTGCATGCCGTAACACCGGACGGTTGCCTGGTCCGAGGGCGTGGACGAGGTGTCCGACAGGGTGTGGGTCCACTGGGCGAGGTGCGGGCCGCCGAGGGGGCGGCCGGTCAACCGCAGCGTGTCGCTACCGTTCAGGCCACCGTTGTTGACGCCGGTGACGGCCTGTACGGTAAGCGGTTCGCCGAAGCCGGCGTACATGACGTCTGCCTGAAGCACCGTGAGCGAGGCGCGTGAGGCCGAGGTCTCGCGGGCCTCGCGCGCCGACGAGGTCTGCTGCCGGAAGAACATGGCCGTCGAGGCGGCCATGAAGGTCACGAGCACCACCAGAATGGTCGACGTGATCATCAATTCCAGAAGAGTGAAACCGGCATCGTTTCTATGCATCAGAATAGCCCTCTTGAAACGAGACGCTCGGCGCGGTGGTGCATGTCGGGCTCGCCCCCGTCTGTATTCCAGGCCGCGAAGACGCGAATGTCGACGGTGTTGGGCACGCTCCCTTCGGCCAGGTTATAGAAGAGGCGAAAGGTCTTAGCGTCAACGTCGATGGTCCAGGGCTGCCCTTCGGCATCGGTGCTGTAATCGGGGGTGGCGGTGTCGAAGAGATCATCGGGAACACCGTCGTCTACCAGGCGGGCACTGGTACCGGGCAGGCTCAGAAGTTCATGTACCGCCTGATTGAGGGCTTGTTCGGCGAAAACCGATGTCTTCGCCCGGGCGTTTGTCTGGTTAATGAAGTCGAGTCCGTTGAAGGTGCCGGTCATGGTAATGCCGAAGACCACCATGGCAATCATGAGCTCGACCAGTGTGGCGCCGCGTTCGTTCATTACGGAAGCTCCTCGATGAGACCGGTGGAATGAAGGTCGAAAGTAAGAAACGGAACGGCCGTGTCGGTCGAGCCGAGGTAGTCGAGACGTGCCCTGATGGTTGCCGGGGTCGGCAGGCCGTTGGCGGCCGGCATGGCCGTAACCACCGAACCGTCGGGCCGAATGCTGAACGAGTCGGGGGTGCCGCCCACGGTGCTCAGTCGCACGGTGCCGGCTGTGTCGATGGACGACGAGTCGTCGAAAACGACCAGATGACCCACGCTGCCGATCTCGCCCTCGCCCGACTGCGGAACTCCGTCGCCGTTGGCGTCGGCCCAGTCGACGAAACCGGTGTTGGCCATGTCGTTCCATTCAAAACAGGCCGCGCCGTTGGCGAAAAGTCTGCAGGTTACCGGCCGTTGTTCTACAACCGCGCTTGCCCGGGCAGACTGCAGCATGGTCGTAAGTGAGCGATAGGTGCGGTCGAAGTCGCTGCGTACGCGAAGGCCTTGGTACGAGGTTACGGCAAGCCCGGCGAGTATGCCGATGATGACCACGACCGTCATCAGCTCGACCAAGGTAAAACCCGACTGACGCGAATGGGCGGAAAAGTGAGCCGGATGGTTCCCTGAAATTTTTTTTGTGACCTTGTTGACCATGAGGACGTCCAATAAGTGTCGTGTCGATGAACACGGTTTGATTTTGTGTTCATGCGAAAACCGATCCGCTCCGGTTACAGACCCCCTCTCCGTTAATCCAAATAAAACACGGGCGTTATACCCACATGCGTTGCGTCATATCGCCCGGCTGGGCGAGCATTCGCTGAACTCGCAGATGTCGGGTGACGGATTTTGTCGCAGCTATGCTGTTGAATTCATAGCTGTAATTTGAATGGTAGGCGACTTCGGTCGGTTGTCCACGCTCGGCGAGATGCGTGCGGAGCCGGCTCTGGCTACGACCGGGTGTGGCGTGTCAGTTGCGGCGGCGGAAGGGAAGGGCGCGCACCAGCTTCAGGTTGCGAAGCGGGGTTGCGTCAAGGCGGGCGGTTGAAAGCAGGCCGTCGATGAGACGCAGGGTAATGCGGGCGGCCTGCATGAGTTGTTCGATGCGATCGAGGCGAAAATCGGCCAGTTCGCCTTCGCCGGGCCTGCCGGCGCGTTGGCGCAGTTCCTGTTGAATGCGACCCATCTGTTCAATGGCGTTTTCGACGTAGGCACGCTCGCGTTCGCGCATGACGCGCGAAATCATCTTCCACAGATTGGTCTCGGCCTCAAAATACTCGCGGCGGCCGATGCGGCCGTAGGCCCGCCTGACCACGCCCCACCGCTCGAGTTCCTTGAGCCCCATGCTTACGCCGCCGACGCTCACGCCCAGGCTTTCCTTGATGTCGGCGGCCGCAAGCGGCTCGGGCGAGAGAAACAGCAGCGTCCAGATACGGCCCAGAATTTTGCGGAAACCCCAGAACTCGATGACGGTGCCCACCAGATCGCACGTTTCCAGCACGAGCCGATCGGCCGTTGCGGTGTGTGTATCAGGCGAAGGTGTTTCGTTGGTCGACGCTTGGGGCATACCCTACGTATTTTCGCAGACTCGTTCAGGGGGCGCAAAATCGTGATACATTTCAATTCCACTCTCGATTATGGCGCCATGACCATCTCCCGCAGGCGACTTCGACGCAACTTGCCCCCCTGCGTGCGCGGGAGCGCGTCGAGCACGTAAACCAGTCGCGGAATCTGGTAGGCAGACAGGCGTGAGCGGCACCACCGGCGCAGCTCGTCGACGCCGACGTCACTGCGCAGCACGACGGCCGCTGCGACTGCCTGGCCCCATTCTTCGTGGCGAAGTCCGACCACGCCCGCATCGACGACGGCCGGGTGTGCGAGAAGGACCTGCTCGACATCTGCGGGATACACGTTCTCGCCACCGCTCAGAATCAAATCGCTGCGACGCTCGAAAACGCGGAGTCCTTCCCGGGGAATCCAGGCGCCGATGTCGCCGGTGTGCAGCCAGCCGTTTGCATCAGGCCCGCCGGCTGCATCGACATAGCCCGGCGTAACGGTGTTGCCCCGTACCCAGATTTCACCTTCTTTTTCGGGGGGAAGGGCGATTCCCACCGCATCGCGTATGGATATCTCAACGCCCGGCAGCGGATGCCCCGCCCCCTCGATTCCCGCCAGGAAAAAAGGGGGAGGCAGAGTGGCCGTCTGGCTGCAGGTTTCCGACATGCCGTAGCTTGGCGCAACCGGCGCCCGCAGCCGCCGTGCCCGCTCGGAAAGCGCGGGCGCAAGTCCGGCGCCGCCGAGCAGCAGCAGCTTCAGACTCGGCGGAAACGGTTTGTCGCCTCGTGCTTCGAGCAGCCTGTGCAGCATGGTCGGTACCAGCGAGGCGTGGGTAATTTCGCCTGCATCGATTGCGGCGTTGACGGCGGCGGCCTCGAAGGGCGATACGACATGCACCGTGTTGCCCAGCAGCATGGCCCGCAGAATGACCGAGAGCCCGCCTACATGATGGGGCGGCAGGCAGGCCAGCCAGCGGTCGTCGCCCGTCAGGCCGAGATGCATGGCGGCCGCCCGGGCGTGCGCCGCGAAGTGGTTGAACGGCAGGCGCACCGCCTTGGGCGCGCCCGTTGTGCCCGACGTGAGCACGCGCACTTCGGCGTTGCTGTGGTTGCCGGGCGGTAGTGGGTGCCGCTCCACTTCGGTAAAAGCGGCGGCGATATCGCCCGCCTCGATGACCGAAGTCAATCCGTAACGCTCGCGCACGGTATCGACCAGGGCGCGGGGCGCCTGCGGCGACAGAAGCACGAAGGTGCAGCCCCGGGCAAGCAGGGCGTGCAGGCCGACGATGCCGTCGAGCGAAAGGGATATGCGATAGCCCGGCGTTCCCGGCGCGTCGCGCAGGCAGTCGTCGACCTTCACCATGGCTGCCTGCACCCGGCCGGCCAACTGCTGCCAGGTCAGGTGCCTGCCTTCGAACGAAAGGGCGGTTGCGCTTCCGTCTCTCCGGGCATGGGTGAAAAGCGGATACTCAGCCACGATCGGCTCCTGCTCCTGCCGCCGAAAAAGTACTTGCCGCGTCATCTGGTGCCGGGCCGATGCCGGGCAGACTATCGAGATGAACGGTGCCGCGCATGCTTACAGGCATCGACGGATCGTCGCCGTAATCGGCGTCGAGTCCGTGCACTTCGTGGGGCAGCCAGGCTGCCGCCGCATGCACTATCGTGCGCAGGCCGATGGGGCCATCGAGCATGTGGGTCAGCGTAACCGCAATGTCGTTTTCGTGTGCGAGCGCCAGTACGCGCGACGTTTCAGCAAGGCTTCCGATGCGCGAGGGCTTCACGATCCACCGCTCGGCCGCCCGTTCGCGGGCCAATGTTTCGGCGGTCGCCAGGTCGGAAAGCGATTCATCGACTGCCAGGGCAATGGGCGATTCGTCGCGCAGAGCGGCCACGTCGGTCCAGGCGGCGCATGGCTGCTCGAGATAGTCTAAGTTGAAGGGGGCCAGCCGGGCGATATGTCTCCGGGCATCGGCAAGGTTCCACGCCCCATTGGCGTCGAGGCGAATGGCTATGCCGGGAACGGCTTCGCGAACCGCTTCGACCACTCGCAGATCGTCGTCGAAGCGGGGCCGTCCGAGCTTCAGTTTGATGCAGGTGTATCCCCCCGCAAACAGGGCGGCGGCGCGCCGGGCGGCTTCATCGGGCGTACGCAGATCGACGAGGGCGTTGATACGTACGTGGTCGTCGGCGTCAGCGGCAAGCAATGTCGCCAGGCGAATCGCCCGACGGCGGGCTTCAAGGTCAAGCAGCGCGCCGTGCAGGGCAAACCGTGCCGACGGCGTCTTGAGGCCGTGCACGAGGGTCGCCGCTGCTTCACCGTCGCCGGCTTTCGCCAACGCTTGGGCGGCGTGATGCAGGTCGTTTACGCATTGTCGGAATTCTGCCTCGGTCCAGGGCGCGGCCTCGCCGATACCGGTATGTCGTCCGTCGCTGAGCAACAGCCGCAGCAGGCTTCGCTCGGTCATGCGGGTTCCACCCGCGAAGCGCAGTTCGTTTCGCAGGCGAAGACGCATCGACTGGAAGCGCAGTTGCAGCATCAGATGACAAGACCGACGGAAAGCAGCATGGCGTACCCGAGAAGCAGAGCCGACGTTCGCGCCAGCATGACATTCAACTCGCCCCGGCTGTGCCGGAAGACCGAGCGCGTGGCCATGGCCGCCACGGGCAGCAGCGCAAGCGGCAGCAGGCTGCCCCGGCCTGTCGAGGCGAAAAGTAGCGGTGTCGCGAGAATGGCCCCTACCGTCATGAACGCATATTCGACACGGGCGAAGGTGGCACCGAAGCGCACCGCCAGCGTGCGTTTTCCGGCTTTCGCATCCTGCTCGCAATCGCGCAGGTTGTTGACGACCAGTACCGCCGTCGAAAGCATGCCGATGGGTATACCTGTCAGCAGGGCCTCGGGCGGCAGCGTGCCCGTCTGCACGTAGGTCGTTCCGGCCGTGGCGACCAGGCCGAAGAACACGAAGACGAACAGGTCGCCCAGCCCGAGATAGGCGAGCGGCCACGGTCCGCCGGTGTAGGCAATACCGCTGAGAATAGATGCGACGCCCACGGCCAGAATGGGCCATCCGCCACGGGCTATCAGGTAGGTACCGGCCAGAACGGCCAGCCCGAACGCGACGACCATGCCGATGCGTACGGCCCGCGGCGAAAGCCAGCCCGCCTGCGTAACCCGAACGGGCCCCAGGCGTTCGTGCGTATCGGCGCCCTTCTCGAAGTCGAACACGTCGTTGGCCAGATTGGTGCCGACCTGAATGGCCAGAGCGGCAAACAGGGCCGCGAGGGCCGAGGGGGCGTGAAAGCCGCCCTCGACGAAAGCGACGGCGCTGCCCGCGAGAAGCGGAGCCAGCGCTGCCGTAAGGGTTTTCGGCCGCAGGGCCGCCATCCACACCTCGAAGAGGTGGGGACGCTCTGCGACCGCTCTGTTCGTATCGGTGTTTACGGACGCCATGGAAACTTCTTGAAATCGGGATCGCGCTTTTCGAGAAAGGCGTTTTTACCTTCCTGGCCTTCTTCGGTCATGTAGAAGAGCATGGTGGCATGCCCGGCCAGCTCCTGAATGCCGGCCTGGCCGTCGCAATCGGCGTTGAAGGCGGCCTTGAGGCAACGAATGGCAATGGGGCTGTTCTGCAGAATTTCGCGGGCCCACTGCACCGACTCTTCCTCGAGCTTGTCGACGGGAACAACCGTGTTGACCAGGCCCATGTCCAGCGCGTCCTGCGCGGTATAGCGACGGCACAGGTACCAGATTTCGCGGGCTTTCTTCTGGCCGACGCAACGGGCGAGATAGCTGGCGCCGAAACCGGCGTCGAAGCTGCCCACGCGCGGCCCTGTCTGACCGAACATGGCGTTTTCGGCGGCAATCGTCAGATCGCAGACCAGGTGAAGAACGTGGCCGCCGCCGATGGCATAGCCGGCGACTGCTGCGATGACGGGCTTGGGCATCGAACGAATCTGGCGCTGCAGGTCCAGAACGTTCAAGCGGGGCACCCCGTCGGGGCCGACGTAGCCCGCCTCGCCGCGAACGCGTTGGTCGCCGCCGCTGCAGAACGCCTCGTCGCCTGCGCCCGTGAGAACGACGACCCCGATCTGCGAATCTTCGCGGGCATCGGCAAAGGCGCGAATGAGCTCCATGACCGTCTGGGGCCGGAAGGCGTTTCTGACCTCGGGACGGTTGATTGTGACTTTCGCGATTCCCTCGGCCTTGTGGTAGAGAATGTCTTCAAACGTGCCGGCGGTTTCCCAGGCAATGGGTCCGGTCTTCGGGGGGTAGGCCACTACTGACATATCATGACTCCTGAGATGGGGCTGCCGTCGGCAGCGTTGAAGCCGAAGCCGCCTTGCAGCCTTCGGCAAACGAAAGTATTCCGGCCGCCAGTTGAGCGGGGGCCCCTGCGTGAACGGCATGGCCCGCAGGCAGCCTGAGGTGCGCGCAGTCGGGTCGCAGCGAATGCATTTCGTCGGCAAGCTGCTTGAACTTTTCGTCGCGGTCGCCGGTGATGAACGCAACGGGCAGCGGCAATTCGGCCAGCGCTTTGCGGTAATCGGGTTGCCGCCCCAGACCTGCCCCGGCGAGTGCCGCCGCCAGATGCTGCCGGTCGTGGCGGCGGCGTGCCGCAAGGCGCAGCGTCGCGGCCTCGCGGGGAATGTCGGCTAACAACGGGCGACTGCCCCAGGCTTCGTTGAAGCGGGCGAAGTCGTTGCGGCAAAGCTCGGCCCACCGGGCGTCTTCGGCGATGCGCGCTGTACGTTCGGCTTCGGTGCGAAGACCCGGGTGCGCGCTTATGAGCACCAAAGCCCCGAACGATTGAGGTGATGCGGCCGCCATGGCCAGGGCAAGCCTTCCCCCCATGGAGTAGCCGATGAGAATGGGGGCGGGTGCAGTCTGGGTCAGCGTCTGCGATACCTGGGTAAGTGTCTTCGCCTGTGCCTCGAAGTCATAGCCTTCTGCCTTGTCGAGGCGCGAAAGCCCGTGCCCGGGCAGTTCGAGCAGAAAGGCCGGGTGTTGCGGGGCAAGCAACTCGGCAACGGGCCGCCACACGTCGGGGCCTTCGGTGAATCCGTGCAGTATGACAAACGGCCGCCGGCCGGCATCGTCGGCATAGGTGACGACTTCCATGACGCCATAGGCCGTCTCGACCCGACGAAGCTCGCATTGCGCGCGTGACCGTACCTGCATCAGGCCACCTCCGGCCGCTGCAGCTGGAGGCGCTGTTCGAAGCGGCGCCTGATTTCCAGCGAAGACTGCAGATCGACGGTGAGTTCGACGACGCCTAGCGGGGCGTGCACACGTTCGGCTATTGCTGAAAGGCAGGCCGCGACGGTGTCGACCCGGATGGCGTCGAGGCCGTAGGCGCGGGCGATTTCAGCCGGGCAGAGGCCGTGCGGGGTGGTAAAGGTTTCGGCGAATGCCGGAGTGCCGGCTGCGCCCGGCAAGTGCGAGAAGATGCCGCCGCCGTCGTTGTTGACGACGAGTATGACGCCGCGCACCCCCGTCGTGCGTGCCGGCATGAGGGCGTTGGCGTCGTGCAGGAAGGCGACGTCGCCCGTGACAAGAAGCAGGGGGGAGTCGTCGGCCACCGCGCAGCCGATGGCGGTCGAGGTAATGCCGTCGATTCCGTTGACGCCGCGGTTCACGTGAATGCGCTGACCGGACTGTGTTCCGGCAAGCATGAGATCGGCGTCTCGAATGGGCAGGCTATTCGAGAAGAACAGCGAGCACCGTTCGGGCGCAACATCAGAAAGTCGCGCATACAGGGCCTCATACATTTCGCGATCGGCTTGCGTAGCCTCGGCAAGCAATGTCGCCCAGCTTTCGGCTTCAACCTGCCACTTCCGTTGCCACGTAGAATGCGACGCGCGCGATGTTACCCCGGCCAGCAGCGAGGGGGTGCCGAATACGACGTCGGTCACGCAGCCGTCGGGATCGACCCATGCCGGGTTGCTCGTCAGGCGCACCTGGCGACACGAAAGCTTTCCGAGCCACCGGCGAAGCCGTTTCGAGGTCGGTAGGCCGCCGGCATGAATGACCAGGTCGGGTTCGGGCAGCGCGCGCCCTGCAAGCAATGCGGTTTCGTAATTGGAAATGACCCCGCCTCTGCCGCGCAGGTTCGAGCCGATGTCGGCGAGAACGACCATGCCGAGCGAAGCGCAGGCCGAGGCCAGCGTGCTGCTTTCATCCGACGTGCTTTCAAGGGGACCGACCACGAGCAGGGGGCGTTCCGAGGTTTCGAGCAGTCGGCGCAGCGGGGCGGGGTCGCCGGCGGTTTCGACATGTAGGGTGCAGGGCGAACGCGGGGCAGGGTTCCCGTATCGGCCGGAATCGGGTACAGCGGCTCGCGGAAGGGGGCGTTGAGGTGCACCGGGCCGCGAAGCCGTACCGCCGCGGCCCATGCGCGTGCGGCCGTGGCCGCCCAGGCGGCAAGGTAGGCTTCGTCTTCAGGTACGGGCAGGGTGAACGAGGCGCGTACGGCCTGACCGAAAAGACCGTGTTGCGGCATGGTCTGCGGGGCGCCGGTCTGCTGCAGCTCGGGCGGCCGGTCGGCGGTCACGATGAGCATCGGCGTTTCCGACAGAGAGGCTTCCCAGACAGCCGGCAGGTAGTTGGCACCCGCCGTGCCCGAGGTACAGGCCAATACGGCGGGCGTACCCGATGCCTTGGAAAGCCCGAGCGCAAAAAAACCGGCGCTGCGCTCGTCAATGGCGACATACCGTTCGATACGAACCGCCTCGAGCGCGGCGGCCAGCGGAGCCGAGCGCGATCCCGGCGAAAGGCAGGCGTGACGCAGCCCCAGTTTTTCCCAGGTATCGAAGAGGGCGAGGGCATGTCGCACATTGGCAGCGGGCCTCAAAGTTCACCCCCCAACACGTCGAGCAGGGTGCGAATCTTGTCTTCGGTCTCGTTCCACTCTTTGCCCGGATCGCTTCCGGTTACAAGACCCGCCCCGGCGTACAGCGTAAGTGTCTCGGGTGTCAGCAGGCCGCTGCGTATGGCTACGAACAACGAACCGTTGCCGTCGGGCCCCACGTATCCGACGGGGCCGGCATACCAGCCGCGATTGAAGTCTTCGTGGGTTCGCAGCCATGCCTCGGCCTGGCGGCGGGGGTAGCCGCCCACGGCCGCCGTCGGATGCAGCGCGGCGGCAATGTCGAACAGGCCGACTCCTGGACGGGTTCGGGCCTCGACCGGCGTGACCAGGTGGTGCACGGTTGGAAGGCTTAGCAGCACGGGCGCGGGCGTACGGTGAAAGTCCGAACACAGCCCTTCGAGCGATTGGGAAAGACTCTGCACCACCCATTCGTGTTCACGGAGATCTTTCTCGCTGCCGAGCAGCTGCCGGCGGCGCTGAGCATCTTCTGCGCCGTCGTCCGAGGCGCCGATCGTACCGGCGACGGCGTGCGTCGTCACCCGTTTGTCGGCAAGGGAAACGAGTCGTTCGGGGGTCGCGGTGACAAACCAGCGACCCGGCGTGCCTTCGACTGCCATGAGTACACCGGTCTTCTGCCGGCTGCGAAGGCTGCCGAGAAGTTCTGCCAGCGCCGGTTCGCCCGAAACGGTGAACGTACGGCGTCTGGCCAGCACAATCTTGTCGGGGCCGGTGGGGCGGCCGATCTCGGCGAGTGCGAGTCGCACCTTTTCGTCCCAGCGTTCAGGCTGTGCCGGGGTGTCGCCGAGAAGCAGCGAAACGCGGTCGGGGTGGATCGCAGCCGACAGAGGGCCGTCTGCATGCAGAGCATTGGGGCCCGCATGCACATACCAGGCTTCGCTATCGCGGCGCAGGTACTGAAACGCAGGCAGGAACCAGCGTGCGGGCGGAAAGCCGCGCCACTCGGAGGTAACGGTTTCGGCAAAGGCGAAGCCGCCCCACAAGCGCTGCCATGGGCCCGGAGCGTCGTGGGTGTTCCACCCTGAGAAGAGACGGGCGGTCTCTGCGGCTACGCGGTTGAATCGTTCGGGGCCTTCGGCCACCGTTTCCCAGGCGATTCCGATTCCGCAGACCTCGAGTCGCTCTTCGGGCAGCCAAGCGTAGAAACGCAAGCCCTGCCGCGAGTGCAGAAACGACAGGGGCTCGAGCAGGGGGGCTTCCCGTACGGCGAGCCGGGGTACGGCCCGAACCTCCCTGCTGTCGACCCTGTGTTCACGAAGCGGGTGAGCCGCGATGGTCTGCAACGGTGCCGACATAGACGTAAGCGATTCCTCTGAAGAGGGGCCATGCCTTCGTGTCCGAGAAGACACGCGACTCGTTCATCAGTTCGAGAAACGCGGTTCCGGCCGGAAAAGCCGCGGCCGTGCGCGGAAGATAGCGATATGCGTTGAAATTACCGCTCAGCAGCCCGCCCAGAAACGGCATGACGTAGCGGCTGTAGATGCGGTAACCCAGACCGAAGAGACCGGTCGGTTGGCCGAACTCGAGCACGATGACGCGCCCGCCCGGCCGCACCACACGTCCCATTTCGCTCAGTCCGCGAACCGGGTCGTCGACGTTGCGAATGCCGAACGCAATGGTTGCCGCATCATAGGAGTCATCGGCGAACGGCAGATCGAGTACGTCGGCCTGCTGGAATTCGACTTCGAGGCCGGCGGCTTCGGCCTTTGCCGGCGCGGGTTTCAGCATGTCGGGGCAGAAGTCGGTTCCGGTGACGTGACCTTCGGGACCGACGACCCGCTTGAGCTCGATGGCGAAGTCGCCGGTGCCCGTGGCGCAATCGAGTACGCGATCGCCCGGCGAGATGGCGCCCAGTTTGACCGCCTTGCGCCGCCAGCCGCGGTGAATGCCCAGCGAGAGCACGTCGTTTACGCGGTCGTAGGTGGGGGCGATATCCGAGAACATCTCTCGTACTTCGGTACTCATGTCATTGCACCCGTTGCGTGCAGAGGGTTACGAATTCCTGAAAGCGCGCCCCGAGCGAGTGATCGCTGGTGAGCACGGCCAGGGCGTCTGCGGCCTCGGAAAGCGCCCGTTGAATTTCGGACCGGCCGCAGGCGGCGGCGTCGCTTTCGGCCAGCAGGTCGTATGCCGCTTCGTAGTCCTGTTCGTCGCGTGTTTCAAAGGCCCGGTGAATGGCTGCGTCGACAGCGCCGTCGGCTGCGCGCACAAGCTGCATGGGCATGGTGACCTGGCCCTCGCGAAGGTCCTTCCGGCCGGGTTTGCCCGAAGCCGAGTCGGGCGCGAAGTCGAGCAGGTCGTCGGCTACCTGAAAGGCGTAGCCCACCAGTCTGCCCACCCGGTCGGCGGCCCGGCACACCTCGTCTGCGCTGCCGGCCGTGAGCGCAACCGCACGCGCGCACCACGAGAACAGCGCCCCGGTCTTGCCTTCGGCAATGCGACGGGTGTGCTCGATGGGAGTGGCGGCATCGAAGGCCTGCTGCAGCTGGAGAATTTCTGCCTCGGCAAGCTCGCGAACCGCCCGCGACATTTCGCGGGTGGCTGGGTACAGCTCGATTTCGGTAAGAATCATAAGCGCCTGCGCCAGCAGGAAATCGCCGGTGAGAATGGCGCTGCCGACGCCGTATTTGGCGTTGACGGTGGGCTTGCCGCGACGTGTGTCGGAGCGGTCGATGACGTCGTCGTGCAGCAGGGTGGCCGAATGCACGAGCTCGGCTGCGGCTCCGATGGCGCCGGCCTTTTCGTCGTCGAGACCTACCGCTTCTGCAACCAGAAGCGCGAGTCGGGGCCTGACGCGCTTTCCACCCGAAAGAATGAGATGCCGCGCCGCCTCGCGCGCCCGATCGACATCGCTGTGCGTCGAGTGCAGAAGCCGCTCTTCAAGAAGTGTGTCGTTGGTATGCAACATTTTCTGATCGTTGTATAATTTCAGAAAATTTTGAAAGTTCGGAAAAGTAGATGGTAGCGCGATACGCGGCCCGCGTCAATCGCCTCGTCGCGACGATGTCTTCAAGGGCTGCAAGTCGGGTGGAAACGGGGCTGAGCTCAGGCCTGGTTCGTCAGGGCGGTCAGGGCAAGCAGGGCCATGCTTGTCGAGATGACGGGGTGGCCCCAGGCTTTTCCCCTGTAGCCGACACCGACGCTCATGAAGACCGGAGGGCAGGGCCAGCTTCCGTCGATTTCCTGCCGTTCGGCCAACCAGCTTGCAGTCAGCGGGGCCGAGGGAAAAGGAACCTCCCACGCCGCGACAGCGAGTGCGGCAGCGGCGGTCTCGATGACGTCACCCGTGTTTCCGCCCAACTTCTGTTCGACGGCAACCTGGCTAAGGAGAGCATTCCGCAATTCGGCGCCTTGTTCAGCTGTCACGAAGTGTCGTTTTGCCCCGGCTGCAAGTGCCCGGTGCACGAACCAACGGGTCATGGGGGCGCCGTAGAAGGGGGTGTTCTCGTTTCCCCGGAGGGCTGCGTTTTCGAGGCGACTCCAGACGGCGGCCGGTACAGAAGCGCCGTGGCCCGATTCGACGAGCCCCCAGACCGCGTTGGCCAGGGTAGCCGTGCAGTCTTTGCCGAGCCATTCGACGGTTTCGCCGCCGCTTCCCATCCACGTTCGAATGCCTTCGTGGGTGAAGGCATTCACCAGTTGACGCGCCGAGGCTTCGACGATGTCGGGGGCAAGCCGGTGCGCCAGAACGCCCAGCATGAGGCCGGTGTCGTCGGCGTCGGGGGGAATCTCGCGTTCGTGCGGGTAGTAACGCCAGCCGTCTTCGTCGCGATACGCGAGCAGCGCGCCGATCGCCGGTTCGTCGAGGCGGCCGCGTGCCGCCAGCGCCTCGGCGCGAAAGATGGCCGGGTAGAGGGGCGCCTTCACGTAGGGCTTGCCGAACAGCCCCCAGCGATGCTCTTCGGCAACCCCGGTCGTCGCACACAGATAATCGGTTGCTCTTGCCAGAATTTCGGGTTGTGAGGCTCGAGTAACTCGCGGCGGTTCCGTCAGCTCGGCAAGTACCTCGACAAGAGCGGCAACGGTGGCTTCTATCCAGGCGATGACGGGGGCGAAAGCTTCGGGGTGGACGAGCCGTGAACGCACTTGCTCCCACGCCGTATGAACGGGGGGCATGACTTCCTGCAGAATTTGACGCGAGGCGTCTGCGGCAAGAAAGCGAACTCTGATGAGTACGTCTTCACGGTCGCGTGCCATGGCTTCGAGTTCGCGAAGTTCACGCGCGCGGCTGTCGCCGGCGGTGCGAAGCCGGGCGAGGGGCAACGACCATTTCCCCCCCAGAAAGTCTTCGGAAACCGGATTTACGTAAATATCGATCACGTCGCTGACGGCCTGAAGCGCAACCCCGGTTGCCCTGCCGAGCCGGGTCGATTCGTCGACCGCCCTTTCGGCCAGCCGGGCGGCGCTCTGGAAGAATAGCTCGAACTCTGCGCCGGCTTTCTGTTCGGCGATGTGCCACGCATCGACGGGAACCCGCCGGTCGGTCGCATCGAGATCGAGCGCCTGTCCGGCGGCCATTCGCAGACCGGCACGTGCTGCGAAGGAGGCGATTTCCGGCGAAACGACCGTGAAGGCCTCTTGCGCCAGAAAGAGCAGGGTGCAGACGTCGTTTACCGTCACGTTCGATTTCAAAAGCGGCAGCGTACCGTCATCGAGATCGTCGGCCAGGTCGGCGGCCGACCAGAACAGGGTACAGGCGACGGAAAGGCGTGCGCAGGAAGATTCGTCGAGCCCGAGGGCTGCGGCGAAGCGCCAGGCATAGAGGGCCGGCGAGTCGGTGCGTCGGGCTTCTTCGCCCCGCAGGGCGTGGCCCTCGACGCGGGCAAGAAGGTGCGGCGGAAGCGATGCGTGCTGCAACCAGTCGCTGAGCACCGCGTGCAGGTTGCGGGCCAGCCGGGCCGTTTCCCGGCCCCAGGCCTCTTCGTCAAACGGCGAAAGGTTCGTCTCCATCATTCTGCGAGGTAATGGCGGTTAGGTAGCGGCGCAGCTCTTCGAGCGGAATCGGCTTGTGCAGGACCAGGGCGCCCGGGGGCACGTAATTCATTTCGGGGGCCTGCTCGGGAAGCGCGGTCAGGAAGAGAAAGCGCGGGCGCAGGTGTTCGGGCGCACGATGGTAAAGGTTGAAGCCCAGGCCGTCGGGTAGGCGTACGTCGCACAGAATGGCCCGCAGCGGCTGCTCCATCAGGGGCAGGGCGTCTTCGAGGGTCGACGCGGTTGTGACGTCGAACTCCTGAAAGACGTTCTTCATGAGGGTAAGCGTTCTTTCCTCGTCGTCGACGATGAGAATCGGCGCACGTGAGTCGCTGCGGCGAATCGACAACGGAAGGGTAAGCACGAAGGTAGAGCCTTCTCCCTCGGTCGACTGAACGAGAATCTGGCCGCCGTGTTCCAGGGCGATACGGTAGCTTACCGCCAGGCCGATGCCTGTGCCGGTGCCGGCGGGCTTGGTGGTGAAAAAGGGATCGAAAATGCGTCGCAGGTGCTCTTCAGGAATACCGCTGCCCGTGTCCTGGACATCGATGCGAGCCATATCGCCCGTCTGTTTGAGACTCAGACTGATAACATTGTCGGCTTGTTTAGCGGGATCAAGCGATTGCCGGGCGTTGATGAGCAGGTTGAGCAGTACCTGGTGAATCTGGCCCGGGCGGCAGTTGACCATGACCGGACCCGGCGGCAGGTCAAGGTCCAGCGTACCGGCTGCCTTGAGCTCGGGCTGCACCATGCGGGTGACGCGTCGGCAGATGCTGCGCAGGTCGACGGTCTCGAACGATTCGCCTTCGCCCGGATGCGAGAAAGTCTTGAGATCGCGAACGATATCGCGAATCTGTCTGAAGCCCTTTTCGATGTCTTCGAGCGAGTCGGCTATCTGTTCCGATGATCGTGGGCCGGCCTGCAGGTACTCGAGATTACCGAGAATGTATGTCAACGGGTTGTTGATCTCATGGGCCACGCCCGCCGAGAGAACGCCGAGTGAAGCCATCTTGTCGGTCATGGCGAGGCTTTCCTGCAGCGAGCGTCGCTCGGCCTCGAGGTGCACCCGTTCGGTGGCGTCCTGCATGAGCACGGCAAGGCGCGGGGTCGCGCCCAGGGCCGGCAGTGCAACCACGTGAATGTCGAGCCAGACATTTTCCGTTTCGGGTACCCGCAGGCCGTAGCGCCGTAGTTGCGAGCGATGCTCGCTCGGTTGGTCCGACGTAGTCGAGGCCTGCAGCATGCTGTCGAGGGCGAGTCGTTCGAGGCCCAGCCCCGCCATGGCGGGAGAAACGCTCGAGGCCTGCAGCTCGCCGTCGCCGCTGAAGATGAAAATGGCCGTTGCCGTTTCGGTGAGCGTACTCAGCCAGTCTTCCTGCAGGGCGTCGATCTGCTGCTGCTGTTTCAGTTCGGCCTGCGCCAGCTCGAGTTCCTTTTCGGCGGTAAGCACCTTCCCGAGCATCTCGACCTGGGCCTCTCTCGCGCGGCCGAAGTACCAGTACAGCGTCGCCGCAATCAAGAGCCCCCCGGTAACCTCGGCGGAAGTGGGGGTGCTTACCACGCCCCAGTACGACAGGGCCAGAAGCACGAGCGGCGGAAGAACGACTTCGACGAAACCAGCCTTGCTGCCGCCCGTATCCTGGGCGAACAGAATCACCATGAACAGGTAGAACGCCCAGAGAATGGGAGTGGCCACGCTGTCGAGGCCCATCTGAACGACGAGCCCGGTCAGCAGTACGCCGCTTTCGACGTAGTTGAGCACCCGGTAGCTTTTCGAATCGAACCCGAGGCGCACGTAAGCCAGCTGGCTGAGGCTTACCGCCAGGGCAAAGACTCCGAGGTTCACGATCGTCGGCCACTTAGGCAGCTGCAGCAGGTCGAACCAGACCAGCCCGGCGATGAAGGCGAGAAAGGCCAGGTTGCCGGCGAAAGCCGAGCCCTTTCGCTGCGAGCGGTGAAACGCCGGATCGATGACGGAGAAAATTTGGCGCATATCGAATGGCTTCACAATCTCTCCGATCTTCGATTTCGCGCAAGAATTGTTACGCAGATTAACATTCGTTTGAAACATGGTAACAATCCGAGCCTTCAAGAGGTACTGCCGGTAACGTTAGGCATGGCTGGCATCTGCCTGCCGTAACGCTGTCCAACGGAGGCACCATGAAACCGAGCGAACTCAAGAAAATCGTCAAGGTCTCGACAGTCCGTAAAACGATGGCCGGCACCAAGTTGTACTCTACTCCCTGATACTTTTTTTCTCCCCCCTGTCTGGTCGGCGGAAGTCTTCGGGCTTCCGCCGTTTTTTTGATGTTCTGTGGGTACCCCGAACCGATACTTTCGTCGGGTAAGTGTCGCTTCGGACTTGCCAATGCCCGGCGAGCGGTATAGCTTAATGGGGTGACAGCCACGAACGCAAAGCTGAACAATGCCCGCATTCTCGTCATTGAAGACGACGAGCGCATCGTGCGTATTCTCTCGCGTTTCCTGCGAGAGAAGGGCTATGAGGTCTTTCCCGAAGAAGACCCCGTGCTTATCAGACGGCGTATTCTCGAGATATCGCCCGACCTTATTCTGCTCGATTGGATGCTTCCGTCGCGCTCGGGTATCGAGGTGCTGCGTGAACTCCGGCGCGATCGCGCGCTTTCGACCATACCCGTCATCATGGTGACCGCCCGTGGCGACGAACTCGATCGGGTCGAGGGGTTGCTGACAGGCGCCGACGATTATGTGGTAAAGCCTTTCAGCATGGCAGAACTCGAAGCGCGCATCGTGACGGTGCTGCGTCGTAGCGAGTCGCGCCAGATTACCTTCTTCAGCGACGAACGACTTCAAATCTTTCCCGATGAAAAGCGATTGGTCGTCGAAGGCGAGATGCAGTCGCTGACGGTGCAGGAGTGGGCTTTACTGGGTAAGCTGTTGCAGAGTCGGGGGCCGGTCAGTCGGTCCGAACTCATCTGGGCCATCTGGGGCAGAGGGCATGCGGTATCGGAGCGCGCCATCGACGTCATGATTCTCAAATTGCGACGCATTCTCGAGCGAGATCCGCAGGTACCCCGGTATATCGTTACCGAGCGTGGCGCAGGCTATCGCTTCGAACGTGAAGGCGAGCGGCGACGTTAGTGGCCCGTTTGATTAATTCGCATATA
>JAWLBW010000031.1:0-23164 GCA_041687475.1 bacterium
TTACGGGCGAGCTTTCGGTCGGTTTCGTCGAAGGCTACGATGTCGTCGACGTCAACGGCGACAATCGTGACGATCTGTGCGTACGTCTGCGGTACGCGGGGCCTGAGCGGGTGCTCGACTTTCTGGTGAAAACGGTGGATGACGGCCGTGTGACCGATCTCTTCCAGCGAACCAGCATTTACAGCGGCAGCGCCACGGCAACCGCGGGTTACATCGTCATTCAGCAGCCCGTGCGCGACGACGACGACTTCGAGCGTCGTGAAATCTATGCCTGGGTCGAGGACAAGGGCCGCTTCGAGCTCGTCCGGGAAATTCGCAGCCGAAGATCGGAATGACGGATATCGAGACGCTTTTTCGCGAGGCCCGCGACTTTCTCGAGAATGCCCCGGCGGCAAGGCTGGCGGCAAAGCCCCTTTGGCGGGGGGCCGTGGTGGCGTTACGGGTCGACGGCTTCGCCGACGAGTTTCACGTCATCAAGGTCGACGAGGGGTTTGCCCTGCGTCGCGGCGCCGTCGCACAGCCCGACTGGACGGCTACGGTCATGCCCCGTACCCTGTTGGCCCTGCGCGACATGCGCGAATATGAGATCGGCGATCTGGGCGTCGAAATTTTCAAGCGCATGGCCGCCGCCATACTCGAGCCCCAGGCCGACGATCAGATCAAAGTTCGCCTGAACCGGGGGTTTCTGGGCATCGCGCGCCGGGGATACTTCGGCATTCTACCCCTCGGTGGCCCCAAGGTTGCGCGTTACCTGGCGGCGCACGGCCTGAAGAGCGTTTCCGGAATACGCAATGTCTTCAAAGCGCTGCGGGGAAGCGACGACTGAGCCCTACGCAGGGAGGCGCCAGGTTGGGGGGCTTCTGCCGTCCGGTTGGAACTGCCGACTGTGCTCGGCTGTTCTCCATCCGGCTTCCTTTCCCAATAATTTTCAATGGCGTAACCAATCGTCGCTCGTCGCCTTCTTCTGGTGGAACTGATGCGGCAGGCTTCTCTCTACCGCGCGTACCGTTGTTCCGCGGGGGCGCTGCTCCGCGGAAAACGAGACCGAAGCCGGAGTGACGGGGGGGGGGTCATTTTCGGTCGTGCCGGGTTTGCCTGTGGGCATGGCGAGGGTATCCCGCGCGTAACCCGACGTCACAGACGGGCCCTGAGGGGCCTTACTCGGCAATTTCGTGCCCGGTTCGAGAAAAGGCCAATAATGAACGGGTCATTCATTATTCACGGCGAAATATGGCGCCCGTACCGTACCGAGGGCCGTATTCGCCCTACAAAAGTGAATGGGTCATTCATTTTTGCCGGTTTCCGAAACCTCCCCGGTAATAGCGGGAATGAAGGCCGTAAACGGCCCCAGGCGCCTTCCGGCAAGGCAAGACAAGGGGAAGGGCAGCCCTTCGGCGGCGGAAAAACAAGGAAAAGAGGCCCCCGGTCGCCCTCGTTCCGGCAGCCAGAAACGGGGTATGGACACTCCTCCGGTTCTCCGTTACCCAGGGAAACCGAAGCAAAAAGGCATGGACGCCGGAACCGGCTACCCGGCCCGCTTCCACATGGCGGCGAAAAAAGCGTCGGTGCCATGCACGTCGGGCCGGCTCTGGTAGAACCCTTCGGGCGTGAGGAAGGGATGGCCGTCGCTTGAAACCCGCTCGAACCCGGGATGTTCGGCTTCGAAGGCCAGTGCCACCTCTTCGTTTTCCGGCCGCCAGAGCGTGCATGTCACGTACAGCAGGTGACCGCCGTGGGCGGTCTGCCGGGCGGCCTGGCGAAGAATGCGCAATTGCAGATCGGGCAGGGTGGGGTCGGGCGGCTCGCGCCACTTGCGGTCGGGGTTTCGCCGCAGCGTGCCGAGCGAACTGCACGGCGCATCGACCAGAACGGAGGGAAACGTACGCCCGTTCAGCACCGGCTGGGCGGCATCGGCCTCGACGAGGGGCACGCGCTCGGCCAACCCGAGTCGATTTCGCAGCGATTGCATGTCGTTCAGCCGGCGCGCGCTGGCGTCAACCGCGAAAACCCGGGCGTCGGAATTGCGGTCGGCCAGCACGAAGCTCTTGCCGCCGGGGGCGGCGCACAGATCGAGGTGCTCGTCGGCGGGTGGAAGAAGGGCGGCCATGACCTGCGCCGCCTCGTCCTGCAGCACCCAGTCGCCCGATAGAATGCCGGGCCACTGCTGCGAATCGCCTCCGCCATATGCAAGCAGGCACTGCTCGGCGAAACGGCAGGGCTCGACGCGGGCGCCCCGTTCCTCGAGTGCTTCCCGTGCGCTGTCGTGGCTTCCCCGGCGAATGCGAAGGGCGTGTTCGGGTGGAAGCTGATTGGCAGCCAGCATGGCTTCGGTCGCCTCTTCCCCCAGATCTTCGAGCCAGCGTCGCACGAGCCACTCGGGGTGAGCGTAGCGCAGGGCGAGGGCAGGGGCATCCTTCCCCATGGGCCATGCAGGCTCGCCTTCCCGTTGAACGGCGCGCAGAACAGCGTTGACCATGCCGGCCGCATGCGGAAGTCCGCCCTTGCGCACCTGTTCGACCGCCGCATGTACGGCGGCGCGGGCCGGCACGCGATCGAGAAAGCGCAATTGATACAGGCCGATACGCAGAACCTGGCGCACCCGTGCGTCGGTTTTTCCCTTGAGACGCGGCGCAAGTTCGGCGTCGAGACGAGACCGCCACCGTTGCACCCCGTAGGCGATTTCGGTGGCGAGCGCACGATCGCGTGTATCGCCGAGCGCGTTCACGGCGTGTCGCACGGCAAGCTCGAGGTGCCGCCCGTTATCGGTTTCTTCCAGCGCGGCCAGGGCGGCGCTGCGCGCATCGACTACCTTTACCGGGCGCACGGGGTGCCTTTGATCGCAGATCCTGGATCGCAGATCGCAAATGAGGTGAACACGGTGACGGGACCTTTGATCGCAGATCCCAGATCGCAGATCGCAAATGAGGTGTACGCCGTGGCGGAGTTCTTGCGGACGGCGACTCCCGGCTCGCGGAAGGCAGCTTCCTCAGACCGGTGCCTTGCGGAAAGCACCGAAGTCATGGTGGGGCTGCATTCAATGAACGTGAAAAGGACCTCCGACCGTAAGGCCGTCCTCTGGGATCTGCGATCTGCGATCTGGGATCTCATACCAGCCTCTGTCCTGGTTCGGCGCGGGCGCCGCGGAAGAAGTCGCCGGCCGACATACGTTTCTTGCCGGCGGGTTGCACGGCAACAATGCGCAGTGTGCCTTCGCTCGTGGCTACCTCGGCCATCTCACCACGTACGGACAGGAGCTCGCCGGGTTCCCCTTTTTCCCCGGCAGCTTCGCCGAGGGAGGAAGCCAGAACCTTCAGGTACTTGCCGTCGAATTCGGTATAGGCGCCGGGCCAGGGCGAGAGACCGCGAATGCGGTTGTGTATGGTCAGGGCAGACTCCTTCCACTCGATTGCGCCGAAGTCCTTCTTCAACAGCGGCGCGTAGGTTGCGCCTTCCTCGGGTTGGGGCGTGGGCTTGACGCTGCCGTCGGCCAGACCTCGCAGGGTTTCGATGAGCACGCTTCCCCCCAGGGTTGCCAGCCGGTCGTGCAGTGACTGTGCGTTTTCGTCGGGGCCGATGGGCAGGGCGCGCTTGACGAGCATGGGGCCGGTATCGAGACCTTCGTCCATGAGCATGGTGGTCACGCCGGTTTCGGTGTCGCCGTTCACGATGCACCACTGAATGGGCGAAGCGCCGCGCCAGCGCGGAAGCAGCGAGGCGTGAACGTTGATGCAACCACCCTTGGGCACGGCGAGAATGTTCGGAGGAAGGATGCGTCCGTACGCCACCACGACCGCATAGGCCGGGTTCTGTTGGCGCAGCCAGGCTTCGAATTCGGGGGTACGAACCTTCTCGGGTTGGTGCACCGGAATGCCATGCGCTTCGGCCAGTTCCTTTACGGGGGGTTTGGCCATGGCCTGGCCGCGACCGCGGGGGCGGTCGGGCTGGGTTACCACGGCCGTTACCGGTACGCCGGCGTCAAGCAGGGCTTTGAGGGACGCGGCCGCAAAATCGGGCGTACCCATGAACACAATCGGGTCTTTGAAAGCGAACATCCTTTCATTCTAACGCCCCGAGGGGCATTCGGGCAGGCTGAAGGCAGCGCAGTAGCCGTAAAGTGGGTCGGCGAGCCTGTGGCAAGGCGAATATCCCGTCAGCCTTGCGTACGAAAGACGCTCGCTTCGGGAGCGGCATCCTGGGGGCCGGGCGACTTTCGAGAACGCTGCAGGAATGCGTGGCGCATCACGAGAAGAAGCGCCGGCAGATACAGGGCGGTGCGCATCGGAATACCGAAACGATCGATTTCCTGGTCCATCAGCGGAACCTGGCGGTACATGGTAACCGCAGCGATGCCGATAAGCAGGGCGCTCCACACTCTTGCATGCGGAAAGTCACGCGACGGCAAGACCTCGGCGGCCGCCCACAGGGCAAGGAAGGTGGCCAGGTGGGGAAACGACCACAGGCGTGAGACATCCCACGCGATGATATGCAGGCTCAATGGTAGCAGGCAAACGAAAGTGAGCAGGGCTGCATATAGACGTCCGGCCTTGAAAGTGGGCACGGCAACTAAGGCCAGAACACCGGCAATCACAGGCACGTTCAGAAGCACGAATATACGGCTGGTGATGCGGGGCAGAAAAAGGGGCAACTGCGAATCGAGGTACTGGCCGAAGGAAACGGTGAAACTGTTGGCTATGCTCTTGTTCTTGGACGGGATGAATCCCGATTCTCGCAATGCCTTAAGTACCTGCGCCCACAGGGACTCGGCGTCTACCCATAGCGTTTGGTAGAGAAAAAGAAAACCGAAAGCCGCCAGGGGAAGGGCGAAAGGCATGCATGTGCGCAAGAGTCGCCTGAAGTCGAGCGGTCCGTTGCGGCTCTCCTTGAGCAACACGAGGAAGAAGATCGAGGGAAGGCCCAGTACGAAAATATTCTCGTGAACGAACACGCTTACGGCAAGTACCAGGGAAGCCCACCAGACACGGCCCCGCAATGCGAGCAGCCCGGCCGTGAAGGTGAGAAGGGCCAGCAGGTTGTCGAAGTAGCCTATCAGATGTCCCGTAAGCACCATGTAGGGCGATACGGCAAACAGAAACAGGGCCGAAGCAACGGTACGGTTGTACCCCGAGCTTCTCAGTATGCGAACGACGATATAGGCCAGGGCTGCCCAGAAGAGAAGAAAAGCCGCCACGGAAACAATGCGTATGGTCGTTTCCGGAGCCAAGTCGAGGAAGGGAGAGATCAGGAAGCCGGGCAGTCCGCGTTTGACGAAGCCGAAGCCGTACCCGATGAGCCAGTGTCCCTCTGATCAGTCGTTGGGCCATCGCACGGTGCGTGCCGCGCTTATGGCCATGGCCCAGAGAATGGCCGAGGCAAGGATGATGCGCTCGGTTTTTGGCTGGAAAGTAAACACAGTAAAGAATCTCGGGTGTTTGAGCGAAGCTGCCGCAGGCTGGAAATACATTCTAGCTGTGCCCGCCTGGCCTGTCGAGCGATATCGCTGCGGGGTTGTGGTGAAATGGGCGGAAAACGGTGGACGTTTCCGGAGCGTCTGGCATATGATTGTTACGAACCCACGCGCCCGGGCGGCAGGAGAGTAGCTGATGAGTGAATCGAGGTTGAAGTTGAATCCGGATTATCTTCTCGGTCATGCCCGGTCGGAGCTCGAACGGCTCATTGAGCAGGCACGCTTTTACGGCGACCTGACGGCGCAGGTGTTTCAACTGGCGGGTATTGCCGAAGGCATGCGCGTGCTCGATATCGGCTGTGGCGCGGGTGATGTGTCCTTCCTTGCGGCGAGTATGGTTGGCCCCTCGGGCACGGTTATCGGGGTCGACGGTTCCCAAAAGGCGGTGACGACCGCCCGCAGTCGTGCCGAAGCCGCAGGGTTATCCAACGTGCGCTTTCAGGTCGGACACATCGACGAACTGGTGCTCGACGAGCCGGTCGACGCGCTGGTGGGTCGCTTCGTGCTCATGTACGCCCCCGACCCCGCGGCCACTCTGCGCAATCTATTACGCTCGGTCAGGTCGGGCGGCATTGTCGCCCTGCAGGAAATGGACGGCAGCGGAAGCAAGTCGAAACCGCATCTCGACGTATACACGCAGACCGGCCGTCGTATCGGGCTGGCGTTCAAGCAGAGCGGGGTAAGCCTCACATTGGGACTGCGCTTTCCCCGGCTGTTCCGTGACGCGGGGCTGCCCGAGCCGCAAATGTTGCAGATGGCCCGCGTCGAAACCGGCGCCGACTCGCCCGCCTACAACTATATGGTTGAAATGAGCCGCACGCTGCTTCCGGCCATGGAGCGGCTGGGTATTGCCACGGCCGAAGATGTCGCGCTCGATACGCTGGCCGAGCGAATGCGCGCCGAAGTGGTCGAGAAGAACGCCGTGATGGTGCTTCCGCCCTTGATCGGGGCGTGGGCGAGGACGCCGTGATTCTATCCGAAGCTGTCGGCTTCCCTGCCGTTCGCACATGACGCGGGGGCAGCGCGCCACCAGGCGACGCACGGGTGGTCAGTGTAGTACCACCCAGTAGCCTGGACCTTACCGAGCAGAAGCTTCAAGCGTCGCCTTCAAAAAGCTTTGCTACAACTTCCCGACCCATGGAATCAGAGTCGTCTGGAACCTGGATCTCACCGGCAAGAAAACCGAGACGCCGGATTTCACGCTTTTCAGGCGCATCCAAAGAGACCACTTTCACAAGAGGTCGCCCCGCTTTGGCGATGACGAAAGATTCGCCCCTGGCCGCTTCTTCAACCAGCCGTGACAGGTGGGTCTTGGCCTCGTGGATGTTGATTTGCTTCATGGTGGACACTGAACTAACTCTGCTTAGCTTAGCGGAAAGCCTGACTCGTTGCCGGAAAAGGCGTTCGAACAGGCCTCGGATACCCTTTCTCTTACCGAACCCGCGTGCTTTCGTCCGTTACGATGGTGAACCGTTCTTCCAATATGCCGCCCGGGCCGACGGCAAACTCGTACTCGCTCGGCCATGCGTTCCGAAGCGACCACTCACCCGTGGGCAGCCAGGTCTCGTCGTAGAGAACGAGGTTCAGGCTCTTCAGGTAGTCGGGATGCGTAGATTGTACCGACGCGCGCCAATCCCAGAGTGAGGTCGTTCCCGAAAACGCGGCGTTCGCCGTGAGATCGCCGACCGACAGGTCACCCGGTATCTTGGTAATCGTGGTCGAGCCGTCGCCGCCGACGACTTTGTGCTCGATGACTTCCGAGCTGGTGCCGAGTCCCGAAAGCTTCGTCGGATAGAGGGTCATGCCCAGTCCGTCGTCGAGAACGGCCAGCGTGCCGGGGGCCGGGGCGATGTGGCCCGAGGCCGCCATGGCCGCGCTTTCGTACTCAATATGCAGTTCGGCGACGCCTGAAGCCGAGGCTCCGTTTGCAGTCGGCCCGTACGCGAATTGCAAGGTCGACGGCCAGGCATGGGCAAGGGAAAACCTTGCGACCTCTTCGGCCCTTTCGTTGAAAAAGGCGAGCACGACCTCGCGTCGCATATCGGGGGCACCGGAAACGACCGCCGCGCGCCAGTCCGAGAAGTAGGCCGTGTCGGCGAGGCCTTGCCGCAGCTTGAGCGTCTTGAAGCGAAGGTCGCCCGGCACTTTCTGAATGATCGGGTTGCCCTTGGCATCGACCGACTTGACTACGATGATCTCGTTGTACGACCCGATGCCTGAGAAATGCTGGAACGTGCCCACTTCCACTCCGTCGACGCGAACGGAAACGGGCCAGGCCGCCGCCAGGGGCGGCAGCTCGCTGCTGTCGCCGGGCGCCCCGTTGCAGGCGTAGGTGGTTCCGCTGGCCGATTGGAACCGGCTGCCTCCGTAAGGGCAATCGGCGTCGCCGACGCCGAGCGCTGTGCTGGTGACCGATGTGCCATTCGAACCGTTGCTTCCGTTGGTTCCGTTCGTACCATTGGTGCCGTTCCGGCCGTTGCATACGTAAGAGGCCGTGCCCCCCGACCATATGGCCACGCCGCCGTTCGTGCAGAAGGCACCGGCCGAAACCGTCGCCGTTGTGACCGAGGCACCTGCTTCGCCGTCGGACCCGTTGCATACGTATGAAGTATTGAGAGCCGAGGTCACGGCGACGCCGCCGTTGGCGCAGTTGGGGTCGCCTTGCGAAAGCGCCGTGGCGGTTACCGAGGTTCCGTCGTTACCGTCGGCGCCTGCTTCGCCCCTGGCGCCGTTGCATATATAAGTGGTACCGTCGGCGGCGGCAACGGCAATGCCGCCTTCGCCACAGGTTGCGTGTCCGGGTGAGAGAGTCGTAACCGAAACCGAGGCACCGTCGGCGCCCGACGCACCGTTGCAGAGGTATGCGGTTTCTCCGGCCGACGTAATGGCAATGCCGCCCCAGGTGCAGTGGGCATGGCCCGGCGGAAGGCTGGCCGTCGAGGGCGCCGTGCCCGGGGCGCCATTACAGACGAAGGCTTCGGTGCCATCGTCGCCGATGAGTCTTGCGCCGCCTTCGGGGCACTCGTCGCCGGGCGCGACCACGCGAACGGATACGGCGTGAATTGCCTTGCCGTCAGGCGTATCGGCGACCGGGGCCTCGATGATATCGTTCTTTTCGCCGATAGCGGCCGTGTCGCAGCCCCCCATCCAGGGAAGCATGGCCACCGAACCCAGAACCACCAGAACCTGCCACTGTGTCATTGCCTACTCCTGCAGCAATTACCCGCCGAACCTGTCCGGCGCATGGACTCAAGAGTAACCCAGGCTATGGCCGACCGCAATATATCTACGGCTTTGGCGAGCAGGAATCGATTGGGAAAAAGGCAGTCGACTCGACCGGCCGGCGTCGCAGGCCCGAAAGCCGACCGAACGCCGGTTGCCGCCGGCGGCCCCCTTTGCCACAATGTACGATTACCCGCTGTTCCCCCGGAGAGTCATGGCAAAACTCGGAGTCAACGTCGATCACGTCGCTACCATTCGCGAAGCCCGCAAGGGCGATAGCCCCGACCCGGTGCACGCGGCCGTACTCGCCGAACTTGCCGGGGCCGACGGAATTACCGTGCACCTTCGTGAAGATCGACGTCACGTTTCGGATCGTGACCTTGCCCTGCTGCGCAAAACGGTCAAGACCAAGCTGAACATGGAGCTGGCGGCCACCAACGAAATGGTGCGCATCGCCCTGGAGGTCAAGCCCGAGCAATGTACCTTCGTGCCCGAGCGGCGCGAAGAAGTGACGACCGAAGGCGGGCTCGACGTGGTCATGCAGAAAGACTCCCTTTCGGGGAAGATCAAGATTCTCAAGGAGGCCGAGATCGAGGTCTCTCTGTTCATCGACCCCGACATCGATCAGGTCAAGGCCTCGCACAAGGTGGGCGCCGACGCCATCGAAATTCACACCGGCGCTTACTGCGAAGCCCGTCCGGGCCGCGCGCGCCAGGCCGAGTTCGACAAGATATTGAACGCGGTAAAGACGGCGTCGAAGCTCGGCCTCACGGTGCATGCCGGTCACGGCCTCGACTACTGGAACGTACAGCCGGTAGCCGCGATTTCCGAAATCAACGAGCTCAACATCGGCCACAGCATCGTGAGCCGCGCGGTGCTCGTGGGCATGGAGCGGGCCGTTCGCGAGATGAAAGAGCTCATCGTCGCGGCGCGGAAATAACGCTCAGCGTTCAATTCCCGACAGGAGCATGCCCGCTTGCTGGGCATGCCGACGTACAACCGCTAACGGGTAGGACGATTGACGGCCGGGCCGGTTGAAACGCTGCCCGCGATGCTCCGAGCGAATTCGAGGCTGACCCGGAGTGCCTTGCTGAAAAAAGTGCACGAGTGGAAGCGCTGCGCCTCCTATGCAAGCGCAATTTCGATGAACGATGATGCACGTTTATCCGTGCGTCACCGTCTGCAGGTCTGATGGTCTGCAAGTCCGTCGGTCTGACCTCGGCCTCCTGCAGCACGAAACCGGTCACCGGCCACAGGCCACTCCCGTGCGCTCCGTGCAGCACGTCGTCAGTCACCCACGATCTGACCTGCCGCGCGCACGACATTCATAATCAGCCGGTGCCCGAGACGTTCGCCCAGCGTCAATATCGATTCCGGGTGAAATTGCACCGCGGCGAGCGGAAGCTCCTTATGCGCCACGGCCATGACAATGCCGTCTTCGCTTTCGGCCGTGACCTCGAGGCAGTCGGGCAGGTGATCCTTTTCCGCATACAGCGAGTGATATCGTCCGGCCGTAAAGTGTTCGGGGAAATCGGCAAACACGCCCCGCTGTGCGTTGCGCACCTGCGAAGGCTTGCCGTGCCACGGCTCGGGCAGCACGCCCAGCTTTCCCCCGAAGGCTTCGACCATGCCCTGCAGGCCGAGACATACGCCGAACACCGGCAATCCCCTTTCCACGCAAGCTTTGACCGTGTCGGGCACGCCGAACTCGTCGGGGCGTCCCGGTCCGGGCGAGAGAAAGACCAGGTCGGGCTTCCTTTCGTCGAGCAATGAGAGGGGAAAGCCGCTGCGCACCGTGGTGACTTCGGCGCCGGTCTGCCTGATGTAGTCGGCCAGGGTGTGCACGAACGAGTCGCGATGGTCGACGAGCAGAACGCGGCGGGGTTCGCGCACGGTAATATCGAGGCTTTCTTCGACACGCGGAACCAGTTTGCCGGCGGCCGCGTCGAGGAAGGCGGCGCCTTTCACGCGGGTTTCTTCCTCTTCGGCCTGCGGATCGCTGTCGTATAGCACGGTGGCGCCCACGCGCAGGCGGGCCTCGCCGTCCATCAGCTGCAGCGTACGAATCGTAATACCGGTATTGATGGTGCCGTCGAAGCGTAACATGCCGACGGCGCCGCCGTACCATTCGCGGGGCGAACGCTCGAGATCTTCAATCTTCTGCATGGCCGCCGGTTTGGGAGCGCCGGTGAGCGTGCAGGCCCACATGTGCGCCACGAAGGCGTCAAGGGCGTCGCGGTTTTCGGCCAGTTCGCCTTCGACATGATCGACGGTGTGAAACAGGCGCGAATACGTTTCGATCAGTCGACGGCCGACCACCCGCACCGTTCCGGGCCGGCACACGCGCGCCTTGTCGTTGCGGTCGACGTCGGTGCACATGGTAAGCTCGGCCTCGTCTTTCTTCGAGTCAAGCAGGCGGCGAATCTGTTCGGCGTCTTCGAGGGCATCGCGTCCGCGTGCAATCGTACCCGAGATAGGGCAGGTTTCGACGCGCTTGCCGTCGACCCGTACGTACATTTCGGGCGAGGCGCCGACGAGGTGCTGGTCGCCAAGATTGATGAAGAATTCGTAGGGACTCGGATTGCTGCGCCGCAGCGACTCGAACACCTTGCGCGGCGTGCCTTGGTAGCCGATGGAGAAGCGCTGCGAGGGCACGACCTCGAAGAAATCGCCGACACGGCAGCCTTCGCGAATCTGCTCGACCTTGGCCGCATACTCGCCCGGTGCATGATCGGTCTGCATGGGGGCCGGCTTTCCGACGGGCAGGGGGCCGGCTTCGATGACGCGCGACTGACCTTCGGTTGTGCCCGTGGTCGAGAAGAACTCATACGAGCGCACTTCGGCCAAACGCCGGCCGTGGTCGACGATGTAGAGCTCGTCGGGCAGGTACAGGTGCAGGTCGCGGGTGTTTTCACCACGTTCGTGCTTGAAGCGAATGGGCTCGAACTGAAAGGTCAGGTCGTACCCGAAGGCGCCGTACAGGCCCAGATGCGGCTCGGCGTCGGCGAAAAAGAAGCGGCGCAGGGCCCGCAACAGGGACACGATGGTGGGGCGGTTGAGGCGTTCTTCTTCGGTAGCCGGCTCGCCGCTGTCGACGATTTCGCCCCTGATCTCCGTTTCGCTCGCGATGAGCTTCTCCTTCAGGGGAAGTTCCTTCAGCGCCGGCGAAAGCATACCCAGCAGTGCGCGGCCTCTATCGTTGAGTGCCTGCAGCCGGAAGCTGCGTCCACGCGCCGTGACGGCAAGGGGAGGGTTGACGAAACCGATGTCCCAGCGGCTGTAGCGGCCCGGTACTTCCTGGCCGCTCGCGAAAAGAGCGCCCGGATGGGTGTCGAGACGCGAGAGCACCGGTTCGACGGCATCCTGGTAGTTGATGGTGCGCACCGTGCGGCGAATGCTGATACCGCCCTGGGTGCGGTAGGTCGTTTCGTATGGCGATTCCATTGTTTCTCCCCAAAAAACACAAAAGGCCCCGGTTCTTCACCGCGGCCTTCACAAGTGTCTGTCGCCTGATACGCGACGGCCGCGGCGCCCGTTTCGGGAGCAGCCACGGCCTGGAATGAACACGTCTTCACAGGGTCGGCGGCTACTCCGAGTGCCGCCACCACCAACAGGAAGGCATGTTCGTCATCTGCTTCATTGCGATAATGCTACCACGACCTATCGGTCTCGACAAGAGGGGGCAGACGTCATCGCGTTCGGCGCTGCAGGTTTCGTGACCTTCTGGTCAGGGATACCGTCCAATGGCAGAATGGTTAGATACCTAACCCCCAAGGGAGTTACCCGTCATGCTGAAGATGAAGAAGTCGGTTATTGCGATGGTTCTGTTGGCCACGATACCGCTGAGCGGTTGCTTCGGACAGTTCAACCTCGTCAGAACGGTCTACAAATTGAATCAGGCGCCCAAGGACAAGTTCGTGCGCTCGCTGCTCACCTGGGTCATGGTCATCGTACCGGTTTACAGCCTGGCGGCTCTGGGCGACTTCGTAATTCTCAACGTCATCGAATTCTGGACCGGTTCCAACCCCATCAACGCCAGCCGCGAACTCGACGACGGCACGAAGGTGGTCATGCGTACCATTGAGAAAGACGGCGCGCGCGTGCTCGAGGTGACCGCCTCGAAAGACGGCGAGATTCTCAACCGGGTCGTTTTCGACAAGCTTGATCAGATAGCGCTGCGTGCCTCGATCACCGATGCCGAGGGTGCGCACCTGGGCACCCGCGCCGAGGCGGCCTTCGACCTCAGCGCCGAGCGGCAGATTGAGCTGGCGATGGCGCACTGAACCTTCGCTCTTGGATATATACGTGATCCGGTTTGCAAGGCCGCCCTCGGGCGGCCTTGCTGTTGACACCGGTATCACGCGAGCCGTACCATGTAAGCAGCAGGGGTCTACCCTGCCTTCTTATTTCGAGAAAGGTAGTCCATGGCCGACGAAAAGCTGAAACAGGCCCGCCAGGAGTGGGATGAAAAGACTCTGAGCAAGGCTCTCGAGAAAGCGCCCGAACGCATGGAGCGCTTCAGCACCGTGAGCAGCATGGAAATCGATCGGCTCTACACGCCGCTCGACATCGAGGGCCACGACTACCTGGTCGACGAAGGTTTTCCGGGCGAGTATCCCTACACCCGCGGCGTACAGGCCACCGGCTACCGCGGCAAGTTGTGGACGATGCGCCAGTTCGCCGGCTTCGGCAGCGCCGAAGACACCAACAAACGCTTTCACTATCTGCTCGAACAGGGCCAGACCGGCCTCAGCGTCGCGTTCCACACGCCGACGTTGATGGGGCGCGATTCCGACGATCCGCGTTCCATGGGCGAAATCGGCAAGTGCGGTGTTGCCATCGACAGCCTTAAGGACATGGAAACCCTGTTCGAGGGCATTCCGCTCGACAAGGTCACCACGTCGATGACCACCAATGCGCCCGCCGCCATCATCTGGTCCATGTACCTGGTCGTGGCCGAGAAGCAGGGCGTCAGCTGGGACAAGTTGGGCGGAACCATTCAGAACGACATTCTGAAGGAGTACATCGCCCAGAAGACGTGGATTTTCCCGCCCCGTCCGTCCATGCGCATCATTACCGACATCATCGACTTCGCCACGAAGAACGTGCCGAAGTGGAATACGATTTCCATCTCCGGCTACCACATCCGCGAAGCCGGCGCGACGGCGGCCCAGGAGCTCGCCTTTACCATCGCCGACGGCATTGCCTACGTGCAGGCCTGCGTCGATGCCGGCCAGAACGTCGACGACTTCGCCCCGCGCCTTTCGTACTTCTGGAACTCGCACAACGATTTCTTTGAAGAAGTCGCCAAGTTCCGCGCCGCGCGCCGCATGTGGGCCCGCATCATGAAGGAACGCTTCGGCGCCAAAGATTCCCGCTCGTGGCTGTGCCGCTTCCACACCCAGACGGCCGGTTGCTCGCTGACCGCACAGCAGCCCATGAACAACGTCGTGCGTACGGCGCTGCAGGCCCTTGCCGGCGTCATCGGCGGCACCAACTCGCTGCACACCAATTCGCTGGATGAAACCCTGGCGCTTCCGACCGAAGAGTCGGTTACCATTGCGCTGCGTACCCAGCAGATCATCGCCGAGGAATCGGGCGTGGCCAACACCGTCGACCCCTTCGGCGGCAGCTACTTCGTCGAGGCCCTGACCGACAAAATCGAGAAGGAAGCCCTCGCCTACATTCAGAAGATCGACGACTTCGGCGGCATGATCGAGGCCATCGAGCAGGGCTTTCCCCAGAAGGAAATCGCCGAGGCGGCCATGGTGTATCAGCGCCAGATCGACAGCGTCGAAAAGACAATTGTTGGCGTAAACAAGTACAAGGCCGACAAGGAACGCCTGATTCCGATTCTGCAGATTTCCGACGAGCTCGAAAAGCAGAAGAAACAGGAGCTTGGCGAGCTGCGTTCGACCCGCGACAACGTCCGCGTCGAGAAGGCGCTGGCCGCTCTCAAGCAGGCGGCCGAAGGCACCGACAACCTGCTTCCGCACATTCTCGAGGCGGTGCGCGCCTACGCCACGCTGGGCGAAATGTGCGACACGCTGCGCGGCGTGTTCGGCGAATACCACGATCCGGCCTACATCTGATCGAGCGGCCGGAATTCGATTCAATCCACTTTCTGATGCTGCGCCATCTCCCCCCGGGGGGGGATGGCGCGTTTATTGTGAGATCCGCATGTCGACCAAGCCTTCCAAGGAACTCGAGACCTTTCCCAACCCGGCCCCCGAACGCGATTACGAAATTGCCTTCGAGATACCCGAGTTCACCTGCCTGTGCCCGAAGACCGGCCAGCCCGACTTCGCCACCTTTCGCATTCGCTACACGCCCGACGAGAAGTGCGTCGAACTCAAGTCGCTCAAGCTGTATTTCTGGAGCTTCCGCGACGAGGGGCATTTTCACGAGAAGGTCACCAACATGATTCTCGACGACCTGGTGCGGGCGCTCGACCCCCGGCGTATTTTCGTCGAGGGCGATTTCTACGTACGGGGCGGCATTCACACCGTCGTGCGTGTCGAGCACGTGAAGCCGGGCTGAGTCGCTTTCCACCCGAAGGGGAAAGGGGCTTCGAGCCAGTGTTGCGACTGCGGCCGCTTCCCGGGCGCAGTCTTCCCTTCAGTCTTCGTTGCTCTGCTTGTCGTCGTCGTTCTGGGGCAGGGCCTGGGGCGCAAGCTCACGCATGAGCACCAGCGAGCCCACGCCTGCCGGCAGGTACACCTGAAAGAACCGGTAAATGATGGTGAACACCGGCAGCAGGTAGCGCGGCATGATGAGCGACATGATGGCGCCCGTGCTCAATTCGGCAATGCCGCTGCCGCCCGGCGTGGGGGCGAAGTAGAAGATGAACCACAGCAGCGCCTGCACGGCCACGACCTGCAGCAGCTCGGCGTCGGCGCTTAAGCCCCGCCTGATGAGATAGGCAATCAGGTACTTGTTGAAGTACATGACGGCCGTCAGGCCCAGATTCATGGCCAGCAGCGATTTGCGGTGTCGAATCAGGTGAACGCTCAGCGAATGGAATTGCTGTATTTCATGCTCGGCACGGCGCCGCCACCGCACCATGCGCCGTTTTGAGCGCGGTCGCAGCCGTGCCACCACCTTTGTCAGCCACCCGAAGGTACGCCCGAATACGTCGGGGCGCCACAGGGCGACGATGAAGAACACCAGCGAGATGGCCACCGCGACGAAACTGTATTGAATGATGTACCAGATGACCTCGCCGCCCAGCAGGTCATATATGACGATGACACCGAACAGCCCCGCGAAAAGAAAGGTGATGATCGTCGAAAGCAGCGAGATTACCGTTACCGAGAGCGCCTCGCGAACCTCAATTCCGCCCCGGTGGTAGGTGTAGACCTGGGCGATGCCGCCGCCCGACTGTGCCGGCGTCATGGCGGCCATGAACATGTTCGCGAGGTGCGCTTTCACCGATAACCAGAACGACGTGCCTGGTTGCAGCTTGCGTATGAAGATATGGTTGCGCAGCCCGCCGAGCAGGAAGTCGACGCCCGCCAGCCCCAGGGCCGCCGCAAACCATCGGCCGTCGAGGCGGCCGAGCACATCGAGTGTTTCCGGCGTGCGGGTGTAGAAAAAGACGGCGGCAAGTCCCGCAACCGAAAGCAGGGCGAACACGACTACGCCCTTGCGAATACGCGAGATGAAGCCTTGCGCCTGATTCTGTTCCTGGGTGTCGGCCATCGGGTGTCGCATTCGCGGGCCGCAAACGCCGGTTGGCTACGGGTTTGACGTGAGTGCTGCTTACGGCCTTCTTCCCATTATAGGTCCATTTTCGATGCAGGGGGGTGGCATCGGGGGAAACCCGCTTCCGTAAACTTGACGAAGTTTTCAGGCTTCCTCGGGGCCCAGGGAAATGGAAGGCCTGCGCAGGAGTAGCGCTTCGAGCGGAAGGCCGGTATCCAGCTCGGTAAGAATAGCCGCCAATGCGCCGAACCAGGCTCTTTCCGTGGGGAATCTCGGGCTTCCCTCGCGCTGCAGATTGGCAAGGCCCTTGGCCAGCAGGCTCCGTGCCCCCCCGGGGGTTATTCCGCTCGGCCTTTACCCAGGCGGCGGCGACCTGGGTGTAACCTTGTACATGGCGCCGCTCGGGCTCGGCGGTTATTCGCCAGAGATCTTCCCAGTACTCGTGCGCGGCGCGATAATTGCCGGCGTTCCAGGCACGCACGCCTTGCTCGAACAGGCGAAAGTGAAATGCTTGACCCCGCATGCTTGGATCCTAGCACAGGGTGAGAGGGTAGACCTGGATGCGATGACTCGGGAATCACTTGAGGGGTGCATCGGGAGCCATGTACGGTCAAACTCTCGACCGGCATCGGCTGGCGATTGTGAGAAAAATCGGCCGGGTTCACACCCGGCCGATTCCTACCCTCTTTCCCCGTTCCTGAAACTCAGGCCGCTTTTCGGGCCTGCAGATGGTAATCGCGGTACCAGGCCACCGTGCGCCGTATACCTTCTTGCAGCGATACGCCGGGGTTGTAGCCGAGCGCTCGAAGTTTGTCGATGCTCGGGAGCCGTCGCGGCGTGCTGCCCTTGGCCAGTGGTCCTGCCTCGAGCATGAGCTCCAATCCGAGCTCGGCGGCAATCAGGTGCGTCAGTTCGGAAATCGAGGTTTCGGCCCGATCGTCGCCGACATGGTAAATTTCGCCGTCGTGCCCCTTTTCACCCACGAGTGAGATGCCTTCGGTTGCGTCGTCGATGAAACAGAAGGCCCGTGTTTCTATACCACTGCCCTGAATCGGCAGGGCAATGCGTTTCCGGCGCAGCCCGTCCGACAGCTCGATCATACGGGCCACGAGTTCGGGAACGACGTGTTCGAAGCCCATGGCCGGGCCGTAGACATTGTGGGGACGAAAAATCAGGCCCTCGACCCCACGGCGACGCAGATAGTGCAGCGTCAATAGCTCTCCGATGAGTTTGCCGCCGCCATAGCTGAAGCGGGCATTCGTCGGGTCGGGTATCTGCAGCTTGACCCGTTCGTCGGTCGGTATGCGTTCGGGCAGGTGATATACCTCCGAAGAGCTCGCGTAAATGAAGCGTCGCACGCCGGCGGCCGCAGCCGCATCCATGGCGTTCATGGTGCCGCGAACGGCCACATCGAGCACCTGGTCGGGTATTTCGTAGAAGAAGCGGGTGCCGTTGATGTAGGCCAGGTGGTAGAACACCTCGACTCCTTGCGAGGCGCGGCGTATGGCGGCTTCGTCGCGAATGTCTCCGCGCACGATGTCGACCCCGTCGCCGACCAGCTTTTCGGCCCGGCCGCGAGAATCATTGTCGAAGACCCGCACCTCGTGACCCTGCGCCTTCAGCGACTTTACCAATGCCGCACCGATGAAGCCGGTGCCTCCCGTGACTAGAATACGCATGCTTTCACCTACGCTGCTCGACGTTGCTGCTCTTCCCGACGACCGAGTTCGGCCACCAGCGCCGCCCGATAGAAGATTCGGCCCAGGCCGGCAAGGTTCCAGAGATCGACGATCCAGGCATCGGGCGCCGCCAGCGCGGCAAGCCGCGGCAACGCCTCCCTGAAACAGGTGTGGTTGGTGGCGATGAAGACAATCTGGGCCCCTGCGACGGCTGTTTCGGGCTCGTGGTTTTCGTGGCCTTCAATATCCGGGCCCAGGTGCGGGTCCGAAATACGCAGCACGCCGGGGTTCTCGCGCTTCAGGTAGCGCACGAGTTTGGGAGCCAGGCTGTCGCGGGTATCGTCGGTGTCCTTCTTGAACGAATACCCCAGTACGGCTACGTGAGCCCCGGCAACCGGCACCCGGCGTTGTATGTGCTGGACCAGAAAATTGGGCATGAATTCGTTGATCTTCCATGCGCTCAGCAACAGGTCGGGGTAGGGAATGCCCTCGTTGATCATGCCGAAGTCCTTGCGCAGGCAGGTACCGGCCGTGAACCCCGGCAGGGGAATCGGCCCTCGGGGGTAGCGGTGGTTTGCCATGTTGATGACGCGGTGCACGTCGGCCCCGTAGCTGTCGGAAATCAGGGCGAACTGATTGGCAATGGCGAAGTTGATGTAACGGTAGGTATTGCAGAAGAGTTTCGCCAGCTCGGCCGAGACGTAGTCGCAGTAGAAGAGCTGGGGCGTGAAGGCATCGAACAACGCGGTGGCCCGATTGGCGCTCAGCGTATCTTCGGCGCCGATCATCTGCGGTATGCTGCGCAGTTCCCTGAGAGCCAGGCCTTCGGCCAGGCGTTCGGGGCAGAACGAGAGCCCGATGTCGCGACCCACCCTCCAGGGGGTGCGCTGGTGAATGATGCGGCGTACGTACTCGGTGGTTCGCGGAGCGACGGTACTGCGTAGAATGATGTTGTGACCGAGCCGCAGGTGGGGCAACAGGGTTTCAATGACCCGTTCGACCTGGCTCAGGTCGACTTCGATGTGCTGGTGCAGGGGCGTTCCCACGGTAATGATGATGTCGTCGACCGCGCTCACCACCGAGTGGTCGTCGGTCATTTCGAGACCGTGCTCGGCAAGCAGTTCGTCGCAACCCGGTTCGGCAAAGGGCATGCAGCGCGCCGATACCAGTTCCCGCACCCGGTCGTTGAGGTCGACCCCCACCACCTTGAAGCCGCACGAGCGGAACATGAGTGCCAACGGCAGCCCGACACGACCCGTACCGATGACGGCTACCCGCGGTTTGCCGGAATGCTGATCCGTCGTCCTTCTATCCATCCAAAGCCTCCCCCGAAATCGCTGTAATCCTGTGCAAGATGTGGGCTCGCTGTCCGCCCGCCTTCTCTATCTTAGGCCTACCTTTTACATTTGGTCAATTCCTTGACATCCTATCCACACGCGAGGTAACCCTTTCCTGGGTAAAACCATGTATTGTTCCGAATGTCAGACCCAGAACCCGGTTTCCAGCCACTATTGCGAAGCCTGCGGAAACATTCTTGACCCCGTCGAAAGAACCGAGAGCGTCAACCGGCCCTCTCATTTCAACGAGCGTCACCCTTCCTGGGAGAAAAACTGGTCCGATCTCTAATCTCTCCGGCCGCGGTCTCTGAGAAACCGGCTGCGGCTTTCGCGACCCAACCGGATGGCACTCGCCCGCGTCGTTCCAGGCCGTCGAGCGATTGCCTCACGAGGTACGAGGCGGTAAAGCGTACCCTGGCCGCCGGCGAGTCGATGAGCCAGAAGGCACCCCACCGGTCTGCAAGCACGCCCCGGGTGTCGGCCCGCGCCACACGCGCGCTTGCCCAGGGAAGCAGGGCCAGCCGCCTGACGGCGCCCATTTTCGGTGCCGCGTCGGCGAGGCGGCCGTCGCCGAACAGTCCGGCAAGAATCCTACCCGCGAGGTAAAGAGCGCCCGACATTCGCCATTTGCCCGCCCGCTGTGCGATGGTGGCCATATCGGGCCCGCGATCGAGCAGCAGCCTGATGTCCAGCCAGCTTACGAGCGGTACCAGGAACTGGTGATGGGCCGCGTGCACGATAAGCGTCAGCAGCTGGTCTTCGAGGTCGAGGCGTCGCAATGCCAGCCCTTTCCATGACCACGGCTCGGCGCGGGCGAAAAGCTCGTCCAGACCGATGCGGAAACGCCCGGGCTGCGTGACGTGAACATGCAGCTCGACCGGCAGATCCGAGCCGCGCCAGAAGGCGTGTTCATGGCTCACTTTTTCGCTCCACCTTCCGCGCTTCCGCTCGGCGGCTTCATACCCCAGCTTCTTGAGTATGCTCGCTGCCTTGTCGAGCTGCTCGGGAAACAAGAGAAGGTCGAGGTCGTTTGCAGGCCGCAGTGCCGGGCGACCGTAGAGCCACGGCCCGAGTACCGCACCCTTGAGGGGAATGACCCCGATGCCTGCATTGACAAGAGCCCCCAGCACCTCGGCGCGGTGAAACTCGTCGAGCATGGCAAGGGCCTCCATGCCGGCCACCCGTTTTGCCAGAGCCGGCTGCAGCCAGTCGGGCAGTGGGGTCCGGGCCCTTCTCGCAAACAGCCAGGGCGCCACACGGTGCATGTCGACCAGTTCGAGAAAGCGCCTGCGATCGACCCCCGCCCAGTCGGGGTCACCGCCCGATACCAGCTCGGCAAGCGCCTCGCCTTCCCGTAATCGCATCAGGCTTTCTCCTGAAACCAGGCAGCCAGTCCTTTGACGACGCGTTCCGATGCGTGACCGTCCCAGAGATGAGGAATCCGGCCGCGCTTGCCGTGCCCGGAGAAGGCCGCTACCGCTTCCTGACGCAGCCGCAGGCGGTCGTGTCCTACAAGCACGTTGGTGCCTTCGCTGATGGTTACGGGGCGTTCGGTTTCGTCGCGGAGCGTGATGCAGGGTATGCCCATGGCCGTCGTTTCTTCCTGCATGCCGCCGCTGTCGGTAATGACGACCGTGGCCTTGCTGAGCAGCCTGAGGAAGTCGAGATAAGCCATTGAGGGTACCGTGTAAAGGCCGGGCGGCAGCCCGGGTGCCGTTTCACCCCCGAAGGATTCGAGTCTCGCGCTGAGATCGGCGACATAGTCGTCGAGGTCGAGTTGCTCGATGCGCTTGCGTGTCGCGGGGCCGGCCGGGAAAATGATCGGGCCGTGCCTGGCCACGCCGTTGAGTGTCTGCAGAATCGAGCCCAGCACCTCGGGGTTGCCGATGTTCTCGGGGCGGCTCAGGGTTATGACCCCGAAACGCGGAACCATGCCCGTACGCACCACCGACACGCCCATCGGCGTAACCGTCTCGACCACAAGTCCGAGCCGCTCGAGCACGTCGCTCTGCAGTGAGCGCTGAAGGTGGCAGAAGAGATTGTCGATCATGACGTTTCCGACGCAGCGCACGGTCTCGGGAGCCACGCCCTCGCGAACCAGGTTTTCATTCGCATCGGGGCTGGGGGTGAAATGCTGCACGGCCAGGGTGTCGGTAACCACCCGGTTTACTTCTTCGGGCATGCTGCGGTCGCCGCTGCGAAGACCGGCCTCGACGTGAAAGACCGGCACCCGATGCTTGGCGGCCGCCAGCGCCCCCGCAAGGGCGGCCTCGCTGTCGCCGACCACGATGACGCCGTGCCCGGGCGACTCGCTCAGGAAGCGATCGAGGGCAATCATCATGCGTGCGGTCTGCTCGGTCGAGCTGGCCGATCCTACGCCCAGATGTACATCGGGCTGGGGCATCTGCAGATCGCCCCACGTCGTGTCGTGCAGGCGCGGGTCGTTGGCCAGGCCGGTGTGAACGAGACGCAGCTGAAAGCGGGGCCATGCGCCGCTTCTGTTGTGTGCCTCGACCGCCCGGACAATCGGAGCCATTTTCATGAGATTCGGGCGGCCGCCTACGACCGCCGTGAGAGTTACCGTGTGACTCATTCGCCTTCTCCGTCAGGGGTTCGCGATATGCCTGCGTCTGCTGATTGCACGAACCAGATAGAACATTGTGGCGCTTGCGACCAGGGCCCCGATGATGTCGGACGGGTCGCGCGCCTGTACCCATACGCCGAGCCCGCCCATGGCGGCGCCCAGAAAGTAAAGAACACCGACCGCCTGTCGTTGCGTCAGACCGGCGTCGAGCAGGCGGTGGTGAATGTGCCCGCGGTCGGGCTGAAACATGACGCCGATGGCGGCAAATGTTCGCAACCTGAAGTTTCCCTGCCAGACCGATGCGCCGTAGCGTCGCAGCATGGCAGTGGCCGTATCGAGCAGCGGCACGGCGACAGTCAGCATCGGCGCCACGAATCCGAGCGTATGCTCGGCACGTGCGGCCTCGATGGTCAGACAACCGATCAGATAGCCGACGAACAAACTGCCCGAATCGCCCATGAAGATGCGGGCCGGGTGAAAGTTGTAGCGCAGGAACCCGACCAACGCTCCGGCAAGTACGACACAGAGAAGACCGGCTGCCCTGTTGTCCGGTGCGACAAGCATGAAGAGCGTGAAGGTGGCAATGAGCGCGAGCCCCCCGGCCAGCCCGTCGAGCCCGTCGATGAGGTTGAAGGCGTTCGTGACCCCCACAATCCACACTGCGCTGATGGGCAGGGCCCACAGTCCCAGGTGAAGCTCTGCGCCACCTGGAAACCTGAGCGTGTCGATGGTGATACCGCTCTCGACCGCGACAAGGGCCGCAAGCGCCTGCACCGCCAGCTTGACCTTCGGACCCAGGGTATTGATATCGTCGGTAAACCCGAGCAGATAAACGACGAGCCCCCCGATGAGCACGCTGGGCCAGGGCCCTTGCTCCCAGATGCCCGGATGGAAACCGAGGGCGAGCCCCAGGCAGACGACCACCGACCCGAAAATGGCAAGCCCGCCGAGACGAGGTACGGGCGCCTGGTGCACTTTGCGGGCATCAGGCTTGTCGAGCGCGTCTGCCCTGCGAGCCACCCAGACAGCAAGCGGGGTAAGGGCGAACGACAGCAGCGCCGCGCCTATGAAGAAAAACGACAGGGTCGTCATGCAGCCTTCCTGTCTGCCTGGCGCAGGCTACCGGCATCGAGGTCGAGCCAACGGCACCAGGCGTCGACGGCCGTGTCACGGT
>JAWLBW010000032.1:0-23050 GCA_041687475.1 bacterium
GGGAATATCTTGAAACGGTGCGGCTTCAGGAACGATCGCGTGCCTTTTTCACCGGATTGCGCGAGCGAGCCGACGTGACCATTCTGGCGCCCGAGCTGAATCCCGGCGCCGAGTAAGGCAGATACCCGACAGCACGGTCAGTCTTCGGCCTGCACCCGCTTGGCCGCCTTGCGTTTGCGCAGCTCGTAGATGACGAAGGCCACCACCGCCAGCCCCAACACGGCTACGATGACGAGCTCGACGCGATCGAGCATGTGCATGGCGGCCTCGATATCGTCGCCGAACCAATAGCCGAGCAGAATGAAGGCGGGCACCGACAGCAGCGCGGCCAAACCGTCCCAGAGAATGAAGGTCGAGTAGGGCACCTTGAGGGTGCCGGCCGCCCAGAAGGTCGCCGCGCGCAGCCCCACGACGAAGCGGGCCATGAAAATGGTCTTGTCGCCGTATTTGTTGAAATAGCGGCGCACCCGATCAAGACGCTCTTCGGGCAGCACCTTGCGGAAAAGGCGGTGGTTGAGAATCGACAGGCCCCACCGTCGACCGATGAAGAAGATCAGGCTGTCGCCGATGAGTACGCCGGCCATGGCCACGATAATGACGAGCGGAAGTTTGACCGTGCCCAGATAGGCGAAGAACCCCGCGGCAATGAGCGGAATGTCTTCAGGCAGCGGCAAGCCCACGCCGCATAGCACCAGAATTCCGAACAGAATCAGGTACAGCGCCGGGCCCGAGTAGCCGCTGAGTTGCGCAAGAAATTCTTCCAAGATGCCTGACGCTTCTGTTAGTAGTCGCTGTTGAAGGGCCCGCCAACGAACGGCGACGGGCCGGCGGAATGTCGACGGCGGGCCTCCGCGAACGGGGGTCGAGCGCGTCGATGCAAACGTTCCATATTACCGGATTGCACAAACCGGGTACAATATTCCTTTCAGGTTTTGCGCCGGAGCACTCTGCGGTCCGTCCGACGGCGGGTTGCCGAAGCTCTTCAGCAGACGCTTCAACCCAGAGAAAGCATGCTCACGACATCCGAATTTCTCGTTCTCGGCGGCGGTATTGCCGGGTTGTCCTTTGCCCTGCGGGCCGCCGAACACGGCCGCGTCGTCGTGCTCGTCAAAGGCGGGCCCTACGATTCGAACACCGCCTATGCCCAGGGCGGCGTGGCCTGCGTGCTGGCCAACGACGACACGTTCGAATCGCACATTGCCGACACCGAAACCGCCGGCGCCGGACTCTGCGACCACGAAGTCGTCGAAGCCGTGGTGCGCGGCGGCCCCGACGTCGTGCGCGAGCTCATGCGCCTGGGCGTGAAATTCACCCAATGGGAAGGCGGCTCCGAAGAAGACCTCGACCTCGCCCGCGAAGGCGGCCACTCGGCCCGCCGCATTCTGCACGTCAAGGATCTGACCGGTCGTGAAATTCAACGCGTGCTCTGGGAGAACGCCCAGAACCACCCCAACATCGAAATTCGCCGCGACTCGACGGCCATCGGGCTTCTGACCAGCTCCCGCTACGCTCTTCACGAAGGCAACCGTTGTCTGGGCGCCTATGTACTGCGTCCCGACGGCGAGGTCGAGACCCTGCTCGCCAAGGTAACCTTTCTCGCCACCGGCGGCGCCGGAAAGGTCTACCTTTACACCAGCAACCCCGACGGTGCCTCGGGCGACGGTATCGCCCTGGCGTATCGCGCGGGCGCCCGGGTGGCCAATATGGAATTTTTCCAGTTCCACCCCACCTGCCTGTTTCACCCGGCGGCCAAGAGCTTTCTCGTTTCCGAAGCGGTACGCGGCGAGGGCGGGGTGCTTCGAGACCGGCACGGCCGCGCCTTCATGCACGACTTCCACCCGCTCAAGGAGCTTGCGCCCCGCGACATCGTGGCGCGGGCGATTGACTCGGTCATGAAGGAATCGGGCGATGAATGCGTGTACCTCGACGTCACGCACCTGTCGGCTTCCTTCTTGCGGAACCGGTTTCCGCACATTTACGAGACCTGCCTGTCCTTCGGCATCGACATGGCCACGCAGCCCATACCCGTGGTGCCGGCAGCCCACTACCTGTGTGGAGGCGTGCTGGTCGATCTTAAGGGCGAGACCACGATTCGCAATCTGTTTGCCGGGGGCGAAGTCTCGTGCTCCGGCCTGCACGGCGCCAATCGACTGGCGAGCAATTCGCTGCTCGAGGGCCTCGTGTACGCGAACCTGGCGGTGCAGGAGGCGGTACGACGGCTGCCCGACATACCGGCGCCCCGCGAGCTGCCCGTGCCCGATTGGGATTCGGGCGCCGCGGTCGACACCCACGAGGCCGTCATCGTCAGCCAGAACTGGGCCGAGATACGCCAGTTCATGTGGAACTACGTGGGCATCGTGCGCACCGACAAGCGCCTGGCTCGCGCCCTGCATCGCATCAACGTCATTCAGGAAGAGATTCGCGAGTATTACTGGGAGGTCAAGGTTACCAAGGACCTGCTCGAGCTGCGTAATCTCGCCCTGGTGGCCGAACTCATCATTCGCTCGGCGCAGGCCCGCAAGGAAAGCCGGGGCCTGCACTACAATCTCGATTACCCGCAGCCCGACGACCGGTGGATGCGCAACACGGTTCTGTGATGCACGAATCCCTGGTCGAGGGGGAGCTGGGGCGCGTTGGCGAAGGGGAGATGGGGACGAACGCTGCTCGTTTTCGCTTCCGATATTACGCGGCTTGATGTGGAAAAAGGGGGAGGTATTACCCTTCCCCCAAGCCTTAACTTCTTACACCCGTTTGGCCGCCCATTTCGCCAGTTTCGGGCGCTCGATTTTCGAGTTGTGGCGCGGGTCGGTCGGCAGCTTCTCAAGAAAGAGAATGTGCTTGATGGGCTGCGTCGCCGGGTGTTGGGCCGCCAAGGCGAGTAATTCCTTCTTGACGGTCTCTTCGTTGCCCTTGTGCTCTTGCCACAACTCGACGCAGATGACCGGCTCTTCGGCGTCACCCTTGGGCACGCCGACCAACCCGCTCCGGCGCACGGCCGGGTGTGAATCAAAGATGGGTTCGCAGTTGAGCGAAAAGAGCGGCCCTTCCTTGCCCTTCACGCGCTGGCTCACACGGCCGCAATACCAGAGCCGCCCCTTGGTGTCGAGGTAGCCCGCGTCGCCGATGCGGTGCCAGACTTCTCCCTCGGGTCCGTAGATTTTGTTCTTACGGGTACTTTCCGGATCTTCGAAATAAGCGGGGCTCACATGCCTGCTCTTGACCAGAATTTCGCCGATAGCGCCGGTTTCGAGCGGCTTTGTCTGGTCGAGGCGCTCGACGACACCGTCGTTCATGTCGATAATACGCACTTCGACGCCGGTGAAGGGGCGTCCGACACAAATTCCGGCGCCCTGTTGTGTCAGCGGCCAGGTCTCACTGAGCGCTTCCTGTGCGCCCATTTCACTGGTCGGAAGCGCCTCGGTCGCGCCATAGTTCGAAAACACCTCGGCTTCGGGGCCCATCAGCTTGAGCAGTGCCTTCTTGACGTTGCCGAAAATGGGTGCGCCGCCGCCGATGACCCGGGTAAACGTGGGCGCCTTGATGTTGTTGGCTACGGCGTAGCGCGCCATGTTTTCGAGAATGACCGGCGACCCGAAGCACGAGTGCACGCCGCAATCGTTAATGACTTCGATGATTGCCTTCGGATCGGCCTTGGCCGGCGTTTCCCGGGGAAACTTGATGGGAGGCACGACCATGGTGCCGCCGGCGCTCAGCGCGATAAAGAAGAAGGCCGGAAAAATGGCCATGTCGACCGGAATTTCCCGCTCGGGGTCGAAGCGCCAGCTCTCGTGCACGATGCGATACAGGGCCGCGTAATTTCGATGCAGGTACAGCGTCGGCTTGGCGGGGCCGGTGCTTCCGGTCGTGTAAAGAACGGCGGCCGGATCGTCGGACGTTACGGCGGGCTGCGTGGGCTCGACCGGAGGCGTACGCTTCAGCGACGACAACGTATATGCGCCGGGAAACTTTCCGTCGGTCACAATGGCCTTTTTCGGAAAGCGCGGCCCCCAACCGAAGGCGATGCGACCCAGGTGGGCGAACGGAATGCCGGCGAATGCGTCGGGCTTGATGCGACTCAGACGCTCGGCCACGTTGCGATAGCCGACGGAAGGATCGATCCACAAAGTAGTCGCGCCGACCCGCTGCAGGGCAAGCCCCAGCACGCACGACTCATAGCTCGGCGGGGTCAGGCAGACGATGCGCGTCTTTTCGGCAATGCCGATTTCACGCAGACCGGGGGCAACCGACTCGGCGTCTTGAGACAGCTGCTCGTAGGTGTATTTCTTGTAACGGCGCTTGCCCTGGGCATCAAAGCCGTCGGGCTCGATAACGGCCGTGCGGGTGGGGTCTTTCTGCGCAACCTCGCGAACGACGGCGGCCAGGTTGAAGATATCGTCCTGAAGAATGGGGGTCATCGCAATGTCTCCTTCCGCACGGGGTGCACAGCCAGAAATTCACGAATGATCTGCGCAACCGCTTCGGGTTTTTCGAGCATGAGCAGGTGGCCTGTCTTTGCAAGCCACTCTTCACGCTCGGGTTTCAGGGTGGCGTTCAGTCGCCGGCCGGCTTTTGCAGAGAGAATCTTGTTTTCCAGGCCCCAGATTGTGCAGCGGGCCGGGAAGTCGTCAGGCGGATTGAAGGAGTCGAGAAATTCGTAGTTCACCAGGTCGTCGAGCGCGCCCAGCAACGAAGGCATTTGCCCGTTGCCGGTAAAGCAGGCGCAAAGATCGTCGCTCAGGTGCAGGTTCTTCGAGCGACCGATAGACCCGAACTGCGTACGCAGCGACTGAACGGCAAGCCAGCGGTTGAGCTTCATGCGACCGATTGGGCCGTACAGGAAATGCGAAAAGCCCGGCGCATGTTTCCGCAAACGCAAGGTTGCGCCCAGCCAACCGGCGGTAAACGTGGCCGAAGTGAGAGGGTTGACGAGTACCAGGGCCCGCACATTCGCCGGGTTCCGCATGGCATAGGCAACCGACATGGCGCTGCCCATGCAGTTTCCGACCAGGGCAACCGATTTCAGCCGGTGATGCTTGAGAAACGCCTCGAGCATATCGACGTAGTTCCCGAGATCATAACCTGTACCCGGTTTGTCCGAAGCTCCGTAACCGAGCAGGTCGAGCGCGAAGGTCTCGAACTCGCCTTCCAGCTGCGGCACGACCTCTTTCCAGATAGCGTGCGACGTTCCGCCGTTATGCAGGAAGACGACCGGCTCGCCTTTTCCGCGGCGAACGTACTTGATCGCTGCCCCTTGGTAATCAAACGTTTCCATCAACCGGCCCCTCGACTTGAACGGTAATAAACATTAGTGTTTACGACTTTAGCAGACAGGCCTGCGCATGTCCAGCACAGAATGAAAAGCGAAACTCTGGGAAACGCGGAACGCGGAACTCGGAACGCGGAAAGGGAACTGAAACTCGGAACGCGGAACTCGGAACGCGGAACTCGGAACGCGGAACTCGGAAATAGGAGAACTGCGGCTTCGGAATGCGGAACATGCAAACCGCCTCCGGGTTTTGGGATCTGCGATCTGGGATCTGGGATCTCGATTGTTCGACGTGTACCGTCGTGGCCTATATACTGGCTGTTGCAGCTGACGTTCTTTCATTGAAGCGACCCCGAATATGCCCCAGCCGAAAAAGTCACGCGCGCTTCCGCGCGGTCCCCATGATCTCAGTCGTGAACAGGTTCAACAGTCGCAGCGTGAGCGGCTTTTCATTGCGATGATTGAGAGCGTTGCCGAAAAAGGCTACGCCCAGACCTCGGTTGCCGACGTGGTTTCGCGTTCGGGCGTTTCCAGGGCCACGTTCTATGAGCTGTTCAAGGATAAGGAAGATTGCTTTCGGGCAACCTACCAGCAAGCGGCCGAGCAGGTTGCCGTGACGCTGGCGTCGGGCATTATGGATTTCACCGGCCGCGAGTTCGAAGGTCCCCAGGCGGCCCTGGAGAAGATCGACCGACTACTTGCCGCCTACCTTGACCTGCTTGCCGACCAGCCGGCTTTCGCCAAGGCGTTTCTGGTTGAAGTGTACGCGGCAGGCCCCGTCGCGATCAGGCAGCGACAAGACTCGCTCAAGGCGTTTATCGACATGGTGGCCATGGTGCTGCACGACACCGACTTGTTCGGCCGGGCCGATAAGCGCTTTGTCATCAAGACGCTGGTTCACGCAATCAGCTCGATGGTGACGCAGATGGTGGGCGTCGGCGAAGCCGAGCGATTGCCCGAGCTGCGCGAACCCATCATGCAGCTGGTGGCCGATCTCGTGCGCCGGGCGTAAGCGAGTCGCCTGTCCGGGCCTTTTCCGGTTACGGTTGCACCACCCTGCCGGTCAGGAAGAATTCGGCGGCCTGGTCAACGCCCGTCTTGCTGCCCAGCAGATTTCCGTGGTCGGCGCGAACCGTGTTGCCACCGATTTCAATGTCGCGATAGAAGGCAATCAGCGATAAATCGTCGCCCGAAACCCCACTGGCCGGAATAGTCAGGTGCGGCAGGCCCGGTGTTTCGACAATGTGTGGTCCGATAAAGCTCGCATCTGCCGCCCGCGCCAGGGCGAACGACGCGTGATTGGCCACGAGAAAGTCGCCGAGCACGTTCTGCATGAGCAGCGGCCGGGGTTCCTCGCCGGCAAAGGGCGCTTTCGCGATGTGCGCCACGTAATTGATCGGATCGCCCGGGTCGACGGCCGCCTGCGCCATGTTCACCGCGCGCCACCCATCGGCCATGCTCACGCCCCGGGGCTTCAACGCCACCATGGCCAGTTCGTCGACCGATTCGTTGCGCGCGAAGATATCGGAAATGCGCCCGCCGCCCACGTTCAGCACCACCCGCTTGAATTCGCTCAGCACGGCGCCGCTGACGCCGCCCATGACGGCGCCCATCGAATGTCCGATATACCCGAGCGCATCCATATCCAGATCGGCGCCCGGTACATTGCCGGCACGAACGACATCGCCCTCCCATGCCTCGACCGCTTGAACCAACTGCAGGTGCGTCAAGACCTGCTGCCGAAGAATATCGCGAAAGTGCCAACCCTTGATGGCGATGGACTGTCCATCGGTCCAGATGCCGAACGTATCGCGTACGCCGTAAAGAAAATCGCCGTTCACGCCATCGCCCGGCCCACGCGAGCCGTGGTTGGGCGCATCGATGGAAAGCAGGGCCAGGCCGCGCCGGGCAAACCCATCGGCCATGACGAGCATACCCTGCCGATTGCTGCCGAAACCATGCTGGGACAACACCACGGGAAACGGCTCGGTCACGCCGCCGGCGACCTTCGGCAGCGTGAGGGTGAAGGGCACCTTCTCTTCGCGCACCACGGATTCGGTGAGTTTCCCTTCGGCATCGCGGTAGTCGCGGTTGGTGAACCAACCCTCGACAATGGTTTCAACCGACGCATGACCGGGCAGGGGGGCACGAACCGACCAGGTTACCGCCGAGGGCGTCAAGCTTCGTACTTCATCGACAAGCGCGCGCAGTCGGGTCGTAATGGAAGCCGTGCGAAAGGTTAGCGCAAAAACCACCGCCCCCGGATACACCTCGCGAAGCCTGGCATACCCCTCGCCTTCGAGGTCGCCGGCATTCGCGGCTTCGTACCTTGCCGAAAAGCCCGGGGGGGAAACGAAATCGCGCCCCACACCGTCGCGCAGACCCGGCCGCACCACCACCCCATACCAGGAAGACGCGCGTAGCGGCTTCGCGGCCCGCAGAAAGAGCACCTTGCCGTCATCTTCGAAGTGGGCGACATACGGCAGCGGGGTGCCCGCTTCGTCATCGTTCGGGTCGAGGGAAACCAGAACCACCGGCGAATCATCGGCGACAGAGCGCTCGAAAGCCGTGGCCGGGTCGGTCAAGCCCGAAAAGTCGGCCACATGGGTCAAGCCGACCGCTATCTCGGCCGATGTACCAAAGCCGTCGAGACCGGCAAGGCTTTCGACCACCGTGGGCGACTTGGCCAGCGTCTCGTCTTCGACATCATATGGCGATAGATTGATGCGGTAACCCGTGGCCTGCTCATGGCTTGTATCGCGAGGGCCCGAATCTTCAATGAGGAAACGATCGGAAGGAAAGGGAAGCATTCGCCGTGCATCGGCATATACGAACGTAGGCGCATACGCATCGACCGGGTCGGTATCGGAGCGGCAAGCAGCAACGAGTAGAAAAAGAACCAGTATGCTTTTCAATGCCTGCATGGCGAGCCCTCGAGTCATAAACAGATTTGTTTGTAACATTATCAAGGTGCAGGCGATTTGTCGAACGACGACGCATCTACGCGGGGGGAAGGGGAGATGCTTGCTGCGGTAGGCCGGGCAAGCCTGGAGCTTCAAATCATCGGCACGACGTGGGGGCTGATACCGCCGTCTGCGCCGGCGCAGTTGAGACTATCTGCGCACCAGGCAAGAAAAAAGGCACCCACGAAGCCGTGAGTGCCTTTATCCGAAGTGGTGCGAAAGGGGGGAGTCGAACCCCCACGCCCTAGCGGGCACAAGAACCTGAATCTTGCGCGTCTGCCAATTCCGCCACTTTCGCGAAACTGCTCCGCCGTATGAGGCGGAAATGATCACTATACCGGGTTCCCGAGATTCAGGCAAGGGATTTCGTGCGGCATGGTCTCGTGCAGCACGGTCGTACGGTGGTGATAAGTGAGAGGTGATAGGTTTTCGTGCCGCACGGTTGCGCGGCAGTGGCCTGTGACCTGTGGCCGATGGAGCCTGTCCCGAGTTCAGAGGAGGGGTCCTGCACGTGTCAGCCTTCAAGAGGAAAGGGCGACGTGACGCAATCAGAAAGAATAGGGCAGCCACCACAGCTTCGGAACCGACCCCCTCTGGGCCTCTGTGCCTCGGTGTATCCCCCCGCCCTTGCACCCGGAATGCACTTAACAAGAAAGAGTAGGCCTCCAGGGGAAAGGCGCAAAGCCCCCGTTTCGCGCAGCACCCCTCTGCGCACCCCGCGATCTCCTGTAAAACGCCCTTATACGAACAAATGGCCGCGAAGCGACCGAGTACGTGCAGCACGGTCGCACGGTGGTGAGAAGTGAGAGGTGATAGGTTTTCGTGCCGCACGGTTGCACGGCAGTGGCCAGTGGCCTGTGGCCGGTGGAGCCTGTCCCGAGTTCAGAGGAGGGGTCCTGCACGTGTCAGCCTTCAAGAGGAAAGGGCGACGTGACGCAATCAGAAAGAATAGGGCAGCCACCACAGCTTCGGAACCGACCCCCTCTGGGCCTCTGTGCCTCGGTGTATCCCCCCGCCCTTGCACCCGGAATGCACTTAACAAGAAAGAGTAGGCCTCCAGGGGAAAGGCGCAAAGCCCCCGTTTCGCGCAGCACCCCTCTGCGCACCCCGCGATCTCCTGTAAAACGCCCTTTACGAACAAATGACCGCGAAGCGCGACCGCATCGACGCCCTGGCCCCCGTCCCGTAAGGATTTGGGCGTTTATCCGGGAGTCCTGCCTGCTTTCTACCGGGTGGTCGGTAAAAAAGGGACCCGCAGGGTTGCTCCTGGCGCCAGCCTGCCCGATCGGTTCCAAAAAACGTTTGATAATTGACGCAATGCACTAAAAATGACGCGCTGTTAAACAGTTATTTGATAGCCGTAAGTGACAGTAACTACAGGTGAATCTTCCCCCTCGATTGCCCCTCGATAAGTGTTCTTTTTTACGCTTGACACCCCATTTGAATTCGTCTATAGTCTCACACCATGGCTCAATATGCGCCGACTCGACTAGGGCTCTCTCCCGATGTCGTCACGGGTGTGACGGCAGCGGTCCCTCGGTTGTCGCATAGGAAGGCTCACTCTGCTCACTTGTTATCGTGATGCGAAAAGACCCCATAAAGGGAGGGAACATGAACCGTATCCGACGATACATGTTGCCCCTCGCCGCAACGGTACTGAGCCTCGGGCTCGGCGCCGGCGTGGCGCAGGCGGACAACCCGCTCGTTCGGCCGGCGTGGAGCTCGGGTTCGTTGAACTCGAACTATGCCGGACTACCCAAGGCCGGTGCGGCCGGCAACGCCGGTGGCACCGACTGTAACCCGGCGCTGCTTGACGACGACACCAAGCTGCAGTTTGGTGACTGCTTCAACCAGAGCACCCTGATGCTTCGCCTGACCGGCGACGACGGCACCCTCGGTAGCCACCCCCAGGGCTCGTTGATGAGGTTTCTCGAAGACGTGGTCGGCGCCAAGCTGCTGCGTGCTGAAGACAACAGCAACAACCCGACCCCGCTTTTTGCCAACTTCCTCGACCTGACGCTCAAGCGCTTCCTTGATGCCGATACGTCGACCACCATCGACTACGACGCGACTTCGTTCCTGTACCTGCCGGTCACGGGCGCCAACGGCGTGCCCACGGGCCGCGGCGGCTACGAGGCTTCGCCGTTCCTCGATCGGACCTGTCTCGACATTCCCCTCGTCGGCAGCGTGTGTATGCACATGTACCTGTTCGACGTCGACAACGAAGCCGGCGCCAAGTTCATCAGCTACGACTATGATAACGCCAGCTTCACGGTCATGCCGGCCGCCAACGACGACGTTGAGTCGGGCAACATGGACGAGCTGACCGGCGTCTGCGATCCGAGCATCAACGGAGCCAACACGCCTTGCGGCGCGCTGGGTAACCTGGCGGCAGAATACCGCGACGACGACGACGGCCTGCAGATTCAGCTGCAGCTGAATGACGTCGTAGCCGACGTACTCTTCGAGCCCCCCGCCGAGTTCAGCCTGACCGACGTCAGCAACAGCTCGACCGACTATGTTCCGGCCGACGACCTGAGCACCTACCTCAAGGCCTACGGCAAGCTCGAACTGGGCACCATTCAGCTGACGCTGAACATTCGCGTGGCCTCGAGCTTCAACGGCGACGTGCAGCCGCACGCGGTGGCCCTGGGCTTCGAACTGCAGAACGTCGACTTCCAGAGCAACTTCCAGTTCGTGTTCAACAAGGGTCCGTACTGTAACAACAACCTGGGTACGACCGAGTCGAACCCGGGCGATCCGTATCGTTACAACGAAGACGTTCGTCCCTTCCGCGACGACGGCTCGCCCAACTACCCCAACCTGGTATCGGACATCACGGGTGGTGGCCTCATCCTGACCGACTACTTCGCCCGCAAACATGGTGATTGGGCCGCTAGCCCCGTCACCACGGTCGGCATAACCACGGCCAACGTGGTAGCTCCGGCGCTGCACGGCAACGGCGCCTACACCGGTGCTACCGGTCAGGACTACTACGCCGGTGGTACCGGCCAGGGCCGTGACCGTATCGGCGTCAACAGCCACCCCTACCAGTTCGAAGAATTCGGTGGTGAGTGGTACCTGTCCGACAACCCGAACAACTGCCGCCGTCCGGCCGACGCCTGCACCAACACCAACGCCGGTTACGGCCCCCTCCAGGATGGTGGTGTTGAATACGGCGGCGTTACGGGCAGCTGCGAATACCCGAACCGTTCGGACAACGGCGACGATAGCACCTACAAGATTTCGGAACAGATCACCTCGATCATTCCGTACATCCAGGGTGAAATCAACGCTACTGCCGAAGACAAGTTCAAGAACCGCGCGCGCGGCAACCCGGGTTACTACCTCGGACCCACGTCGCTTCTTGATCTGGGCGCCACCCTGGCCGGCATCAGCTTCGACTGGCCGCTGCGTCCGGGTACCGACTATGTCTTCCTCGACATCCTGCTCGACTCCGATGTCGACGGCGACAGCACCAACGAGTTCTGGGCCGACCAGTGGGGCGTCATGATGCCCTTCAACTTCGCCCTCGGCGTAAGCTGGAACTCGGTACCCGCCATCACGGCGCCGGTAAGCCAGCGTCTCGACACCACGGCCTGCGTGCAGAGCCTGGGTGCCCTGACCGGTTATGTCGACGGTATCGGCGAATTCGTCGCCAATGCCGATCAGGCAGACGACCCGTTCCTGACCAAGCCCATCGCTCCGAAGGCCCTTCAGGCCCTCACGGCGGGTGCGGCACAGCAGGGTCTGCTGGCCGGCTTCAACTTCCCGGCGGTAACCTGGCCCACGATTACGCCGGCGGCTGCCGAAGTAACGCCCGACACCGGCGCCTACGGCGTCGGTCTTGCCCTGCACCAGAACGTGCTGAGCGCCGCGCTGTACGACGCCGTGCTGAAGGGTCTGCTCTGCGCCGACCTCGACGCCACGGGTCAGCTGGCTCCGGTTACCGACCAGGTGCTGGGCGAAACCACCGCCGACCTGCTGAACACCTCGACCTTCGAGCTGTTCTTCCCGGCGCTGGCCAAGGACTTCCCGAACCGCCCGATGCGCATGCGCGTGATTCCGCTTCTGCAGAAGTACGTGCACGGCAACACCTGCGGTGCGGGTGGTGCGAACCCCAGCGCCGACTGCGGCGTGGGCTTCGACCAGGTAACGCCGGTGACCGACGTGGTCAACACGTTCGATCACCTGCAGGAAGACGCCTCGGCGCCGTACATCATCATGGGCGGCCCGCCCATCAACCTCGCGCTGAGCGGCGTGACCACGTATCCCGACTTCACCGTCGTGATTCCGAACCTGCTCATCGAGTTCTATGTCTATGGTACGAGCGATTCCGACAACACCTGGTATCGCGTCTTCGCCATCGACATGGGTGTGGCCATCGGTCTGAACATCGATATCCTCAAGCAGCCGACCCCGATGGGCGCCGGTCTGGATACGCTGGTCAACACCGATACCTACTTCCCCATCGGCTGTGATCCCACGGCCGGTGCCGGTCAGCCCAACGAATGTACGGGTAACTCGGCTCCGACCCGCCGCGTGCTTCGCCTGGCCGGTATCGCCGACCCCGAAATCAACGCCATCATCGAGTACAGTGAACTGTCACTGGGCAACATCGATGACCCGGCCTCGGGTTCGGTCGACGACGCCTGGAACGACTACCAGGTGCTCAAGGGCGCCATCTCGAACCTGATCGGCGTGGCCCTCTCGGTCGACGTCGACCTGCTGGCTGAGATCGGCTTCGACATCGGTGCGTTCCTGAACCTGCCGCTCGTGTTCGACGCTCCGTACATCGGTACGAGCTTCGTGAACGACGGCGCGGGCAACAACGCCACCGACAACGAGCTGCCCGCGGGCAACGGCTTCGGCGACTACCTGGTTGCCGGTCTGTCGCTTGACCTGTCGTACCTCGACTCGGCTTACCTCATCGGTCAGCTCGACTATCTGCTCGATGGTACGTCGGCTACCCAGCCGTTCGGTCTCGATCTCGACATCGGCCTCGCGCCGAAGGCCGGTTCGACCAGCCTGAGCGTGCCGCAGGCTGTTATCGACGGTCCGGTGAAGGTGAGCGCCGCTGAAACGGTGTTCCGCTTCTCGGGCTTCGACTCGGTCGACGGCGACAACCTCCAGTACAGCTGGCGCGTCGACAATGGTGTGTGGTCGGTCTTCGACAAGTCGACCGAAGCACGCATCCAGGGTCTGCTCGAAGGTAAGCATACCTTCGAGGTCAAGGCGCTCAACAGCCAGAGCGTACTGCAGCCCGAAGCAGCCCGCTACACCTTCGTGGTCGACTCGATCGCTCCGAAGGTACGCGTGCTGGGCGACCGCACGGTCGGCAATCGTGCAAACTTCTTCGTCGAAGCCGAAGACTGGCTGACCTCGAAGGAAGACCTGCGCGTTGCCTACCGCCTGAACGACGGTAGCTGGAGCAACTTCGGCTACAACCAGAAGATCAGCCTGTCTGGTCTGTCGTCGGGTCGTCACACCCTGCGCGTGAAGGTCGCCGACAACGCCGGCAACATTGCCGAGTCGGCCTTCAACTTCACCGCAAGCGACGGCGGCTTCGGCTGCTCGACCACCGGCAACGGTGCGGGTAGCATGGCCGACGCCCTGGTGCTGCTGGCCATTCCGGCCCTCGTTCTGCTGCGCAAGCGGCTGTTCTAAGACACACTCACCGGGACGGAGCACCTGCTCCGTCCCGGTTTCTTTCCATGCAGGTTCGCCGAGCCTGTATCGAAAGAGACCGGACCGGTACGTAACGACTCGACAAGGCAAAGCGCAAGGATGCTTGCACCCCGTCGACACGCCGGGTAGAGTACAAGGGCCTTGACGAACCCCGCTGCCCGCGGGTCACGACACGGCTTGACATGAACTTCCAGGGACCCCGTAACTGATGAAAGCACGCAGCCATCTCGCTCTCGTTTTCGGCCTCCTGGTAACCGTAGCCTGCGGGCGCACGGTTCCCGGCGACGAACCGCGCGGCATCATGGCGAGTTCGATCTGGATCGACAAGGCGCCCGACGGCGACGTGGGCCAGTTCAACTCTCTGGCCGCCGACAGCGAGGGCCGGCCGCATGTCAGTTACTACGACTACACCTCGGGTGCGCTCAAGTACGCCCGCCTCGACGGCGCGCGCGGCACCTGGGTAACCGAAATCGTTGATCAGGAAGGCGATGTCGGTCTGTATACCTCGATCGCCATCGACTCGCAGAACAACCCGCACATCGTTTACTACGACGTAAGCGGCGATCGCATGAAGTACGCCTACTTCAACGGCGTCGAGTGGCAGCGGGCCTCCCTGTTCGATCACGGCGGCCTGTTTGCGTCGCTTACCCTCGACGCCAACGACGTGGCGCACATCGCCTTCATCGACCGGCAGAGCTACGACCTCATCTACATGCGCTGGGACGTGCTTACCTCGGGCACGGCGCCGGTCTGGGGCGTCATCGACACCGGCACGCTGACCGGCCCCTCGGGCATCGGCGGCAATCTGCACGGCGGCATTTCCATTCAGGTCAGGCCCGAGACGCAGCAGCCCATCGTGGCCTACTATCACGCCTCGCTCGGTTCGCTGCTGGTCATGGCCAAAATGCCGGGGCACCCCGCGGCCGGTCAGGGCGGCCTGCCCCAAGAGTGGATGCAGTGGGTCGTCGACGGCAGCACCGTGATCGGTCAGGGCAACGACGACGTGGGCGAGCACACTTCGCTTTTCGTGAACGGCGAAAACGAATGGCACGTTTCCTACTACGACAAGACCAACGAAGACCTCAAGTACGCCCGGTGGGACGACGAGGGGCAGCGCTGGCTTACCGAGCGTGTCGATAGTGACGGTCTTGTCGGCGAGGCCTCGAGCATTACCGTGGTGTGCCGGCAGGATCCCAAGACGCGTACCCGCGACTGCCGGCCGTACATTTCCTACTTCGATTCGACGAACAACGACCTGAAGGTCGCCACCCGCCGCGGCGACCTGCCCTGGCAGACCTTCCGCGCCGATCTTTCGGGCATGACCGGTACCTACACCAGCATTGCCGAGGTTGCCAACGGTCGCGTCGGAATCAGTTACCGCGACTTTACCTACTCGGGACTCAAGTTCCTGCTGCTGCTGCCCTTCTGATATTTGCTTTGGGGGTAGAGGGCGGCGTGTGAGCCCGCCTTGGGGGAATGGGCCCGGTCGGTATCGAGTCGGCGACAAGCGCCAGCCCGAATACCTGTCGTGCCGTGCAGAGTTTTCAGAAGAATGCCCTTGCTGCTATGCAGAGTTTGCATGCCTGGCCATCGGCAACGCCCGCTCCCGTGCGTTTGACACCGAGGCTCAGGTTGGTATGATTATCGCTGTGTTTCAGTTCGCTGAGGCCGCGATCGATCCGGCATGCGGGCGTTTATGGAGGTTCCGATGAGGAAGAGTGCTTGGGCAAGGTTGGCGATGGCCGCCGTTCTGACGGCGGTAACCGGCTGTACGGCCGAAACCGACGACCCCACGCAGGACGTCTGCGTGCTCAACCCTTTCGCGCCCGAGTGCGTCGGCGCCGACACCTGCAACAATACGCCCCGCATCGTTCGTACCGAGTTCGACCCCAAGGCCGGTCGCGTACCCTTCGATGTAACCTTCAACGTCACCGGCGAAGACGACGATCTCTTCGCCGATTGCGCCGAGGAACTCAGCTATCATTGGGATTTCAACGGCGACGGTGTCGAAGACAGGGTCACCCGCACGGGTGAGCGGGTGGTGCACACCTATGAAGCCGCCGCGCCCGAACCCTACAAGGTTACCATCTGGGTAACCGACAAAAACGGCAACCGTTCGCCCGAAACCGTCAAGTATGTGACGGCCGTCGAAAACAAACCGCCGATCATTACCAGGTTTTCGGCCTCGCCTTCGTCGGGCATGCTTTCGAAGAACGAAGACGGCGACTATGTTTTCGCCACGGTCCTGAACTGGTCGGCTTACGACCCCGACGCCAACAAGGGAATCAAGCGCGTCGAACTCGACATGGGCGACGGTTCGGCGCCCATCGACGTAGACCCTGCCAAGGCCGCCTACGTTTATACCTACACGCAGGGCGGCACCTTCACCGCCCGCCTGAAGGTCTGGGATCAATACGAGGCATCGGTCGATACCAGCATCACCATTTCGGTATCGGTGCCCATCGTGCCGTCGAGCAAGCTCATCACGGGGGGAAGCAGCTGGGGCCTGGCCTTCCATCATGGACCGGGCGGTGCCTGGGTCGACGAAAACGGCGAAGCGATCGAAATCGCCTATGTTGCCGACGGCCCCATCAGCCTGAAGACCATTGCCTACCCTGCGACGGCTTTCGAGGAAGGCGCGTTGGGCCTTTCTTCACCGGCCCGTCTGATTGGCGTTGCCGACCCGGTTCCGGGCGGAAGCAAAACCATGCGTGAGATCGACACGTATAACGACCTGGTGGCCGTGGGCGGTAAGGGCGGCCTACAGTTGTTCAACGTCAACACCGACTCGTCGCTTGCCTGCGGCGAAGAGCAGTCGGCCGGCTGCTTTCCGGGTACGCCCACGGCGCCGGTGGCCGTTTGCTCGCCCACGGTGAACAGCCCGAATCATATCGGCCGCAGAGTGAGCGGCGTGAAGTTCGTCGAACGCACCGACGGACAACCGTATCTCATTGCCTCGATTGACGAGGGGGTGGGCGATTTTCAGGCGCTCTACGCCTTACCGGTAACGGGCGCCCTGAACCCGGCCGGTTATGCCAGGCCGAACACGACCGACTCTTCGGTTCGCTGCTGGGACGTCGCGGGTGTTTCGCAGAGCCCGTTTCCCAGCAAGGTGGCCACCTTCAGCTCGGACATGGCCGTCGATGAAAACGGCTATGCCTGGCTCTCCATTAACCAGAACAGCCAGGGGCTCGGGCTCTATCGCCTGCGTGACTGGCTTGACCAGTGCCCACCGAGCCCTGCCGGTTGCGCTGCTTCTCTGCAGTCGGTCTCGACGAATTCCCTCGGCATTTCGGGCACCGGTCACCATGTGGGCGTGACGAAATCGCGGCCCATTACCGCCGATCTGACGTTCGAAAGCGGCCCCCAGGGCGCAACCTGCGAGGAAGCCCCCGCGCTGCAAGGCGTGACCTTCACGCTCGATATGGCGACGGACCTGCCCGCGGCGGTTACCACGGTCGCTGTCACGCTGGGCGATGCCACCCTCGACAACAACCAGGGGCGCGGCTATGCGGTGGTGGCTACGTCTTCGGGTACGGTTGTGCTCGAGGGGCTGCCCTATTCCGACCCCGTTTCGTGGGCCGGGCTGACGCCTTTCGAAGGTGGAAGCACCTTCACCCTCGAGACGCCGGCGCTCAAGCAGGTAAACCTGAAAACGCAGACGCCCATTCTGCCCGGCAACCGTGTTGCCGTTCGCTCGATGCTGGGCGACGACAACGGCGACGGTTCGGGTTATGCGGTGGTTGCCAACGAGGGCAACGACACGGTGCTCGACACGCTGCCGCTCGGTCGCGAGTGGCTGGGCGAAAGCGGGGTGCAGATCGTTACCACCCACCTCTCGTGGGCACGCCTGCCGGCCTATCCGGGTTCTCCCACGCTGAACCCGGTATCGTTCAGCGGTGCACATGCCGGCGCCATGGCCCGCAACAACCGGTGCTGGAACGTGGTGAACGCCTACGAAGAGGTCGGTACGCTGGCCGGAACGCCGGTAACGGTCGACTTCACTACCGCGCCGCTCGCCGTAGTCGGGGTTTCGACCATCGGTACCGGATTCAACGGCTTTCATATCATCGACGCCCTGACCCCGACGAAGCCACGCCGCATCGCGAGTTTCGCAAGCGAATCCAAGAGTTCGGATTTCCGGCTGGATCGCGAAAAGATGTTCCTGCTCGGCAAAACGACGACAGTGGTCGACCTGCGTGATCCGTATCTGGCCAAGCAGGCCCACGACGCCGCCCTGGCTAACAGCGGCTTCAACACGTTCGCCCACGAAGGCGATCGTCTGCCGCCGACCGATGTCATGCGTGATATCGTCGTCAGGAGACCCGCCAGTATACCCGATGCCGACAACTCCGACGGTATTGCGCTCATCGCCAACGGCTTCCGCGGCTTGACCGCCGTTTATCTCGACAAGGCACGGCAGCTCGACAAGAGTCTTACGAGCACCTGCCTGGGTACGCCTCCGGAGTCTACCCGTGCCGGGCTTGACAGCCCCTGCATGAAGGCCATGTTGCCCGGTCTGCAGCTGGCGCACGAGGGTACCCCCAACGACATTCAGGTTGTCGACGGTCGTTATGCGCTGATAGCCCAGGGGTACGGGGGCGTGGCCATGTACGACATGACCGAGATGATCGCCGGTCGCCAGGCCAGGTTTCTTACCCACATTCCCACTTCTGGCAACCCGAAAGCCGTCAGGGTAACGCGCGACGCGGTAGGCGAGCCCGAGTGGATCTTCATTGCCGACTCGACCTCGGTGTACCGGGTTCCCTATACCGACCCGACGGCCATGCCTTCGTTTTACGGGGTGCCCGGCAAACAGGGGCATGGTTGCTTGAGCGTGCTCGGCGATACGGTGTATGCCTGCTGGGGCGATGGGAAAACCATTGCCTACGGCACGCCCGAAGATTTCCCCACCTTTGAGGGCTACATCAACATTTACGATTCACTGCAGACCGATAAGTGCGTGGTCGACGAAAGCAGGGCGCAGGCCTTTGTGGTCGAAGAATTGTTTGCCGAGGAAATCGCCGGTCGTCGCTGGTTGATGGCCGACACCGACCAGGGCAACATGATTCTCGAGCTTGACGAGGTCAGCGGCGACGCCTGCTTCTTCCCGGCCACGGTCTTCAACTATCACGGGCGCACGTTGGCCTACAATCGGCTGCCCGCGAGAGACCTGGTAAGGCGCCTTTATGCCGGCGGTCCCCGTGAAATCGCCGCCTTCGATCTCGACAGCCTGGCAGAAGAAGCAGCCACGCAGGAAAATTTCAGCATGCGTCTGCCGCCGCTTCTCAGTACGCTTCGGCTGCCCACACCCAGCCCGCTGCCCGATATTACGCATACCACCGTAACCATTCGCGACATGCAGGCGGTTGGGCCGTACATCTTCGCGTCTACGGGCGAAATGGGGGCCTGGGTCATTGACGCGACCAATCCCTCGCAGCTCGAACTCATCGGCCGTACCAAGCTTTTCGGTACAAGTCTGTACAGCATCAGTGCGCAGACGATGAATGCGATGGCGAAGTACGACAACGGCAGCTGGACGTACTACACCCTCGTGTCCGACCTCAACGCCGGCGGCACCGATATCGGCGGCATTGCCCTACTACGTTACATGGGCCTCGAGGCGCCGGAATAAATCGCCTGATATTGAAGGGGGCCGTCGAACGCGGCCCCTCTTTTCACTTCACATCAGGTAAGTAACAGCGCCTCCGGCCCCAACCGTTGTCGTGAACGGAACCTCTCACCTCTCACCTCTCACCAATTACCTATCACCTCTCACGTATCACCCCGTTTGCCCACATGATTGTCGGAACCGGCATCGACATCATTCGCATTTCGCGCGTGAGGCAAACGCTCGCGCGGTACGGCGATCGCTTTCTTGCGCGGGTCTTTACCGAGAACGAGCGCGCATATTGCCTGCGCAAGGCCGACCCGTTGCCGTCGTTGGCCGCCCGTTTCGCCGCCAAGGAAGCGGCGTTCAAAGCCCTGGGGGGAACAAGGCGACCCTACTGGCGCGATATGGAGGTGGTAAACCAACCCGGTGGTCGCCCCGAGCTGCGACTGCACGGCGTCATGGCCGAACGGCACCCCGCCACCCACCTGCACTGCTCGCTGACCCACGACGGCGACACGGCCATGGCCCACGTCATCGCTGAACAGCTCGAATCCTGAATCTTCATCCATCACATCTTCGAGCTCGCAAGAAAGTTTCCGTCTCGAGTCGCGTCGCCGAGCAGGGCGAGGCCGATACTTCGCCTTCGTTCAGCACAGGCTCTGAGAGGCGCACGTCGGTCACGGGCACAAGTGTTGAGCGGTCTCGGCACGTTCATCCCGTTGTTCTTCGTTACGTCTGGCTTGTCATGCCCATCTCGTCGTCCGTGGCGCCCTGCGCCACCGGCGACTCGATGTGGAAGTCTGCCGGTCTGACAGTCTGCCAGTCTGAAGGTCTGCCAGTCTGAAGGTCTGAAAGTCTGAACGTCTGCCCGTAAGCCCGCCGGCCGTCCAAACCGTCGCACCGTACTGCACGGCAGCCACCGTTCGCGGTAAGATAAGGACATGCGACTTGCGCTTCGTGACGAGATTCGTTCGCTGGAAAAAGAACTCATGCGCGATGGGGGCTTTCCCTCCGTTGCCCTCATGGAAACGGCGGGGCGCGGCCTGGCCGCCGATATCATCGCCACTTTCGGGGCTACGCACCGGGCGGCGCGCATCGTATGCGGGCGCGGCAACAACGGGGGCGACGGTTTTGTCGTGGCCCGGTACCTGCGCGAGGCCGGGTGGGCGGTTCGGGTGCACGTGATCGGCCTGGGCGACGAACTGACGCCCGAGGCCACGGTCAACGCCCGGTTGTATCGGTGGTGCGGGGGGCGGTTCGACGAGTTTCCCGACGGCGCCATTCCTCCTTCGCTGCACGGCGAGGTGCAGATCGACGCCATTCTGGGAACCGGTCTCGACCGGCCCCTGGCCGGTCCTTATGCCGAGGCCGTCGAGCACCTGAATGAGGCGGCGGCGACGCACTGTCCGGTTTACGCCGTCGACATTCCGACCGGGCTCGACGCCGACACCGGCGGGGTATTGGGCACGGCGGTCAAGGCCGGTGCCACGGGCACGTTGGGGCTGGGAAAGCCGGGCCTGTACGTGACGCCGGGCATCGACTACGCGGGTCGTGTTCACGTGATCGACATCGGCATTCCCGAGCGGTCGTCGGCGCGATGGGCCCGCACGGCGGCCTTTCTCGACGACGGCGAACCGATTCTGGCGTTGACGCCGCGGCCGTTCGCCAGTCACAAAGGTCATTTCGGGCACGTGCTGGTCTTTGCCGGCGGACCGGGCAAGGTCGGCGCCGCCGATCTGGCCTGCCGGGGGGCCGTTCGCGGCGGCGCAGGGCTCGTGACGCTGTCGGCGCCCGTGGGTACGCAGGCATCGTGGCCCGAGGTCATGCACGAACCCCTCGATGGGTGGAGCGCGCAGGCCTGGAACGAAGGCTTGCTGCAACGCAAGCAGGCCGTGGTGTTCGGTCCGGGCATCGGTACGTCCGACGGTGCGCGTGACTTTCTCGAACAGGTGGCGAAGACCGACCGACCGTTGGTACTCGATGCCGACGGGTTGAATCTGCTGGCGCGCAATCAGCACCTGCTTGCCGGGCGGCAGGCGCCCACGGTGCTCACGCCCCATCCGGCCGAGGCGGCCAGGCTGCTCGGTTCCGATACCGAAATCGTGCAGGCCAACCGGCCCGCGGCGGCCGTGAACCTGGCCCGCCAGTACGGCGCGGTTACCGTGCTCAAGGGGGCGCGTTCGCTGATAGCCATGCCCGACGGGCGGTATTGGATTAACGGGTCGGGCTCGCCGGCATTGGCGGCCGGCGGCATGGGCGATGTGCTGAGCGGTATCGTGGCCGCGCTTCTCGCGAGGGGCAAGAGCGTCGAAAAGGCCGCCTGCATGGCCGTGTTCGCGCACGGGCGCGCGGGCGAACGGCTCGAGGGCCGCGCTGGCGGTGTACGGGCGTCGGAGGTGGCAGACGCGCTTCCCCCCGAATTGGAGAAGCTGTTGGGAGCGCCCCCCCTGCCCGATGAGCAGTAACGCCGCAACGTGGGGCAACGCCACCTTCCACCCGAATTTTTTCTGAGTCGAGTCCGTTATGAATCGTTTTGTACCCGATGCCGCCGCGCTGGAGGAGCTGGGGCGAACGCTCGGTCGCCTTGCCCGTGCCGGCGACGCCGTCGCGCTTATCGGACCGTTGGGGGCAGGCAAGACCACGTTGGTGCAGGGCATGGCCGAGGGCCTTGGTGTCGATGAAGAGGTAACCAGCCCGACCTTTGCGTTGATGAACGTGTACGACGGGCGCCTGCCCGTGTACCACCTTGACGTATACCGCCTTGACGACGACAGCCGGCTGCAGATGCTGGGCTATGAGGCCGAGCTGGCCGATGCCGGGGTCACGTTGGTCGAGTGGGCCGACAAGGTCTGGCCCTTCTGGACCAGGGACGTGCTGCGTATCGAGCTGCAGCCCGAGGGCGAGGGGCGAAGGCTTACCGCAACCGCCGGCGGCTCGCGCAGCCGTGCGTTGCTGGAACAACTGGACGTGTAGCAGGGCAGACGTCGGACGTCGGACGTCGGACGGATAGGGGCCGTTAGGCATCGGGCATTGGCAAGCGGGCATTCCGGGGCGCAAGACGCGGCCCCCTCTGCGTCTTTGTGCCGGAGCCTGCCCTGAGCTTGGGCGAAGGGTGTATCCCCTTCCGTGTAGCATGATTGCACGGGGCAGACGTCGGACGTCGGCCTGGCCGATCCCACTTCCTCCCCCTCCGACCGGCTCAGCATTGCCGCACGATCTCCCCCTCCTTTCTCCATACGCACGCGCAGTCGTCGCAGGGTTTCCGAACGCTATCGGAAGTGCGGCGCGGGTTGGAGACGGAGGGGGCAAGGTTCCACATAAATCAGAGACATTAGGAAGGGCGGCAACCGGCGGATTCGAGTAACGCCCCCTCTGCGTCTTTGTGCCTCCGTGTATCCCCTTCCGTGTATCCCCTTCCGTGTAGCACGATTGCACGGGGCAGACGTCGGACGTCGGACGAATAAGGGCCGTTAGGCATCGGGCATTGGCAATCGGGCATTGCGCGTCGCAAGACGCGGC
>JAWLBW010000033.1:0-22468 GCA_041687475.1 bacterium
GGCCCCCTCGCGGGTCGGTCGCACGCTCGCAATCGCGGCCGGCGTATTGCTGCTCGTGTTGGCGAGCGGAAGCGGCGCCTATTACTATCTTCAACTCCAGCACGGCGACAGCTTTCCCGGGGCGGCCTCCATTCCGGGAAACCAGACCGCCGACAAAGCGGCGCAGGGGGTTACCGGGCCCTCGACTACCGCCGCGACACAGGCGACACAGCCGGCAACCAACCAGACCGCCCTCGCGCCGGGCGAAGTCACAACGCCCGGCGCCACGCCCGAGACCGGCAAGACCCCGCTTGTTACCGCCAGGCTCAAGAAGGAACCCGACGCCTACTACACCCTTACCTTTCCCTCGATTACGAACGAAGGCGAGGTAGAGCGCGTGCGCAAGGTCCTGGCCGAATGGGGCATCGAGGCCTCGGTTACCCAGACCACCCGGCGCCAGACACGGTACGTACTGCTTTCGGCGGCTCACGTGACGCCTGAAGAAGCCTCGGACATGCAGGCAAGAGGCGCTTCGCTGGGTCTCGAGGTTGCCCTGCGACCCGAAGATGGCGGAAAGTATTCCTTCACCATCGGTCAGTATGGTAATGTGGAAGTCGCCCGACAGGCAGCCGCCGGGGCCAACGAAGCCGGCATTCCGGTGAAGCTGGGTAAATACGAGGCCGTAGAAACGTTATTCGATATCGAAGGCGGCCGTTTCGTCAGCCGCGAGGCAGCCGATGCACAGGCACGCGCCCTGCAGCATGACGATATTGTCGCCGAAGTGAAGAAGCTCGACTGAACGCCATGGAAACAGCGAATCTGCAACTGTCGCCCGAGGCCGCCAAGTTCGTATCGGGCCCCCCGCCTGCGCGCATGATGGCCGCGCGCGGCCTCGTGCCCCTGTCGCCCGTCGACCTGATTACCGTGCAGATCGTTCTGTCGCGCGACAGCGACGAGAAGGTGGCCGCCGCCGCAACCCAGGGCCTGACCGGGCACCCGGTCAACATTCTCGTGCAGGCCGTGAATTCGAGCGCTTCGCCCGAACTTCTCGATGCCCTGGCCCGCCTGACGCTGCCCTGGCAGGTCAAGGAAGCCATTCTGCTCAGTCGGCATGTGTCCGACGATACCCTGGTCTGGCTCGCCGCGAACGAAACGGAAGAAGCCGTACTTGAAGTTCTGGGCGGCAATCAGACGCGCATGCTCGCCAACCAGGCGATTGCCGAGGCGCTGGTCGGCAACGAGCACGCCCGCCTTTCGACCCGCAAGCGTGTCGAAGAATTTTTCGGCGGCAAGCTTACGGCCCGGGTGCCAGACCTCGAAGAAGCCGAGCTTGTCGAAGAACCCGAGCCTCTCGTGCCCGAAGAGGAAGACGCGGCGGCATCGACCGCTGCCGCCGACGACGAAGGCGAAGACGACGGCTTCGATGAAGAAGCGTTGCGCCACCTTCTCGAAGACGACGAATCTTCTGCATCGGCCTCGCCCGCGACCGAAGCCGAGGAAGAGTCGGAAGGCGGCCTGTTCAAGCAGATTTCCAAGATGAAGGTGTCGGCCAAGGTGAAACTTGCGCTCAAGGGCAACAAGGAAGCCCGCATGCTTCTGGTCAAGGAATCGAACAAGATGGTGAGCACGAGCGTGCTCAAGAACCCGCGCATTACCGATGGCGAAGTCATCGCGATTGCGTCGTCGAAGAGCGCAATCGAAGACATTCTTCGCATTATTGCCGGCAACCGCATGTGGGTGCGCCTTCCCCAGGTTCGCTCGGCGTTGGTGCAGAACGCAAAAACGCCGATCGGCATTTCGTTGAAGTTGCTGCCCTCCCTTCCCGAAAAGGAGCTCAAGCAGTTGGCGAAAAGCCGTAACGTTTCCGGCGCGCTGTCGCAGGCGGCCAAACGGCTGATGGCTCAGCGAGCCAGTAAACACTGAGACGACCATGGCACTGCTCAATTACAAGAAGAAAGAGATCAACGCCAAGATCGTCTACTACGGTCCGGGCCTGTCGGGAAAGACCACGAATATCCAGCATATTCACGGCAAGCTGCGCCCCGAGCACAAGGGCAAGCTCATGACGCTGGCAACCCAGACCGACCGTACCCTCTTCTTCGACTTTCTACCGGTCGAACTGGGCGAGATTCGCGGCCTGAAGACCCGCTTTCAGCTGTACACCGTTCCCGGTCAGGTGTTTTACAACGCCACCCGTAAGCTGGTGCTCAAGAATGTCGACGGCGTCGTGTTCGTCGCCGACAGCGATCCGGCACATGTGGCCGACAACATCGAAAGCATTCGCAACCTCGCGCAGAACCTGAAGTTCCACAACAAGGACATTCGCTCGATTCCGCTGGTCATTCAGTACAACAAGCGCGATCTTCCGAACGCCCTTCCCATCGAAGAACTCGAGAAGAAGGTAAACCTGTACGGGGCGCCCCATACCGAAGCCTCGGCCGGCATGGGCAAGGGAGTGCTTGAAACCCTGACCACGGTTTCAAAGCTGGTACTGCAACGCCTGCGCGACACCACCAACGTCGTGCGCGTCGACGAAGAGGGAGTGAGCCACCCGACGACCGGCAAGACGACGCAGCCGAACCAGTCGCCCGCAGCCGCCGAGCAGACGGTCATGGCTTCGCCCGAACCGGTGAAAGCCGCACCGCTTGATACGGATCCGCTTGAAACGGCACCTGTAGAAACGGAGCCTGTAGACACGGAACCGGTAGAAACGGAACCGGTAGAAAGCGAACCGGTCGAAAGTGACGTGCTGGAAGCGGTCGACGATTCGGTCGACGAAGAAGCGCTCGAAATCGAGATCGAAGAAGACTTTCCGGTCGACGGCGAGCTTCCTACCGAAGACGAAACCGGCCTTCTGCTCGATCCCGAGACGCCACCGTCTCCGGCGGCCCCGGTGGCGCAGGCGGCCTCTGCCGTCGCAGCCGTAACGAAAACGCCGCATATCGCTTTCGACAAGGTCGTGCGCGCACAGGCAGCCGACGGCGGGGTCGACCTGACCCTGGCATTCACAAGCGGCAACGAGACCGTTCACGTCGATCTGCGTCTCGATATTCGCACGGGCAAGGTCGAAAAGGCCTGAGTCTCAGGCCTTCCTGCTCAGCCGGTTCATATGCCGACCTTCGCGCAGCACGGTTTCGCTGCGCTCGTCCAACCCCACGTGCCGGGCCTTCCACGCGCCTGAGGCGTCCTTCTCGAAAAAGCCGACGCCGACCGGGTAGTCGAATCGCCGCGGTCCCGCGCTGGCCGGATTAAAGAACCAGACATTGCCCACGCGTTCGTTGTGCGGCAGGTGGCTGTGTCCGAACACGACCACATCGGCCGGCTCTTTCGCGAGTTCGGCCGCCACTTCGCTGCGCATGCGGTGGGGACGATCGAGAATATGGGTCAGCAGGAAACGCATTCCCCCCAGCTCGACCCGCGCGAACTCGCCCGCCCCGCCGCAGCTGAACCCGTCGACGTTGCCGGCCACGGCGGTCACGGGCGCGATGGCCCGCAGCTCGATGAGAATGTCTTCGTTGCCGATGTCGCCGGCATGCAATATGTGCTCGACTCCCTCGAACAGCTCGAACACACGTGCAGGCAATCGACCGTGGGTGTCTGATATGACTCCGATGCGCATCTCGCCATTGTAACCCAACGGCGTAACCCAAGGGCGTAGCCCAACGGCGTCCATGGTCTCGCGCCCACCCGGCAACCCCCCGCCCCTCCCGAAGCGGGGCAAATGCCCCAGCATGAAGGTACGGAGGTTCCAATGGCAGACGTACACGCGAACAAAGACAGAAACCCCTACGGCCCCGGAACGCTGCTTCCCTTCGTGCTGGGCTTCGTGTCACTGGGGGTCGGCGGTCTCGTTTCGCTGGGTACCGATCAGATCTGGCCCATACTCATCGGCGCGGTCCTGGCCGCCGTATTCTTCAGCATTCCCTTTCTGACGGGGCGTTTCCGGCCGGCCGATTTTCGCAGCTCGCCGTCGGTAAACCTGCCCGGCAGCGACGACCGCTGGTCGAGCCCCGAATCGGACCGCCGCTTTCGCTATATCGTCGACGGCGAGCTGCGCGACACCCCGCCGGGCCCCGGCGAAGAGGCCGAGGCTCCGGGCGAGTATCCGATCGGCCGCCGTGCGCCGTCGGCCGCCCCCCGCCGGGAACGCGAGCCCTGAAAGCGACCGACGAGCATCAGGGCTCAGGAACCGACCCCCGTTCGGATTGCCCTGCCCCCTTGGCCCGATGGCCGTAACCCTGTATCATAAACGGTTTGCCACCCTGCGCGCAGGCGCCGGATTGGCAGACAGCAACAGGGTCGCCAACGTCAGGCCAGGAGAGAATCAATGTCGGAGCCCTTGACCGTCATACCCGAAGAGAAGCGCCCGGGGTGGCTGCGCCGCATGTACAACTGGGTGCTGCATTGGGCCTATACGCCCTATGCGCTGCCCGCGCTGTTCCTGATCTCCTTTGCCGAAGCCTCGTTTTTTCCCATTCCCCCCGACGTGCTGTTGATAGCCCTCGTGCTGGGTAAGCCGCGCGGCTGGGTTCGTATCGCCGCGGTCTGCACGGCGGGCTCGCTGCTCGGCGCGGTGGCCGGTTACGCCATCGGGTGGGGTCTGTGGGCCGCGGTCGACCAGTTCTTCTTCGCCTATGTGTTTTCGCCCGAAGTCTTTCAGGGCATGGTCGCCAAGTACGACGCCAACGGCTTTCTGACGGTCTTCACGGCCGCCTTCACCCCCATTCCCTTCAAGGTCATTACCATAGCCGCGGGCGTGGCGCAGATTTCGCTCGTGAGCCTGGTGGCCGGGTCGCTGCTCGGGCGAGCCATGCGCTTCTTTCTGGTCGCGGGCCTGCTGGCCCGGTTCGGCGAGCCCATGAAGGCCGTCATGGACAAGTACTTCGAGCTGTTGACCATTGTATTCACGATTCTGCTCATCGGCAGCTTCGTACTCATCAAATACCTCGTCTGAGCCCCACCTTTTACGAGGCACAGCATTGCGTAAGCTGGTAGCTGGAACTTGCGCCCCTATCATTCAATTATTACAATATACGAAACACAGCATACTAATTGACGTCTCGGGGGGAGAAGTCATGCACCAAAGACTCACGCTTACCGTTCTGGCTATCACGGCCACCACCCTGCTTGCGCAAGGCTGCACGAAAACCGAAGCGCCGACGCCCACCGACCGGGAAACCCCGGCCGAAACCGCGCCGGCAGAGAAGGCCGGCACGCCCGGCAAGGCCGCCTTCACCCCACCCGACGAGGGCACGATTCCCGACGGACCGCTCGGCGACTCCATTCGCCGCGGCAAAGAGCTGCTGACCGATACCCGCGCGCGGCTGCCCGATAATGTCGGCAACGGCATGAACTGCACCAGTTGCCACCTCGACGCCGGTCGGACTCCCGGCGCCGCCCCCTGGGTGGGCGTGACGGCTGTCTTTCCGCAGTACCGTTCGCGCGGCGCACGCGTCATCACCTTGCAGGAGCGCGTAAATGCCTGCTTTCAACGCAGCATGAACGGTAAGCCGCTTGACCCGACGGGCGACGACATGAACGCCATCATGTCATACATGACGTGGCTTTCGACGGGCGTACCCATCGGCACCAGCGTCGAAGGACGCGGTTTCGTGCGCTTCGAGCCCCCGGCCGAACCCGACGCCGACCGCGGCGAAGCCGTGTACGCGGCCCAATGCGCCTCGTGCCACGGCGCCGACGGCCAGGGCATGAAAGGCCCCGACGACCGCTACATGTTTCCCCCGCTCTGGGGACCCGACTCGTTCAACATCGCCGCCGGCATGGCCCGCCTGAAGACGGCCGCCGCCTTCGTGCGCGGCAACATGCCCCTGGGTCAGGGCGGCACGCTCAGCGAACAGGAAGCCTACGACGTATCGCTTTACTTCACGCAGAAGCCGCGGCCCGACTTCGCCGCCAAGGACAAGGACTGGCCCAAGGGTGGAAAACCGAGCGATGCGCGTTACTGAGCCCGCTCACCATCTACAGAACGGTTCGGACGTGCCCATCAATCTTCGGGGGGAAGATGGCCCCGGCTCGCCCCACGGCGCCGGCATGACCCGACTGCCGTCTCCTTTCCCGTGGCTTCTTCTCGTGGCGCTTCTGGCCTTTCTGCCGCGTCCGACGCAGGCCGCCGACTGGTTGACGATCGGCGGAACCGAGCCGCCGCAGGCGGAACATCTGCGCATTATCGGTTACGTACAACCGCTTTACCTGCAGAGCCTGGGCGAACCGCTCGAAGGACTCGAGACCCTGACCGCCCTGAACGGACGCCAGGCGATTTTCAATACAGTGGGCGCCGGCGATGTAACCTCGTCGTTTTCGGTACGCCGGGCCCGCCTGGGCGTAAGGGGAAACGTGCCGGGCACCGAAAAGCGCGTCAACTACTTTTTGCAGTTCGAAGGCGGCTCGAACGCAACCACGCGCGTTTCGCCGGTCATCGTGCTCGACGCCTCGCTGACGTGGCAGGCCGCCCCCGGCCTGCGCCTGCGGTTCGGGCAGTTCAGGCTGCCCACCATGGATGAAGCGATCGAGGGCATTCACGTCGCGGGCGACTTCATCTCGTACAGCAACGTGGCCGCCCAGCTGTTGCAGGAAAACCGCTTCGGGTGGGACGAAGCCGCTTCTTCCAACTTCCGCATCGGGGGCAGCAGCGGCTTTCGCGACGTGGGCGTACAGGCTTTCGATTACTTCGAAAGCGGCGATTTCAGCTACGGATATGCCGTCATGCTCAGTAACGGCCGCTTCGGCGCCCTCGACGACGACGATGCCAAGGACATCACGGCCCGCGTGCAGGTCGCCCGCGTCTTCGAAGGCGGTCACTGGAACGTGCACCGCGAAGAGGCCATGGTCTTTGCGTGGAACACCGTAGGCACCCGCGATTACCGCGACGAGACTCGCGTGCGCAATCGCCAGGGAGTGGGCGCGCACGTCAACCGCCACGGCTTCCGCTTCCGCGGCGAATACGTAACCGGCCGGGGCATGATTCCGATCGGCCAGGTTCCCCCAGTGACAGAAGGCGCCGTGGGCCTCGCGCCCGAAGGAAAAGCGCGGGGCTGGTACCTGCAAGGCTCGTGGGAGCCCCTTCCCCACTGGGAAGCCAACCTGCGCTACGACCTTTACGATCGGGAGTACGATGAGCCGCGGGCCCGGCGCATCTTTCGTACGTGGACGTTCGGCGGCCAATACAAGATCTCGCCGCGCGCCCGGCTGATGGTCAACTACGAAATGCGCGCTCTCTCGGCGCCCGGCGCCGGGGGCGATGCCGCCCGCATCGCCGACGCCATGGCCGACCGCATCGGCGTGCAGTTTACGGCAATCTATTGAGGCGGCACCAGGCTTCCATCAACCCTCTGCCGGCCCAGCCCGCTTCAATGCGGTGCAGGCGCTTTGGAAAACAGGTTCAACACCAGCACGCCGGCCACGATGAGGCCGATGCCGACAACGCCCGCCGGGTCCAGCTTCTGGCCATAGAACAGAAAGCCTGCAAGGGTAACGAGCGCGATGCCTACACCCGACCACACGGCATAGGCCACGCCGACCGGAATGCTTCGCAGCGTCAACGATAGAAAGTAGAAGGCAATGCCGTAGCCGGCGATGACCACCAGAGACGGCACGAGTCGCGTGAATCCCTCACTGGCCTTGAGCGACGAGGTCGCCGTTACTTCGGCCAGAATGGCGATTCCCAGGTATATCCAATTGTTCATGCGGTCAACAACGTATCACAGCGCAAGGTAGAGCGCAGGCTACCTTCGCTGGATTTCCGCTGATTCCGCTACGGAGGCGGGGCGCCCGACCTCGTAAACCGGTGTGCACGTGCACGCGAGCGCCCTCTTCACTGCGCAGCGATTCCGGCTTCATCGGGCAAGCAAATGGTCATCCATCATTCGCAAAGATGATGACCACATTCCCCTTCTTACGGCCCGTATCGACGTACCGATGAGCTTCAACAATCTCTTCGAGCTGATAGCGTCGGTCAATCACGGAGCGGAATTTTCCTTTCTCGGCGAGCTCTGCGAGCAAACGCAAGTCATCGGCACTGCCGGTTGCCGGGCCGGCGATGACCTTGACATTGCTCGTCATCGACACCAAGGGCGCCGAAAGCATCTCCGGCAGCCCAGGCGACATGAGAAGCAGTCGTCCGCCTTTCTTCAGCGAAGTCTTACAGCGAGTGAACGGGGCATTACCGATGGTATCGACAATTACATCGTAGGTTTCACCGTTCTGCGTGAAGTCTTCCAACGAGTAATCGATGACATGATCGGCCCCCAAAGATCGCACCAATTCGACATTGGTGGTACTGCACACTCCTGTTACGTGTGCACCGAAGTATCGGGCAAGCTGCACCACGGCTGTCCCTACCCCGCCTGAGGCCCCATTGATCAGGACCTTTTCGCCGCCTCGGAGCTTGGCTTTCCTGAGAAAATGCAACGCCGTCGTTCCGCCGAAAGGTATAGCGGCAGCTTCTTCGAAGCTGAGCTCAGAGGGCATATGAACCACCGCCCCATTTTCCGGCATGCACCTGTACTCGGCATAACACCCCATCGCGGCATCGCTGAACGCAAATACACGGTCGCCGGGCTTGAACTTTCGAACATTTCTGCCGACCGATTCGATGACCCCCGCCATCTCTGTTCCCAGTATGGGTTGTCTTGGCTTGGAGATTCCCATTGCCAGACGCATGATGAGCCCGAAGCCGGCAGGTACGTCAAGACTGCGCACCCTCCGGTCGCCCGATGTGACCGTTACCGCCTGTGTTTTGATCAGAACTTCATTGTCCTTCGGCGTGGGCTTTTCGATTTCCTTCACCAGAAGAACTTCAGGCTGCCCGTATTTTTCGCACAGAATCGCTTTCATACGTTGCCACTCCCAGGGCTACGTGGGGCTACTACGCCCGTCGTCGAACGGTCTCCCGAAAGGTCAGGCGGACGGTGCCGCCACCATGCCCCCGGCTTCACGCCTTCCGAGCGAAAGAGGGCTATTGACTGAAATCACTGCGGAGAATGAAGCGGCCTTCCGGCGAATACCATACCTGACGCCGATTCGAGGGGGCAAGTCCATTTGTGTGCCCGCAAGCTTGCAACGGGGGGCCGAACCCGATTTAATGCATAGACTTGCCGGCAATCCGTATGCTTGCTTCGCTGGAACAAAAAGAAGCGCTCTATCTTCTCTGGGATCGAGTCGCCGACTGTGACGGAGCCGACGTCCAAGCGGCATTGACCGTCATGCTGGAAGGCGCCGCCGCACTGATGCAGGCCGGTAACGCCTGCTTCACCATTTCCGTTCGGTTGCCCGCCCCCGACCCGCGCGACCCCATGCTGGGCTGGCGCATGCGTGAGCTGTTTCACCTGTGGGATCACCACCTGCTCGACCCCCACTGCAAGGAAAACGTTCCGGTTGTCGAGCAAGGCGGCGCGTCGGAACCGATCATCAACACGTATCGCGAGGCGGGGCGCTTCCGCGGCCAACTGCTTCGCGACATTGCCTCGCCCGCCTTCTTCGAGTCGCCGGAGTTTGCGCGCGATTTCGGCGCCATCGGCGTTCGCGACGCCATATTCGTCACGACGCCGCTCGGCGACGAAGTCGAAACATCCGTCGCCTTCTACCGGACCCAGGGACAGCCTACCCTCACACCAGACGACGCCCAGTTGGCCGAAGACATTCTGCGGCCGCTGAAATGGCTCCAGCGCAGGGTCGCCCTCAGCCACGGCCTGCTGATGGCAAGCGACCCCATTACCCCGGCCGAGCGCCGGGTGTTGCAGATGCTGCTGACCGATCGAAGCGAGAAGGACATCGCCGCCGAGCTCGGCCTTGCCTATCAGACCGTGCACAAGCACGTCAAAAACATTTACAAGAAGTTGGGCGTGAGCAGCCGGGCGGGCGTCGCCGCGCTCTGGCTGGGAACCGGCGGAGAAGGCAGCCCCACCTGCGGAACGCTTCTGCCCTCCCGCCAGTAGCCGCCCCGTGGCCGAAATCGCAAGTGGAATACTTGCGATACGGATGCCTGTATCTCTTGCACTTGCATACCTTCGGCAACTGCGATTCAATGCCATGTGACCCGTCGCCTGATGCGCATGTTTACTTCGCTGGAACAAAAAGAAGCGATCTATCTTCTCTGGGACCAAGTCGCCGACTGTGACGGGGCCGACGCCCAGGCGGCCATGGCGGTCTTGCTCGAGGGCGCCTGCGCCCTGCTCTCGGCGGGCAACTGCAATGTCGCGATCAGCGTTCGATTACCGGCCGTCGACTCAGGCGACCCCCTTCAGGGCTGGCGAACCCGCGAATTGATTCACCTGTGGGATCAGGTTCCGCTCGACGCCGCCTGCAAAGACCATATTGCCGAAATCGAACAAGGCGGCGCGACGGAAGCGGCCACCGCGCATTTCGACGGCGCCGGCAGGTTCCGCAGCGGCCTGCTGCGCGAGCTCGTCTCACCGGCGTTTCTCGAGTCACCTGCGTTTGCGCGTCATTTCACGGGTATCGGAATTCACGACACCCTGTTCGTGGCGACACCGCTCGGCGACGATGTCGAATCGGCCGTCACCTTTTACCGCACGCACGGCGATCGGCAGTTCACCCAAAACGACCTTGCCCTGGCCGTCGACATTCTGCGGCCGCTCAAGTGGCTGCAGCGAAGGTTCGCACTGAGCTATGGATTGCTGCTAGCGCGCGATGCCATGACGCCGACCGAACGCCGTGTTCTGCAGCAGCTGCTGACGGAACGTAGCGAACGTGAAATCGCCGCCGATCTCGGCGTGTCGTATCAGACCGTTCACAAACACGTCAAACAAATCTACAAGAAGCTGGGCGTGAGCAGCCGGGCGGGTGTCGCGGCGCTCTGGCTCGGCAACGGCGAAGAGGGCAGCGCCCGGTATCGCACGTTGCTGTGAAGTGCTGCACGGCCGGACGGGCGTGATACGTGAAACGTGATACGTAATACGTGACGTGCTGCACGGTTGCACGGTTAGTGGCCGGTGGCCGGTGACGTGCTGCACGTTCTTACCCCCGACAGGCTGCAGTTGCGTTCGTGCCCCCTGAGAGGGGGCCACACGACCGGTATGGTCGGTGACGTGCTGCACGGACGTCGGCGCGATCGCCTCTTCCTCCCCCTGCACCCCCATTACATGGGGGAACACCTGTAGCTCGCCTTCGGCGAGCGTCACCTGCATGCTCACCCTCCAAACCGCCCGCCAGGCAGGCGGATTAACGGAGGCCGCTTGCAGCGGCGCAACAAAAAACAAAGTACTTCGTAAACAATGGCCGCTGCCGGAGGCAGCATTCAGCTAATCCCCTATGTAATGGGGGTTTGGGGGTGACTTCCGGCCAGTAGCCTGCCCTGCAGCCCGGGGTACTCCTCTTGTGGAAGAGGAGTCCGATGCACTGGCGCCCGGAGAGGAGTCAGATCGTGCTGCACGGCCTCCCCCTGCACCCCCATTACATGGGGGCACACCTGTAGCTCGCCTTCGGCGAGCGTCACCTGCATGCTCACCCTCCAAACCGCCCGCCAAGCAGGCAGACCGGATGCACGGGCGGCTGATGGTCGTCGGTCGTCAGACGTCAGTCGTCCGAACAAATACAACCCGACGTGCTGCAAGGCGCGCTGCCCCCCTTCCTCCTCCAATCCGGCCGCAGGACGTGATATGGAGGAGGAAGGGGCCGGGGGAAGGTGGTGGGATCGCGTGCTGCACGGTTGGACAGTGGTTGCCTGTTGCCGGTGGGCGGTTGCCGGCGACGTGTAACCCGGGTACTCCCCTTGTGGAAGAGGAGTCCGATGCAATGGCGCCCGGAGAGGAGTCAGATCGGTCGGCACGGCTGACTGATGGTCGTCGGTCGTCGGACGTCAGACGTCCGAATAAGTACAGCTGCGACGGGATGCACGGATAACCGTCGCCTGCCCTGCAGCCCGGGTACTCCCCTTGTGTAAGAGGAGTCCGATGCAATGGCGACCGGAGAGGAGTCAGATCGGTCGGCACGGTTACCGACGTCCGAAGTCCGACGTCCGACGTCCAAAGCCGACGTCCAAAGTCCGACGTCCACCATGCAACCGGTCTGCACGGCCGGCCGCCTTGCGATACGCCGCTCTCTTTGTTAAGGTCCCCTATGTTTTCATTCCATCGCAGGGGAGAACCATGACGTACCGAGCCTTCTACCTTTCTCTGATTCTGTGCCTGGGCACGGCCTGTGCAGACGATTCGGCGGCGATCGTCGACACGAAGAGCCAGACCGACGACAGCGGAGACAACGGCGACCCGAATGGCGATTCGAAGGTCGATGCAGACGGCGATGGGGTCGTGGCGAGCGAAGACTGCAATGACGGCGACGCAACCGTTCATACGGCTGTAAAGGCGTACGTCGACAACGACGAAGACGGATACACGGATGAAACGGCGGTCGAACTCTGCACCGCCGGCAGCCTTCCCGCAGGCTACCTGGCAAAAGCCAGCGCGATTGCCGACTGCGATGACGGAAACCCCGCCCTGCACACCAGCCTGACCGGTTACCTCGACGCCGATGCAGACGGTTACACCACGGGCAACGCGGTTTCGTTCTGTACCGCCGGGTCTCTGCCCGCAAACTACGTCGCATCGGCCAGCGAAACCCCCGATTGCGATGACGGCGACAACGGCGTACACACCAATGTCGCGACCTATGCCGACCTCGACGGCGACGGCTATACCGTCGACGAGGTAACCGTATTCTGCACCGATCCGGCCCTTCCGTCGAATCCCGACTACAAGGCGGAAACCAGCGAAGTCGTCGACTGCGATGACGACGATGAATTGGTTCACACCGCCCTGACGGGCTACCGCGACGCCGATCTCGACGGCTATACCGCCGGCGAAGCCGTCGAGCTCTGCACCGATGGCTCTCTTCCCGCCGGCTATCAGGCCGAGGCGTCGGCAGGCGAAGATTGCAACGACGCCAGCAACACCATCAACCCCGGTCGCCTCGAAGTTTACTACGACGGCATCGACAACGACTGCAATCTCGCGACCGTCGACAACGATCAGGACGGCGACGGCCATACGGTCGACACCGACTGCGACGATACCGACGGTCTCTTGCACACGTCGCTCACGGGCTATCTCGACCAGGACGGCGACGGGTATACGGTCGGCTCGCAGCAGACCCTGTGCACCGCGGGAAGTCTGCCTTCCGATTACACGGCCACGGCTTCGGCGACCGACGACTGCGATGATACCCTCTCGTCGGCATACCTCGAGGTTACCGGTTACCTCGACGAAGACGGCGACGGATATACGGTCGGCACGCAGCAGACCCTCTGTACGGGCGGAAGCCTGCCTTCGACCTACACCGCCGACGCTTCCGACGCCGACGACTGCAATGATGCCGACGGCGCGTCGTACCTGGAAACCACCTTCTACGCCGATAATGACGGCGACGGCTACGGCGACCCCGGCGCCGCACAGCTCGTGTGCGCCGACGAAACGCCGAGCGTGCCCGCAGGGCATGTGACCGACGGCAACGACTGCGACGACGGTGACGAAAACGTCAAACCGGGCGCCGTTGAACTTGCCGAAGACGGCGTCGACAACGACTGCTCGGCCGGCGACGCCAGCGCAGCTTCGGGTGCCGGCCTGTACGTCGACGCCGCCGCCGTCTGCGACGGCAGCGAAGACGGGTCGCAGGCCGCGCCGTTCTGCACCATCTCCGACGCGACCGCCATTGCCGTCGACGGCGACAACATCTTCGTCGCCGAAGGTGTTTACAACGAGGCCCCCATCATTTCGTCGGCTGCTCGGCTTTACGGTGGATACGACCCCGCGACCTGGACCCGACCCGACGACTACCGCGGCCTGTCTCGCATCGAGTCTACCGCGCAGCAAGCCGTTCAGGTTTCCTGGTCTTCGTCGGCCACCGTCGAAGGCTATGCCGTCGTCGACGGGTTTTATGCAGAAGCCGGCGATGGGGCTTTTAACTCAAGAGGCATTTTCGTATACGACCATGGACGAGCCTTCCTCCTCAACAACGAGGCGATCGGGGGCGCCGCCACCGGCAACTCATCGGGTGTACAAGTCGGCTCCAGCGGCGAAGCGGTGCTCGTCGACAACCACCTCCGGGGCGGAACCGGGCTCACCGCCATAGGCTTGAGTGCCGGCGGGTTGCGCACGGTGGCCGTGGGCAACCTTCTCGAAAGCGGCGTGGCAAACAGCGGTTCCGGATCGATCGGACTTGCTGCGATCGACGGCCAGGTGGTCGCCATGCACAATGTCATGACCGGCGATTCGGCGTCGGGCGCCGCGGGCGTACGTACCAGCGGCGGCCGGACGCTGTTGGCCAACAACCACATCTCGGGCTGGGCGGGCGTGCGCGTCCTGACCGGAAGCGACGTCGCGCTCGTGCACAACAACCTCCAAGGATCGGTCGTGACGCTCGTGACGCCCGACAACACGAGTCTGTATGACCTCGACCGCGTGAACGGTTGCCCGGTCGACGGGTTTACCGCCGAACACGGCTGCCACGCTTGGACGACCGGCAATATCGACGTCGATCCGGCCTTCGTCGACGAAGCGGGCGACGACTACCACGTCGACGCCTTTACCAGCGGCCTGATTGATGTCGGCATCGACCCGCACACCCTCGATTACACGGGGGGAAACTTCGTCGATCCCACGCCCTGGCTCGCTGTCGATCCCGACGGCAACCCGCGGCCGCTCGAAGCGGGCTACGACATCGGCGTCTACGAGTCGAAACCCTCTACGGTGTACGTCGATGCCGGCGCGGGCGACGACGACACGGGTGACGGCACGCAGGGGGCGCCCTGGGCGACCATCAACCACGCCATCGCGCACTCGGCCGAAGGCGCCTTGATCAATCTCGCCGAGGGCACCTACCGCGAAGACGTCGTGCTCGACGGCGTGACCAAGCGCATCAGCGGCGGCTTCGACCCCGCGGTCTGGGGCTATGACGGCATGACCGGCTTCGTTACCTCGACGGTCATCGAGCCTGCCGTCAGCCAGATTGCAATCAACGTCAAGAACGGCGCCCACCTGACCCTGTACGGAACGACCGTGCGCGGCAACATGGATTCCAAGACCAGCAGCATCGGCGTCAGCGTCAGCCAGGCCAGCGCCATTTTGAGCACCAACTACATTCACGGCGGAAACGGGGTAAACTCGTCCAAAGCCGTTTCCCTGTACGGAACCAGTTACGGTCACACCGGCGACCTCACGCTTGTTTACAACATCATCGACGGCGGCGACGGCGCCGAAAGCCAGGGCATTTACGTTAACCAGGTGTCGAACCTGGCCGCCCTCAACAACGTCATCACGGGCGGCAACGGCACGACCTCGTCCCATGCGGTCAGAACGGGTACGGGTTCGATGCTTCTGACCCTCATCAGCAATGATCTCTGGGACGCCGCGACCGGCCTGGTCAACGGCTTCACCAGTGTGGCCGACATCAACGGCTGCACGGCGTGGACCAACGGAACCTGCGGCGCACAGACCGCCGGCAACATCAGCGCCGACCCGGGCTACATCGACGCGTATTTCCGCATCGACGAAAACAGTGCCCTCTGGGGGGCCGGCACATGGCCGCCATACATCGACTGGAATGCGACGGGCGCCCCGGAACCCAGCGTGGGCATCTACTCGATCGATCTGCAGGGCGATCTGCGGCCGAACGACTTTGTCGGGCCGACGATTGGTATCGATGCGCCGTGACGTGCAGCACGGGCGGGCGGGGGTGAGAAGTGATAGGTAAGAGGTGAGAGGTTGCGTGCAGTACGGTTCTACCCCCGGCAGACTGCAGTTGCGTTCGTGCCCCCTGAGAGGGGGCCGCGCGACTCGCCTTGGTCCGGCGACGGATGACCGACATGCAGCCGGGATGCACGGTGGTTCGTGCCCACTCCCTCGGGGGAGTATTGCAGACCTTCCAGACCGGAGAGGAGGCGACGTGCAGCACGCGCACCCGCATCGGCCATTGGCCATTGGTCATTGATCATTCCGCGCCGCCGGCGCGGAGCTTCTCCTTCAGCCGGTCGGTCGTCAGGTGCTTGACCACGTCGAACGGTTCGCACTTGCCGCTCGGGGAGGTGAACTCGATGGGCCCCACATCGCGCGCGACCTTCAGGGCCGCCTGGTTCAACGCGGCGCTTCGCTTTCCGATGCCCATGAGCGCCGTCGCCATCGACAGGCGCACCTTCTCCGTTTCCGTTCCGATCGTGTCGGCGATGCGCTCGACGTGGGCCAGGAAAAACGCTTCGCTCGGTGCTTTCTTGCCGGTGAACTTCGACGCTTCGTACAGCAATCCGTAACCGCAATCGCGGCGTACCGGGTCATCGCTCCTGGTCCACTCGTCGGCAAGGTCGACCACGAATGGCGTCTTCGCGAGCGTTGCGTCGCAGGATGAAAACACGTGCGCCAGCATTCCGCCAGACAATTCTTCGACCTGTTTCTCGGCCTGCTCACGGGTGATCTGCGCGGGGTCGTCGATAAGAAGCGCGAGCACGCGGGCTTCGTACACATCGGTATTCCAGAGTTCCTGCGCGAGCGCCCGGTTGCGGCCGCTCTGCTTCGCCAGCTTTCGCAGCCGCGTGAGTCCGATGCCGTAACTCCGCATGCTCGCGGTGGCCGGGCCCAGCTTCTCCCAGTGCCGGATGCCGCGTTCGTCGCGTTCGGATTCGAGGAGGGTGAGGAGTTGGGTGAGGGTCATGGGGGGGGCCGGGTTTTGGGGTTGGTCAGGTATCAGTAGCCCACATGCGGGACCGGGGTGCAAGGGCCCGGAATGTTCTCGCGGGTCTTGGTCTTACTCTTAGGAGGGCCCAGGGAGGCGAACGGCTTGAGTTTCACCGGCGGGGTGTAGCGCAGCGGAAGCCCCGTCCGTGTGCATCGCCTTGTTCGGCTAGCCTACCTTTTCTTCCCGTATCCTATTTAGCCCTCAACATCTTGTCCTGGAATTCCAAAGCCCGCGCAATTTGTCGATCCGACATCGACTTGAGAAGAGTTGAGAATTGCTGCCGAACCTTCGTATCAGACATAATCAGACGAGAGTTATTTTGCCAGTCATATTCAAGCAAAGTCAGCAAGGCGTATTCCAAATGATAGAAGTCGCGCCAGTGCCAATCTTCAAATTGATTTGATATCTCCGCAAGTTTCCGAACTCCTTCACGCAGGTAGTCGACCGCCGACGGGTATGTCAGGAAACACGCGAACGCACTAGTGGCCTCGGGATGCGGAAAGAATTCTTTCGTCCATTGTTCGAATTCGGGCCTCATCTTAATAACATATGTCCGATACTTTACGTCCTCATAGTACCCGTGACCGAGGCTGCTGAAGCCCATCAAATGGCGAAATAGTTTGTCAGCTGATCGATGGTTTCGCACATCGGTTTGTCTCCAGTTCGTCCATGCGAAGGCGATCATTTCCTTCCATTCTCGAAAGAAAGCGGATTCGCACCCTTCAGCTCGCAATCCGTGGATGAACCACGCGGAGATAAACGAATCCACCCAATGCATTCGCTCTAGTCCGAATGACAGGATTGGTTCCCATAGCTGTCGAGCAGAACACGTTTGCGCGATCTTTGGAATCACTCCGGCAGCGAGATCGAATATCCAAGTGCTCCACTTTCCTGGGACAGTGAAGAATGTGTCGTCTTCGGCATCATCGAATTGAGCTTCGTCGATCCTGCCAAGAGGACGCAAGATGCCAAGTAAGAGAGTTTCAAAAGTTGTGATCCATTCCGCCAGCTCGTCGGGATCAATCGCGTCTTCCGTTCTTTCGAGCCAGCAAAAGCCGGCTCGCAATTGCATAGGTTCAAACCCGTAACCGCGTTTGATTCGACTTGCAATCGAGGCTTCAACCTCGTCGGAGATGGGCTCGTCGTTTGAGATTGCATGTTGCTGGCGAACCATCTCAATGATTGTTTCAGTGGCATTTTCAGCAATTTCACAAAGGTTTGGGATTTCTGCTGACAACGATGACTTTGTGAATTGGTCGATCAAGTCGTTGAACTGTGTGCTGATGTCGTACTCAACGTCAGGGCAGTCCCAAAAGCTATTCCCGCCGTGCGTTACCGTGTCGACGTTGCGTATTCCTGAGGAAACGAGTATCAGATGTTGCAGACGTCGGAAATCATCACCCAAAGACTCTCGTAGATCGAACGCGAAAGTCATCAGGTCCTGAATGACACTGTAGTTAAATGCCAACGAAAAACTTGCGCAGAGACTTCTGATTCCCTCGTGAGTTGGATTCTCAGCAAGCATTCGTGGAATCAGCATTGCAGCAAAATTGTCCCAGTGATAATTGCTGACGGACGCGGCAACGTGGCATTGAGGATGCGGGGGAGGGTTATTCAGAACATTGATGAATTGTTCCTCACACCATTTCTCGCGTTCCGGGTCAGCATCGATCCAATCTTGATGCAAGATCGCCAAGGCCGCGATTCCACCAATAATTGCGTCTTCGGGTCTGTCCCCGCGACTGCGAGCCTGTTCAGCGTCTTCGGCAATACCTTTCAGGCGTGTCCAAAAGGCTTGCAACTCGGAAGGTCCCAGTACCTTTCTTTCGTCAATGATTCTTCGGCAGGTCAATGGAAAAGTGAGAACCGCCATGTGTTTCTCGTTCGCTTCGCGAACTTCAGCGAGTCTTTGCCTCCGTTCCTCCGGCTCAACGAAGTCAATCGCGATTCCGTCTTCGAATTCCCGCATCTGCCAATTGCTTTCGTCGAATCGCAGCACGATGTTCTCAAGAAAACCGGCTTCATCCGATTCTCCTTGGTCCTGAAGCTCTTCAGCCCATTGGGCCTGTGCCGCAATCAGAATTGAACGTGCATCTCCATCGGTAAGGAATTGTTGAAACAGCACGTCGCCGAGAGTTGTCTTTCGATGCTCAAGAGTGTGCCATTCGTGAACCAGATTCCAAATCGACTCTCCCCATGACGTCCACTGCATCATTGTCATACCGAGCAAAGATTCGAGTTGCTGTAATCGGTAGTTCTCCTCCCAAACCTGAAGCTGCCACACCGGAACCAATGCACGTAGTTCATTATTGAAGAGTTTCGGCGACTTACGGCCGACTGCCGCCAACACGCCCAACAGCGCCGTGCTCCGCGACGTGCTCAATATCTGCTGGACAGCAGGCGCGATTGATTCTTCCTTATCCAGACATAAATAAAGCCATCTCTCCAGTGCCATCAGCGCCGGCACAACCACGTTTGGAGAACGAACTGAATCGCGATACCAATAGTACGCCTCACTGGAACCCAAAAACGCGATGTCTTCGCCCTCAACTGCGAGACGAATTGCTGGAGGTGGCTCATGTCGGTTGTCGCTCCAACGATCCGTTACAAAATTTAGCAAGGCAACGATCGTTTCTATCCCTTTCTCTGGGTTGGCACGTAGAAATGACAAGAATGGGCCGCGAAAATACATTGGCGGCGACCAATCGCGTTCTGAGTCAACGTGAAGGAACTCATCGAGTACGCTATTAGAAGAATCACGATACTCTGGCAGAGGCTCTCGAATCAAAAGAGCAAGCAACACTTCCTTACCGATCTCGGGACGCACTGCGAACAAGTACTGAAGAGGAATGTTAACGGCTAAGAAGCCGTCATGAACGCTGTGGTTTACCCGGCGAAGTGGCCCATCGGGCCATGGATCAGACAGCGGGCCACGCGGCCCCAATAGGGCTGCAACACCACCTTCGCCCTCTGGTTCTGCCTCGTCTGATTCATCTTCCTCATCGACGGCGAAAAGTGAATTCTCACGTCGCTCAACGAGCGCAAGGGCTAGTTCGGAAACCTCATTCGGGTAAACGGATGCAGCGGTCAGCAAGCGTGAAAACACGCTTTCACACAAGTCGCTGTCCGCCCGCCAATCCTGCGATCGTATTTCGGTAATGATGTGGTGGGCCGCGTCGAGCAATATCTGCCCGGCTTCAGCACGAAGAGGCCAGTTCTCCCCTGACCACCTCAGCCAAAGGTCGGCCATTCGGGTAACTTGATCCGTCGCAATTTGAATCGCTTCGGCTCTTTTCTCAGACAAGACTCGCAGCATGGGGAGCCAGAGTGGCCAGAAAGGAATTCGCTGCTTTGCGGCAAGCCCCAGATCGCTCGCATACAAAGGGTCGGGTAACGTTGCGACATGCAGGAACCGAGTCAGGAGGCGGTTAAGTAGTTTTCCTTTCCTTGCCACTAGCGTTGGCCACACTTGGGCGACCAAAGCTTCAGCATTTCCCGCGAAAGTAACTGATTCCAAGACCAAATCGCTTTCGACTTTGCATTGGTCGTCCGGCGACAAATTAGAAATAAGCTGTTCCCAATGTTCGACTCTTGCTTCGTTTTCGAGCAATCGTAAACCGAACAGACGAATAGCACGGTGCCAACGAGGATTCAGTGAATACTCTGCTGCGAGGCGCGCAATTTCATCTTGCCGACTCAACAGAAAACGGGTTCGCGCCCAATCCCCCAAAAGATCGTGTTCAAAGCCGAATCTTTCATCACGGCTCCAGATGACCTGATCCGCTATCAAATTCTGCGAAAGCTGACATTCGGCGTTGTCGAAATAACCCAACGGAACGGCTGCCAAAAAGTCATCTGCTTCTGCACACGCCAACTTTTGCATGAAGCGCGATCGCGCCATGCCATCCTGGCCGTTTTGGATGTGCTGCGTCCAGTACCATTCGAGGATGTCAGTCTCGCCGACCCAGGACATAGTTTCTGTACCCACACCAGCGTTCGACACAACCAAGTCTAGCATTTTCAGATTTGCAAACACTCTTGCTAAATGCGGACGCAGTAGCATCTTCGAAATCGTGGGGAACGCTTCGACGATCTGAGCGCGGTGGCGGTTGAATTGAAACTCGACCGTTTCGACCGCGACATTCAGCACGTCCCTGTACTCCCGCTTGAGTGCGTGGAATGTGCGTTCCCACGAATCGATAACGCAGGTGAACACGAACGACCATGCAGTTGAATTTGTGTTCGATCTCGACCGCCGTAGCAACACTGCCAAATTAGACAGCCCCTCTTGGGTAAGCCGCTCGACTCCGTCGACAACTATAAAGCCCGATCGTCCAACCGACTGTTCAACTAGATCCAGAAAAGAATAGGTAAGACCGAGATCGGAAAATTGCACAGATATTGAAGTAGCATTTAGGTCCGAGGGTGTGAGCCAAACAACATGACCATGAGATGCGGCTTCGGAAGCAAGTTGTTTTGCCAGAACCGTCTTCCCAGAACCGCTAGCACCGATCAATGCAGTAATCGGCTGCTCACACTTCGGAAGCTCCGCTTGGTCTCGTACAAGTACAACGCTACCGGCCAGTCGGTCTCTGACACGTTCAGTGCGTACTGTGAAATCGGCCGAAATCTTGGCCCAATCAGAAACGTAATTGGGAAACTCGTTCAAAGAAAATTGACGCCGCAGCCGGTTCGCCAACTCTACCCGTGTCAAGTCTCCGCCTACCGTAGCCAATTCCCTCGCGAGATGCATCAGGTGAGTCCACAAAGAAATGGCCTGCTGTAGCCCTCCATCTCGAAGCAGTTCTGCGCATCGAGAGATGCACTTGTTTTCCTCGTCAGAAGGGTCGCTTCCAAAATCGAATTGGAAGTGTCGTAGTCGCTTCAGCAGTTCTGTGGTGTCTGCTGGTGTTTTTGTTGTATCAATCGCCAGCGGACAGTGAAGGCTGGCGAAAATAGATCGCTCGATGTCATTTGAATAGTTGGCGGTTTCAAGTCGTGCTGCAAAATGAGAAGCGTCCGCTTCGATTGCCTTTGTCAGCAATCCATCCCATGCAGTCTTCACCTCCAGCTCAGTGGTTGACGTCACGAGCGAAAGATAATCCGAACTCACGTCAAATCGCTGCGTTCCTACATGAAGCCGTTGCTCCCATACGGCGTCTCTAAAGTCTGCCGGAAAGCCAGATTCCGTGATCTGCGTATTACTTTTTACGGATGCCGCAAGTGCACACGTACTACCGTCTGGCCGCAGGAGCAGGAGCACTAGGTCGTCGAGAAACCAGCCATCCACGCGTTTCTGAAATCGAACTACCTCAACTTGCCCCTCTTCAGCGCTCAGCGGGTAATCTCCAGCAAGCATCTTCAGCAGAAACGACGCCGATACCTTGTCCTCAAATGTGTATCCACCACCTGCAGTCTGCTTTGGTGTTGCTACGTTTCTTGCCACACTTTTCCCTCGTCTGCTGTCGGAACGACTTTACGGCAATTTGATCCGGTATCCGTTTGGTTGCTCGCTTGCCTCATTGGTTTTGCCTAACAAAATATTCACCGGCTCCTCGCCATCCTTCCCCCCGGCTTGAAGCCGCGGAACCAGGCCAACAACCCCAGCCCGTAACCATCCCCCCTGGCAGGCTCGAACCGACCTGGGCAATGGAGCAGCATTTCCAGAAGATAGGGTACCCAACGACCGCACGGTAGGCAAGGCGATACGCCCACGTGCAGCACGGCCCCCACGGGCGTAATACGTGAATAGCGCCGTGTAATACGTGTCCGCCCACACGGCCGAACGTAC
>JAWLBW010000034.1:0-22296 GCA_041687475.1 bacterium
GATTGTCTGGCATGGTAAGGCTTCGCTTTTCGGTCAGGGTCAACGGGTCAAGCACCACCAGGCGATTTCGCTCAAGCAGCCACAGTTCGTCGGCAACCGGATCGTATCGCAGCCCCGTAGCAAAGCTGTAGCCTTCTCCCTCGGTAATCCACTGCGTCGATTCGCCGCTAAGCGCCCAACGACGTGAGACGTTGCGCTCGATGGAAACGAGTTCGTCTTCGTTTTCGTTTACCGCAATTCCCTTTACCCAGGCTATACCGACCGAGTAACTGCGAATCGGCTGCGATACGCCGTCGGCCTGCAAATCATAGGCGGCCGCCGTGTGATCGGAGTCTTCCTGCACCCAGAGTTCACCACGACTACCATCGACAGCCAGCCAGACCGGGTTACTCAGCGTCGCCCCACCCAGTATTTCATGGCCCGTATAAGCCAGCGAGCCGTTCAGTTGCCTGATGCTCGCCGCTTCGGCAAACCAGAACACCTGGTTGTCGGAGTCATAAAAGCCGTGCGAAGACAAACCTTCGTTCACGAAGGTTCCTCCGGAGCCGGTCGCTCCGTTGTATCGGTAAATGCGGTTGCTGGCAGAAACAAGAATCTCAGCCGAGTCGGGGGCCCATGTCAGGCCGTATGCTTTGTAGGTGGTCGAGAACCCCATCTCGGGGGCAACATCGCCTGAATCGGAAAGCGAGAACTTCCACACCTCGTATTGACCGGAGGCGTTGGTACTGCCATTGGCAACGAAATACTTGCTTCCCGTTGCCGTCGAGGCAAAGGTAATGTGCTGGGGGTTATTCAGCTCTGTGAGAAGGCCTTCCAGCGTACGAACGGGGCTCGCCTCGCCGCTGGCATCGCCGTCGAAAACAAGTACCTTGCCCGAGCTATCGAGAACGAGCAGTTCGTCGGGGCCGGAGGCGTATGCAATGTCTACCCCCGATGTAAAAGCCCCGGTGATGGAGCGTACCGGCGCTACCTCGCCCGAAGCGGTGCTGCTGTAGAAATCGACTTGGGCGGCACGAAGTATGGCAAACTCCTGTGACGAAGGAAGATACGCCATGGCCTTCGGATTTGAGAAGGTACCGTTCGGACCGGTCAGCTCACGCTTCGGCAATTGATAGGGCGCAATGTTCGTCGTATCGAAGACAAGCACCCGGTTCCCGGAGGCCAGATACAATTCATCTACCGTAGAGTCGGCCGCTATGCCGAATGAATTGGAAAAGACCGCTTCACGCCCTGTAATGGCGCGCACGGGCAATCCCGAGGCATCACGTCCGAACTCAAACACCTGAATGGACTTCGCTCCCTTGTCGGCGACGCAAACCTGACGACCGTCGCGGTACGCCACGGCACTCACCGGCGCAGACGATCCGGAATTTTCTCCGAGGACGACATCGACGACATACGTGTATTCGACACCATTCTCGACGCCCTTGTCGGTATAGGTAAGCAGGCCAGTGCGCCCGATCTCGACCGTCTTTGCCGGATGGGTTCCGCGGCGAACGATATACTCCGTAGCCCCGTCGACGGCTTCCCAACTCAGACTTACCGTCGCGTCGCCCGCTTCGGCAGTCAGGTTCGTGGGTCCAGGCAGCGAAACATCGTTCGTGGTGGCCGATACCTCAACCGAGTATTCGCTTTCGCCGTTCTTGTTCGCCGCGGTCACGACGTACCACCGGCTGGCGCCGTTGCCCAGCCCCGACTCGACCAGTTCGGTGGTTACGCCCGAGACAACCGGGGCGTAGGGGCCGCCGGCGTTGTCGGCGCCATACAGCAGATAGGCATCGGCCAGTTCGACGGCGCCGAAGGTTACGGTTATGCTCCCGTTTCCCCCTTTGGCGGCGACGCCTTGGGGTGAAGCCGGAGCCTCGGCTTTCTTTTCGTTGTCTCCGTTATTTCCAACCTCGTCGCCGTCTCCACCGCAGGCGGCAGTCACAACCAGGCCAAGGGACAGCATCCAATTCCGCAACTTTCGCATCGTCATGTCTGAATTCGCTCTCTGTGCACCCAATAACGTATCGTGCCCCACAAGGGACACCCGTCGCAGGATAGACCGTAACATTCACCACCATGGGATTCAAATTCTGTGAGCCTGGTCACACGGCCGACGCCGGTCGATACGCCGCAGGAATACGGCATCGCGTGCCTGCCCCTTGACTTCGGGTCAACCCGTGACCACCTTGTGAGTGAGCCCACGACCCGACTGCGTTGACGCGGCTGGAACCCGGCCGGTAAAATGGGGTAGCGTAAGTGCCGAAGGAGAAAGCATTATTCGGGCAGACCTGCACATTCACACCGACCGTTCCGACGGCGCCGTCACGCCTGCACAGGCTGTGCGCGCCGGTCACGACGCCGGTCTCGACGTCATGGCCGTGACCGATCACGACGCGGTCAGCGGTCTTGACGAAGCCTTCGACACGGCCGAGTCGCTTGGCGTTCGGCTCATTGCCGGAGTCGAGATGACGGCCCTGCTCGACGGACGCGAGATTCACCTGCTTTCGTATTTTCCGCGTCGCGACGATACGCGCAAGCTCGAAGGTTTTCTGGCGACCGTGCAGCGCGCCCGGCGAGAACGCATTCGGGCGGGCATACGGGCGCTGCGCATGCGCGGGGTCGACATACGTGAGTCACAGGTGCTGACCAAGGGGGCAGACAGCTTCACGCGCCTGCACCTGGCGCAGGCACTCGTCGAACTCGGATACGCCTCGACGCATGACGAGGCGTTCCGGCGTTTTCTCGATGCACGTTTCGGCTCGGTACCCCAGCTCGACTTCGACCCCGAAACCGTCATTGACCTGGTGCACCAGCACAGGGGGTTGGCGGTCTGGGCACATCCCGATGTCGACGACTTCGATCGCTTCATCGGCCGTCTCAAGGCCGCGGGGCTCGACGGTATCGAGACGCATAATTTTCGACGCCCGGCCAACATGGGCGTGCTGCGCGAAGCCGCGCAGGCGCACGGACTTCTGGCCACCGGCGGCAGCGACTGGCACGGTACCGCTCACGAGAAGCCTCTGGGCACTTTTGCCGTCGACGATCGCCTGGCACAACCGTTTTTAGACGCTCTGAACGCGAGGGGGATGCAATGAGGGGACTGTTTTCGATTTCCAGCCTGTCGGCACTGGGCCTGGCCGCGCTCACGGGCTGCACCCAGGTAGCCGCCAACGCTCCCGAAGGCGAAGCCATGGCGGCGCCGGCCCGCGTGACCGAGCAAACGCGCGACATCTACCGCGATTGGCGGGCCGCCCTGCACGCCAGCTTCGAAGCCGCGGAAGGCGGCGACTGGCGCGACGTATCGGAAGCCACCGGCTGGTCGTGGCCCGAGTTCGAAGACTACCGCCTCTACTTCCGCGCTCGCGCCTTCGAAATGGCCGGCGACTTCACCGGCGCAACCGAATTGTACGCCACCCTCGGCACGGCCATTCCCCAATCGGTTTACGCCGACGAAGCCCGTGAGCGTCACCTGCTTGCCGGTACGGCGGCGGGCAACGGCGCCACCATGGTCGAGCGGGCCGAAACCTGGCAGAACGCCGGCAAATCGCGTTTCGACTCCTTCCGTCGCAGCCTCGTGCTCGGCGGCGTATACGAGGCCGCCGGGCGCGTCACCGAGGCAGTCGATATCTATCGCAGCATAACCATCATCTACCCGGCTTCGTCCATCGCCGTCGAGGCCCGCAAGCATCTTGCACGCCTGAACGCCCAGGGTATCGAGGCCGAACCGCTGAGCCGCGACGAACTGCGTCGGCGCGCCGACAATTTCTACGCCACCCGCGTCTGGGACGCCGCCGCAGACGATTACGCCCAACTTCTGAAAACCGCCGTTTCCAAGGCCGAACGCCAGGAGCTGCTGCTGCGCCGCGGCATCACCCGTTTCTACCGCCGGGCCTACAGCCAGGCCGAGGGAATATTCGATCAGGCGCGCAAGCTGTTGCCCGAAAGCGAGAAAGGCTACGAAGCCCAGTTTTGGTTTGCATACAGCCTGAGCGGGCTGGGCCGCGCCGACCGAGCCCTGGCCGAATACGAGCGACTGCAGTCACGCCTGTTGAAGGCGAACAAGTGGCTCGGGTGGGCGGCCAAGGCACAATTCAAAATCGGGCTCATTCACCTGCAGGAAGGCGACAACGCCAAGTCCGAAGCTGCCTACGAGCTTTACCTGAAGCGCTACCCCACCGCAGGCGAAGGCAGCGACGCCACATGGAACCTGGCCTGGGCCCGCTACAACCAGAAGAAATACCGTGAGGCGCGCGAGGCGTTTTCGGACCGCGCAAGTCGCAACGACAGCCTGGCCCCCGCCGCACGCTACTGGATGGCCCGCTGCACCCACGAGATGGGTCAGCCCGAACAGGCCCGCAAGGAATTTGCCGCCCTGGCCGAAAGCATGCCGCTTCATTATTACGGATTGCTTGCCTCGGCACGCCTCGGACAGGCGGCCGACCAGCCGGCAAGAGCGACCTTCTTCCCGGGCGAAGTGACCGACGCCCTGAGTGGAGCACCCGAATTTCACGTGCAGCGGGGCGCGATTCTCGCCGAAATGGGCAGAGGCGCCGAAGCCGAACGCGAATTTCTGGCCGCGCTTTCCGACGCGGGCACCCGCGAGGCCGCTTTCGCCACGGCCCGACTGCTGAAGGCAGCCGGCCGTTACAATGCCGCGCAGCGCCTGGTATGGTCGTGGTTCGAACGAGATATTCTCAAAAACGATCTCGTTTATACCGATCTGTGGGAACTGGCCTACCCGGTGGCCTTCGAATCGCTGGTTGCCACGCAGGCCGGCACACACGGTACCGACCCGCACATCGTGCTTTCGCTCATGCGCGAAGAAAGCCGCTACCAGCCCGACGTGGCCAGCCCGGCCGACGCCTACGGCCTGCTTCAGCTCATCGAGCCCACCGCCAGACGGGTGGCCCAGCGCATCGGTCTGCCGGCTCCGTCGCGCACCGATCTGTACCAACCCGAGCTCAACATCACCCTGGGCACGGCCTACATAAGCTCGCTGCTTCAGAACTACGAAAACAACCTTTTCCTGGCTTTCGCAGGCTACAACGGCGGTCCCCACAATGTCGACCGGTGGCTCAAGAGCTGGGAAGGCGTCGAGATGGATGAGTTCGTCGAACGCATTCCCTTTACGGAAACACGCAACTACGTCAAGAAAGTGACGACGAGCCTGCTCCGTTACCAGTATCTGTACCGACCCGACCAGTCGGTCGCCCAACACTTCCTCGGCAATACGCTGCAGGCGAGCATCGAAAACTAGACATCGAGAATCCCGTGCCGGTTCGCCTGTTCTGCGCTCTCCTTCTGGCTTTCTTCGCTTCAGTCGCACCGGTACGGGCCGCCTCGTACCCGCCCGACATGAAGTGGAAGACGCTCGAGACGTCGCACTTCTTCATTCACTTCGATGAGAGGAACGAGCGCGCGGCCCGGCGTCTGGCCGCCATGGCCGATCCCATACACGACGAACTCACCCTGGGCCTGCAGTGGGCGCCGCAGGACAAGACCCATGTGGTTCTGAACCACGCCTACGACATGGCCAACGGTTCGGCCACGCCCACGCCCTTCAACCAGATTGAAATCTACCTCACGCCACCCGAGCCCACTTCGGAGCTGGGCGACTACGACGACTGGCTACGCCTGGTTTTCACCCACGAATACACCCATATTCTGCACCTCGATCAGGCCTTCGGCCCCGCCAAGCTGATGCGCGACGTGCTGGGCCGTAACTTCATGCCCACCGTCAACGGCTGGCCCGTGCCCCTGTTCGGCTTTCCCAACTACCTTGCCCCGCCGTGGGTTCTCGAAGGGTACGCCACCCTGGCCGAAACCGACTTCAGCACCGCCGGGCGGGGCGACAGCTCCTACGCGGCCATGGTGGTGCGCATGGCCGCCCTCGACAATGCATGGTGGCCCCTCGACCGGGGCAGCGGCTCGGAAGGCGTCTGGCCCGGCGGTCAATTCCGCTACCTTTTCGGCGAAGCCTTCCTCGATTACCTGGCCGACAAGCACGGTCGCGACGCCCTCATTCGCACCCTGCGCTACAACGCCTGGGGGGTTACGCCCTACCTGATTGACGTTTCGGCCCTCGCGGCAGCAGGTTTCACTTTCGAGGCCGAATGGCGCAACTGGCGGCAGGCGGTAGGCGCCGACGCAACGGCCACGCTCGACAAGCTGCGCGCCCGGGGCCTGACACGCCCTCAGCCACTGACCGACGATCGCTGGCGCAGCCGCAACCCCCGTCTCTCGCCCGACGGAAAGACGCTGTACTATTCGGTGTCCGACAACATTTCCTACCCCCATGTGCGCGCCCTCGACCTCGCCACAGGCAAGGTGCGCACGCTCTTTGAATCGAGCAACCACTTCGGGCCGGTGGCGCCGTCACCCGACGGGCGCTATCTCTACCATACCCAGTTGGATTCCTTCGAGCGCTTCTATTTCATCGGCGATCTCTTTCGCTACGATACCGCGACGGGACGCTTGACCCGCCTGACCCGCGGCGAGCGGCTTCTCGGCATCGACGTCTCACCCGACGGCAGCCGGCTGGCCGGCGTTCGCAATACCCCCGGCGGGCAGGAGCTGGTACTGTACGAGCTGCACGATGACGGGCCGACACCCCTGCGCACACTGCGGCACGGCGCCGAGCGTGTCTTCGACGCCCCCCGCTTTTCACCCGACGGCGACCACCTGGTCTACAGTTCGTGGACGCCCGGGGGCTACACAGACATCTTTATCACCGACATGGACGGCAACGAGCTGCGGCTGACCCATGACCGCTACCTCGACCTGCGTCCGGTGTTCAGCGGCGACGGGCAGGACATTCTCTTCTCCAGCGACCGTGACGGCATTTACAACCTTTACCGACTCGGGTGGAAGCAACGGAGCCTGCCCGCACCCGGCGATGAGCCGCCCGCGCCGGCCCTGCCCCTGCCGGGCAACGTGACCACGGCAACCCAAGCGACTTCGCCGACCCAAGTCAGCCTGGTCGATTTCGCCGAAAGCGCCGCGGCAGAAGCCGAGATGGACGAGCGCGTTCCCCGCGGGGCCCCCGAACGGCTGACCAACGTCATCGGCGGCATCTTCGACGCCCAGCCCCTCTCCGACGGCTCCGTCATCGCGGCCGCCTACGGAGGCAAGGGTTTCTACGTCGCGTCGGTGCCCGTCGCCCCGCAACCCGAAACGCAGTTGCTTCCCGACAGGCCGGCGTTCGAAAGCCCGTACCCCGAGAGCTTTACGGGAACCGCCGAGCCCTATCGACCGGGAGCGACCCTCTGGCCGCGCGTCTGGTCGCCGACCCTGCGAACCGAACGAATATCGGTGGGCGGCAGCGACCTCACAAGCTTCGAAGTCGGCGTGCATACCAGCGGTCGCGACGTGCTCGGCTTTCATCAGTACACGGCCACCGCCTTCTACAACGCGCAGCTCGAACGCCCGGGTTTCGCCTTCAACTACGCCTGGGATCGCCACACGCCCACGCTGACGCTGGCCCTCGAAGACGTGCCCCGCAGCGGCGAGCTTTTCGCGCAGGCCGCCACCGGCGCGGTAACCGGCATACGCAGCCAGGGCATTGCAGCCGGCGTGATTCTGCCCTTCCCGCAGGCGCGCACGAGTCAATCGTTGAGCCTGCAATATACGTTTGAACGGGAACGCGAATTCGGCAAGTCGGCCTCGGACCCCTTCGCGCTGAACACCGCGGCCGTTACCGGACAGTGGGTTTACCGATCGAGTCTGCAGTACCCGATCTCCATCAGTCCGCAGGACGGGGGAATCTTCTCGCTGACCTCGCGCATGGCTTCCGAGGCCCTCGGCGGCGACTTCAACGAACTTGCCATGGTGGCCGACGGTCGCTATTACCTTACGTTGGGCGGGCGGCATGTGCTTGCCGGGCAGGCGCTGGGCGGCATGGCCACATCGTCGGGTTTCGCCGGCCCCTTCTCCGTCGGCGGCGCGACGCCACGTCTGACCCTGGCCGATATCGGCGTCGTGCCCCTGCGTGGGTTCGCAGAGCGCACGCAGGACGGCAATCATCTGGCCAAGGCTTCGCTCGAGTATCGCTTTCCCCTCGGTCTGGTCAAGCGGGGCGTGCCGTTCTGGGGCACCCTGCCCTTCCTGCTCGACCAATTCCATGGCGCGGTTTTTGCCGACGTGGGCTCGGCCTGGAGCGACCGCCCCGACTTTCTCGCCTCGGCGGGGGCCGAAGTCTACCTCGACTTCACCCTCGGCTACTTCTTTCCCATATCATTGGGGCTCGGCGGCGCCGTTCCCCTCAACCACCCCGATGGCGACAACCGGCCCTACTTTTACCTGATCGCAGCCGACAGACAATTCTGAACCGCCTTCCGCACCCTTTCCTCGCCGTCGACAACCTATCGGGTCCTCGCGACACGCAAGCAGGCATTCGTGGCCGGCCGGCCTGCTGCCTGTATTGCGCTCGCCGGGAAAAGAGGTTACAACGACTGAGAGCCAAGTTGGAGTTCGCCATGTCAATCGCGCTCGATGATAGTCGGTGGCCCGTCGTCACCATTCGCTGGGAAGGCGCCACCACCGACGACGAAATGGCCGCCCATCTCGAACGAATCGACGAGATTCTCGCTCGCCGTCAGCCCTGGCTGTCCATCATTGAGGTAGCCTCTGGAAGCGGCACTCCATCGCCCCGCCAGATGAACCTCCAGGCCGAATACATCCGCCGCAATCAGGCGGTTATTCGCGAGTACTCGCTCGGTACGGTCTTCGTGGTGGGCAGCATCATGATGCGAACCGTTCTGCGGGGCGTTCTGACCTTTCAACCGCCCCCCGACGAGCACAAAATCGTGGCCACCCTTGAAGAAGCCCAGGCATGGGCTCGTGAGCGGTTCGCCCGCGCGAGTCTTCCCCAGCCGCTCGGTGTTTGAGAGACGTCGACCCGCTCGGGCCGATATCCGTCACGAGGCGGCCCGGTGGCGCTTGACCGTGTAGTGTATGGTCATCATACGAATGCGGTCGTCGCGTATGAGGTACGAGTCGGCGCCGTCGTCGACATACCAGCCGTCGTCTCCCTCGCCGGTCCACTCGAGAAAGCCCATCTCTCCCTGGCACAGCAGGTTCCGATAAACATAGCGTCCGTGGGGTAAATGCTGCGCAAGGAGTTTGACCTTGGCTTCGAGGCCCTGCCTGCCCTGAAAGACGCCATATCCCGTCAACAAGACGATATCGTCGCCGAAGTTACGCGCCAGGTCTTCCTGCCATCGATTCTCCAGGGCCAGCGCGAGATGGTCGTTCAATACGTCGCAGGGTGTCCGTCGCATATCGCTTCTCCCGTTGCCAGCCTACGCCAGGCGCCTCGTGTCGGCGGTATCGAGCCCTCGGCGCCCCGGGAACGGCTATGGCAGGCGCGTGACCGTTTACCCCCTCTCTGTTAGAATACAGCGCAATACCTACCGGACGCACAGCGGTCCAACGCATCGGAGACCCATGAAAACCCGCGCAGCCGTTCTGCACGCCATGGGCGCCCCCGCGCCATACGCCGAAAGTCGCCCCCTCGTCGTTGAAGAGGTCGAGCTTGCACCGCCCGGCGACGACGAAGTCGTCGTTCACATCAGGGCGGCAGGCCTGTGCCACTCCGACCTGTCGGTCATCAACGGCGATCGACCGCGCCCTACGCCCATGGCGCTCGGGCATGAAGCCGCCGGCGAGGTCGTCGAGGTCGGCAAGAACGTGCGCGACCTTCGCGCCGGCGATCACGTGGTCATGGTTTTCGTGCCCAGCTGCGGCGGCTGCGTACCCTGCATGGAAGGGCGGCCGGCCCTCTGCGAACCCGGCGCCGTTGCCAATACCGCGGGCACCCTGCTTTCGGGCGAGCGACGGATACGTCTGGGGGAAGGTGAGATTCACCACCACCTCGGCGTCTCGGCCTTTTCCGAGTACGCGGTCGTATCGCGACGCTCGCTGGTCAAGGTCGATGCTTCGTTGCCGTTCGATCAGGCGGCGCTGTTCGGCTGCTCCGTGCTCACCGGCGTAGGCGCGGTGGTGAACACGGCCGGCGTGCAACCGGGTACTTCGGTTGCGGTCATCGGTCTGGGCGGCGTCGGCCTGAATGCCCTTCTGGGCGCCGCCGCGGCAGGTGCTTCGCATATCGTTGCCGTCGACGTGCATACCGAAAAACTCGAACGCGCAAAGGCGCTCGGCGCGACCCACGTCGTGAACGCCGCCTCGCCCGACGCCGCGCAGGAAATCAAGGAACTGACCGGCGGCGGGGTCGACTACGCCTTCGAAATGGCCGGCGCGGTCGCGGCCATGGACCTTGCCTACAAGGCGACGCGCCGCGGCGGCACCACCGTCACGGCCGGTTTGTCGCATCCCTCGCAGACCTGGCCCGTGCAGCACGTGAACCTCGTGGCCGAAGAGCGCACCGTCAAGGGAAGCTACATCGGCTCGTGCGTGCCGGTGCGCGACATTCCCCGCTATATCGCCCTTTTCCAGGCGGGCAAGCTTCCGGTCGACAGGCTCATGAGCGGCCATGTCGACTTCGACGGCTTGAACGCCGCCTTCGACGAACTGGCCGCGGGCCGGACCGTGCGCCGGATTCTCGTTCCGTAATCCGTCATTCCACGTTGGTGGCCAGCGGAACAAGGCATGCCCGCTTCCCGGACGCTACGTGCAGCAGGAACCTCGCCCATGGAAAGCCGAAAGAACTACCCGCATTTCCTGGCCATTCCCACCCGGTGGATGGACAACGACGTCTACGGCCACGTCAACAATGTGACCTATTACTCGTATTTCGACACCGTCATCAACGAATACCTGATTCGCGAAGGCGGTCTCGACATACACGGGGGCGCAATCATCGGGCTTGCCGTCGAAACCTTCTGCCGCTTCCACAAGTCGCTCGCCTTTCCTGAAATCGTCGATGCAGGTTTGCGGGTAGGGAAGCTGGGTAATTCATCGGTGCGATATGAGATAGGGCTTTTCCGCAAGGAAGACGATGAGCCGGCCGCCACCGGACACTTCGTGCACGTATTCGTCGACCGGGAAGCCCAACGGCCCGTCTCGATTCCGGATCGCCTGCGAGCCTGCATGCAGCGGCTCGTCGTTGACGAGAATCCTTAATCCGCAGGCAATCCACAATCCGTAGTCTAATGATTCATCACATCTGACGAAATACTTCCACATCGAGTCGCCGGTGGCGCAGGGCGCCACGGACGACGAGATGGGCACGATAGCCCGTATTACCGAAGAGCTTCGGGAGACCTGAACGAAACCGTTTAGCTGTCCATAAGTGCATCGTTACATACGTTCGCCTCTCGTCGTCGGCCTCGCTCTGCTCTGCGACGCGACTCGAGACGGAGCCTTGCTCTATGCTCGAATTTGTGACGAATGCTCAGATCCTTAATCCTCAATCCTCAAGCCGATTCTGTCTCGAAGGGTTGCCTCGGCTACGCGTTGTTCGACGGCGGAGACTTTATCCGTATCGTGTCGGACGTCAGTAAAGCGGGTAAGGTTGTACCGTGCCTGCTTCTTCCTGTCCGAAGTAAAAGCGGGTGCGTAAGGCCACCACCCAGTCGTCCGATTCCCGGGTAAGCCCGCGTTCGACGTTCAGGTACACGCGGGTCCGGTCAAAGAGTCGGTGCACCTGCAGCCGGGCCACGCTGTAGTGATCGAGATTGGTCGTGGTAATGGCGCCCCACATGCCGGCCACCTCGGCCGTGAATCCCCACTTATCGAGGGGAAGCCAGTCGAACGACAGGCCGTAGGGAATCTGGTCGGCCTGCGATGAACCTCGTTCGAACGCGGTGGGGTCGCCGACGGGCGCCAGCCCCACGCGGGCATGGCTCCAGACCCCTTCCCCCAGTTGCTTCGAAGCGGTGAAGAGCATGAAGTAGTCGGTCACGCCCGTGCCGACGCCGGCAAGACCGTTCGAGTCTTCGTAGTTCAGGTTGCCGTCCCAGATGTTGTAGGGCTTGGCGCTCGAAAACTTCACGCCGACGGTAAAGGCCAGCGCCGGCGCGGTCTCGCCTTCGCGCAGCAGGCGAATGCGCGTGCGAAACCGCGGCGAGTTGCCGCCGACGCTGTGTCGGTCGCGATAGGGAAACTCGGCCACGAAGTCGCTCTCGGCACGCACGTCGATGCTGTCGGCTGGTGAATACCCGATTTCAAAGGGAGCCTGCAGAAGAAGGCGTTCCTTCCACGCCGGGTTGGTCACCAGCGGCATTTCAGCCGTGTAATAGGCCGATACGCCGGTTTCCAGATACCACGTGCCGCCCGGCGCGAAGTAGGCATCGTCCATGCGCGAATATAGATAGCCCAGCTGGTGTCCGAAGTTGAAGGTGTCCTTGCGAATCGTGTTCTCGGCCCGGGCAGCCCGAGGCATGACGGCAAGCAGACAGAAAGCAAGCAGAAGCAGGCGCATGGCATCGTACATGCACGACAGGGTACTTGGAAAACCCGGCCACCTGCAACCGTTCGCCCGCTTCGGATAGGCGCACTGTTCATGAAGTCGCCCATGTGGCAAGATATGGCTTTGTCCAGTTGCCTCCGGTAACCGAACTTCGACCTCTCTGTCCCTTCGGTTTCCTACGTGAACGAGAAGCATTTATGCACCAGCCGCCTCCGGAATTCGAGCCGCTGCAGCCCCGCAGCAACTTCGCCGACCTCATCGGCCCCATCTACTTCAAGCGAACCGGTCAGGGTCTCGTACTGGGCCTGCAGACCGCCGAAAAGCACTGCAATACACGGGGAACCGTGCACGGCGGCGTCTTCAGCAGCCTGGCCGACATTGCGCTCGCTTACAACATCTCGTTTGCAGGCCCCGAACTCACCCCCGTGGTCACCGCCAGTCTGACGGTCGATTACGTGAGCCTGGCGCGCATCGGCGACTGGATGGAGATTGACGTCGATATTCAGAAAACGGGGCGCAGCATGGCGTTCGCAAACTGCTATTTCCGGGTGGGAGAAAAGCGCATAGCCAGGGCAAGCGGCGTTTTCCGCATCGTTCCCCTTCAGTTTCCCGGCGCTGAATAGGCGGACTGCAGCAGGAACGCAAAAGAAAGAAAGGGAACGACGGAGGAAGCGGGAACAGGGATGTCAAGCGCAGACTGAACCTCGCGAGCAAAATCCCTTCCCCTCGAAAAGGAAAGTACCTTCCAACTCAGCGCTTTCCGGCTGCCCGCCGAATCTCGTCATTCTCGAACACCCGCACACCGGTCCCTGCGTCGGCGGCCGCGCCATACATACATGCCGCGACGTCACGGGCTTCGACCGGCCTTACCTTGCGCAGCGGTCCCACCATAACCGGCGTGGCCACCCTGAGCAGAAAGCTGCCTACCCGCTCGCCCGGCCGATTCTCGGAACGTTCGCCCAGCAGCATGGCCGGGCGGAAGATGTGCGTGCGCGCAAATCCCACCCCCTTTACTGCCTCTTCGACCTCGCCCTTCACGCGGTAATAGAAGATAGACGCCCCGGGGTCGGAACCGATGGCCGTGACAAGCGAGAAACTCTCGGCGCCAAGCCGACGGGTCGCCTCGGCCAGCGCCAAGGGATAGTCGTGGTCGACCCTGCGGAAGGCTTCCTTCGACCCTGCCTGTTTCATGGTCGTGCCCAGCGCGCAGAATACGTCGTCGGCCTTCAGCCTGTCGCCTGCGTCACCGAGCCTGGTCCAGTCGACCTGTACCTGTTCAAGCCTGGGGTGCGAGACGCCGAGCGGCCGCCGCACGACCGCGCGAACCCGTTCATACCGATCGCCCTTGAGAAGCATGTCGAGAAGGTGCCCGCCGATGAGCCCGCTTGCTCCTGCTATGAGTGCCGTAGTCATGTCTTTCATTGAAGCAGAAACCGCCCCGATGGGCAGCAAGCCATGACCGCTGGATCGGTGTGGTTGCGGCGTGCGCTCTGCATTGTTCCCTCGCCCTTCAGCGTCTCTTCCTAAACACAGGTTGACCCGCGGCGCGCCCTATGTCGGCAGGGATGCAAGCCGCGTATACCCCCACACAAAGTGGGGCAAGGTAGAAAGGGGGGCCATGCTACGATGGCTTGAGAAGCAACCGCTGCGCTCTTACCGGTTGGCGTATCCACATATATCGGGGGAAAGCCTATGAGCCTGTCCATACAGTCGATCAAAAAGCCGTCGACGCAAGAGTGGGACACCATCTGGCAGGAATGCGATTACGCCACCTATTATCACTCGCGCCACTGGGCCGAACTCTGGCAAGCGTACGCGCCGGAGAAACACAAGCCGGTTCCCGAATTGGTGTTATTTTCGGACGGGGCCCGGGCGCTCATACCGCTGACACGAACGCTCCATACCCGAGGCCTGCATCAGATTCATGAATCGGGCCCCTACAACACCTACGGCGGCTGGATTTCCCTCGACGCGCTCACCGAAAATCATCACGCCCTGCTGCGCGACCACATGCTGGCCATTCCCAACCTCGTGTGGATGACCAATCCCTATGCCCCAGAACAGGGGCAGGATGTTCTCGGAGAAGCGACCCACACCCGCGCCATGCACCTCGACAGCGAGAACGTCTCGATCAGCGGTCGTGCCGCCCGCTACCTGCGAGCGCTGCAACGGTCAGGAGTCGCCTTTCGCCAGGTGACCGAAGACGACCATTCCATGCTCGCAGAGGCATACCAGGAAAATCAGCGACGGTGGAACGACCGTAAACAGGTTTTTCACCCACGTATGATTCCCTTGCTTCACGGCCTGCCCCGATGCGATTTCATCGGTGCCTTCGACGATAAAGGTTTACTCTGCGCGGCAGCGGTCATGCGTAGCAAGCACCACATTGCCGGCTGGTTCAGCGTGGCTTTCGACAGGGCATACGAACGACACGCCGGCGAGGCCCTGCAGGTATGGCTCATCAACCGGTATCGCGATGCCGGCTACCATTGGTACGATTTGCACCCCAGCGGCAATCGACCCGGCATTGACCGATACAAGGAGAAATTGGGGGCTGAGAGCCTTCCCCTACGCATCATTCGTCGCCCCTCGATGAGTTATCGTCTGGTGCAAGGCCTACGAACGATGGTGGGAACCGAAAGGGAGGTTGGATGATGAGGGTCGAGATCGATCAGGTCCGTCACGCAGCGGCCGAGGAATGGGACAACGCTCATTCCGGAAGTCCGTTTGCGACCTTTTTCCACGCACGCGCGTGGGCTGAATTATGGAGCGATATTTCGGGCGGCCGCCGAACACCGGCAGCCCGCCACCTGACATTCAGCGACGGCGCCACAGCCGTGGTGCCCATGGTGCTCTCGCGCCGCTTCCTGGGCGCTATCAACGTTTACGAGTCATCGGTCGAAGGCACGTACGGCGGCTGGATTTCCCAATGCGAATTGCATCACGGACATGCCCGCTCCCTCGTGAGCTACCTGCGTACCCAAAGCGATCTCGAATGGCTGATGAACCCGCTTGACTACGGGCAGCGCTCTCTCGTTTCTACCACGACGGGCACTCGAACGTGGATGTTCGATCTCGGAGAAGAGGAGCAAAGCCTCGAACAACGCTGGCGTCGGCACAAGGCTACCGTACTGCGAAAGGTGCGCACTGCCGAAAAGCACGGCCTTCATCAACGACGCATCGAAGCTTCCGACCTCGACGAGTTCTACGAACTATACCTCGACTGCCAGCGCCGCTGGGGCGGCGGAAGTTCCTTTTACCCCATCGAGGCCTTCAGGCGCCTCTTTTCGCTCGACGGAAGTGAATACTGGGGCGTTTTCCACCCCGATGGCCGCATGGTCTGCGGCAATCTCATGCTTTCTCACAACACCCACGCTGTATGCTGGGCGGCTGTAGCCAGAACGGCCGATCTGGGCATGCGCCCGTACGAATACATGTATCTGAATCAGATTCTTGACTACCGGAAGCGGGGTTATCGGTGGTATGACCTCAACCCCAGTGGCGGCCATTCGGGCGTCGACCAGTTCAAGCAGCGTCTCGGCGCCGACCCGGTTCCCTGCTTTCAGGTGCGAAACCAGAGCCCCAGCCACCGCTTGGCCGAACGTGCCATGGCCGGTATCCGACGCCGAAGGGCTGAAAGTGTTCTCAAAGCGGCGGCCTGATCGTTCAAGTAAGGGGGGAAGACATGGGAAGCATGGGAAAGGCCGCCGGCAACGGCGTTCGGTGGATGGCCGTTGCGCAACTTGCCCGGCGGTTAACGCAGGTGGTAACTACGGCCATTCTCGCCCATTTGCTTGTGGCCGGTGATTTCGGCATCATCGGCATGGCTGCGGTCATCATCGACTTCGCTCTCATCTTTCGCGATCTGGGCACAAGCACCGCCGTCATTCACAAAGAAAACCCGAGCGACTCGCTTCTCAGCTCGGTCTTCTGGGTCAATCTGAGTTTCGGGCTCCTCGTCGCCGCCGCCGTTGCCCTGGCCGCCCCCCTTATCGCCGCCTTCTTCCATGAGCCGGCCCTCACGGACATTCTGCGCGTTCTGTCGATTACCTTCGTCATCGCAAGCTCGAGCATTCTGCAGCAGGCACTTCTCGAGCGCAGACTGGCCTTCGAGATTCTGGCACGGCTGGAACTGGCTGCGGCCATTATCGGTTCGGCTACGGGCATCGCCTTCGCCGTTCTGGGGTTCGGGGCGTGGAGTCTGGTCGCCCAGATCATCACGCTCCAGACGTCGCAGACGGTCTTTCTGTGGGTGGCCGGGCGCTGGCGTCCCCGCCTTCTCTTCGACTGGCAAAGCGTGCGATCCATTGCCGGCTACAGCCTGAATCTGACCGGCTCACAGGTGGTGTTCTTCGTCTGGCGCAATGCCGACAAACTGCTCATCGGCCGTTTTCTCGGCAGCGAAGCCCTGGGCTTCTACACGATCGCCTATCGCATCATGCTATACCCCCTCGAAGCGGTGTCGCATGTGGTCGGCCGGGTGCTGTTTCCCGTCTATGCGCGGTTCCAGAATGACGACGCCCGCTTTCGCGCCGCTTATCTGCGTGTGGCCGGCGCCATCGCCATGGTGACTTTTCCCCTGATGGCGGGCGTCATGGCCCTGCACGAACCTTTCGTCGAGGTCGTTCTGGGCGAAGGCTGGGAACCGGTTGCCACCCTGCTGCTCATTCTGGCCCCCATCGGCATGTCGCAGGCGGTAGGCTCGACCACCGCCATGATCTTTCAGACCAAGGGCCGCACCGACATCATGTTCGTCTGGCATATCGTTTACTGCGCGGTCACCATCGGCGCCTTCGCCCTCGGGCTGCCTTGGGGAATCATTGGTGTGGCCGTCGCGTACGCGGCCGCAAACCTTCTCTGTGCCTACCCCTCGTTCGCCATTCCCTTCCGGCTCGTGGGGTTGCGGTGGCGGGAGTTCTTCAAGCCGTTGGCCGCTCCCTTCGCTGCGAGTTTACTCATGGCCCTTCTGGTATATGGCGCCACGACCCTGCTCACGCTCGAGAACCACTGGTTGTTGGCCGGGGGCATCGTCTCGGGTGCACTGCTCTATCTGTTCCTTCTGCAGGTCTTCGACCGCGAACAGCTGCGCCAGATCTGGCAGGTGGCCACCGCTCGCAGGCACACGCCTCAGGAAGTACCGACGCAACCCCGGGTATGAAAAGGCCCCGGGGACTCACGGTCCGCGGGGCTCTTCGATCATCCGGGACAACAGGACTTTCACATCAACCGGAAGCCGGCACTGCGTTCTCCCTACCCTCGCCCAGGACACGCTCGTACAGCCGTCCCAGACGCTCTCCCTGTACGAGGGCGTCGAATTCGGCCTCGATATGTTCACGGTTTGCCCGGCGAACGGCCGCCCAGGCCCCCGGGTTTTCGAGCAACCACCGGAGCGCCTTCGTAAGTCCGTCAACATCGCGCTCGCGTGCCAGAAGGTGATGCGATGAAGGCGCCAATAATTCGGGAATGTCGCAGTGAGTCGTAGCGACAACCATAAGCCCCATGGCCGCCATTTCGAGAATCGCAACCGGGGCCCCCCCTTCGGTGTCACCGTCGGAGGCGACCAGGCTCGGCTGCATGAAAAGATGATGCTCGCGTGCCACCCGCCCTAACACTTCAGGGGCAAGGTAACCCTTCATGGTCACGGCAACCCGACTGCCCATTGCGCGTACGAGCGCGAGAATCCGCTTCTTTTCTGCCTGCGAAGCCTTATCGCGGCCCGCATCGCCCACAATGGTGACCTGAATCTCGTTCGGTGTGTCGAGCCCTCGAATGGCTTCGAGGGCATAGGGCAGGCCCTTCTTCTCGCGAAAGGATGCCGCGACCAGAATTCGCAAAGGCTGACCCGGTTTCCACGTGCGCGGGGTGAAAGCAAGTCGGTTCAGGTCGACCCCCAGATGCTGCACGTACACCTTGTCGGGTCGACACCCGAGATCGACTACCCTGGCGGCCATGAACGGCCCCTCGCAGAAAACTGCGTCGACATGGGCGAGCAACGAACGGAACCGGCTACGCCACCAGGGCTTCTTCCGCGGAAGAAGATCAAGGTCGCCCCCATAGAAGGTGACCACGTGGCGACTGCCCACCGCCCGAACGAACGGCATATCGACCCAGCCGTTATGCCCGAAATGGGAATGAACGATGGCCGGCCGCCAACGTCTCGCCACCGCGTGGGGAAACGTAGCGCGCGGTATTCGACGTGTCTTGCGTGCCCATCGCTCGATCCGTCTCAGCGGTCGGGGCAGGCTCTCGGCAGAATGAATCCGGGCAACGGGAAAAAGATCGAGATTCTCGGTCTCGTCGCAGAGCACGTGGTTTTCGAAGGCCGACGGCAGAAAGCGTACCTGGTTGTGCATCCACGTCTGGGTAAGCGGCAGCCAGACGGGGTGACTGTGCAGGACACGCACCGGTTGGTCTTGCCCGAATGCCGGACCTGCCGTGTTCGGATAAGCGTCATGCAGCATCGGCCACGCCCCCCTTGCGGGCCTCGGCCATGACGTCGTGCACCGCTTCCACGACGTCTTCCACGTCTTGATTGGTCATGCCGGGCGAAATGGGCAGACTCAAGGTTTCTCGCCCGAACCGCAAGGCATGGGGCCATTCCGACGGATCCCACCCGAAGGTACGTCGATAATACGGATGCTCCGGAATGGCCAGGTAATGAACCCCCGCACCGATCCTGCGCTCGGTAAGAGCATTCAGGAAGCCGTCGCGCTCAATGCCGCAGCGGGCGCGGTCTATGCGCAGCTGATAAAGATGGCGGGCGTGTCTTTGGCTTTCTTCGTCGGCGGCCGGTAAGCCGACCGGAAGGTCGGCGAAGGCTTTCTGATACTGCCGCCAGATGTCGTCGCGTCGCTTCCAGTTTTCTTCGACACGCGCCAGCTGATGAATGCCCAAGGCAGCCTGCATGTCGGTCATGTTGTATTTGAAACCGGCCTCTTCTACCGAATAATGCTTGAACCCTTCGGCCGAAAAGCGCTTCCAGGCGTCGCGACTCATACCGTGCAGCGAAAGAACGCGAATGCGTTCGAGCACCCGTTCATCCTTCGCGATGACCATTCCCCCCTCGCCGGTCACGACATTCTTGGTCGAGTAGAAGCTGAATACGGCCAGGTCGCCGAAAGTACCGGCCTTTCGTCCATCAAGCTCGGTTTCGACCGCATGGGCGCAGTCTTCAATCAGGGCAAGGTCGTAGCGGAATGAAAGGTCGCAGAGTGAAGCCATATCGCAGGCCCGTCCAGCGAAATGTACGGCGATGATGGCCCGTGTTCGTGACGTGATTCGGCGCTCGACATCAATCGGGTCGAAGTTTCCGGTCACCGGGTCAATGTCGGCCAGGACAGGCGTTCCCCCGGCGTGAATGATGGCGTTGACCGTGGCGCAGAAGGTCATGGCCGTGGTAATGACCTCATCGCCCGGTTGCAGGTCGAGGCTTCGACAGGCCAGATGAAGGCCCGCCGTCGCCGAGTTCAGCGCAAGAGCCGCCGGTGCGCCTTTGTAGGCCGCGAAGTCCTGCTCGAAGCGCTTCGTTTTCGGTCCCGTTCCGAGCCAGCCTGATCGCAAAGTGTCGACGACTTCGGCAATTTCGTCTTCGCCGATTGCCGGCGCGCCGAAGACGAGAAAATTCTCCCTCACGCGCATAAACGTTCCTCCTTCTCGATGGCCCTGTACTCTTCGACCAGGCGCATCAGGTAGGCTCCATAGCCGGTTTTACGCAGGCGGTGCGCGCTACGCTCCAGCTGGTCGACGGAGATAAGCCCCATGCGAAAGGCCACCTCTTCGGGACACGCGACCTTGAGGCCCTGGCGGCGCTCGAGCGTGGCCACGAAGTTACCGGCATCGAGCAAGGCATCATGCGTGCCGGTATCGAGCCAGGCCATTCCCCGCCCGAGAGTCACCACCCGCAAGCATCGCAGTTTAAGGTAGGCTTCAATGACCGCGGTGATCTCCAGTTCACCCCTTGCCGAGGGACGAACCTGTTTCGCCACCTCGACCACGTTACCGTCGAAAAAATAGAGCCCGGTCACAGCAAAGGAAGACTTGGGCTCGAGCGGCTTCTCGTCGATGCTCAACGCCCGCCCCGACGCATCGACTTCTACGACGCCGAAATGCCGGGGTTCCTTGACGTGATAGGCGAAAACGGTGGCCCCGTTCGTGCTGTCGTTCGCCTCCTGAACCATGCGTCCCAGACCGTCGCCGTAGAAGATGTTGTCGCCGAGAATCAGCGCGGCCGGCGCCCCCGCCAGAAAGGATTCGCCTACTAGAAAGGCGTCGGCCAGGCCCCGCGGCGCCGTCTGTACGGCATACGACAACTCGATGCCCCACTGCGACCCATCGCCCAGCAGACCTTGAAAACGCTCTGTTTCCTCGGGTGTCGTAATGACGAGAATCTCGGTGATGCCGGCCAGCATGAGTGTCGTCAGCGGATAGTAGATCATGGGCTTGTCGTAAACCGGCATCAACTGTTTACTTACCGTCATGGTTACCGGATGCAGGCGCGTACCCGAGCCCCCCGCCAGAATAATGCCTTTTCTCTTCATGAGTTCACTCCCTGCTGCAACCCCAGGCGCTGCAGTCGATACGTTCCCGCCGTGATTCTCTCGCACCAGGCGGCATTGCCCAGATACCACTCAATCGTTCGTCGCAACCCCGCTTCAAATGACAGTGACGGCTGCCAGCCGAGCTCGCCCCGAACACGGGCGGCATCGATGGCGTAACGTCTATCGTGCCCCGGTCGGTCGGGAACGAAAGAGATAAGCTCTTCGTAGGGCGACGTCGACGGCTGCAGCTCGTCGAGCATGCGGCAGAGCATACGCACGAGTTCCAGGTTCTCGAGCTCGCACCCCGCACCGATGTTATAGGTTTCACCCGGCTGGCCGCGTTTCCACACGGCCTCTAGGGCCGTGCAGTGGTCGCCGACGTAAATCCAGTCGCGCACGTTTCTTCCGTCGCCGTATATCGGAAGAGGCAGGCGTTCGAGCGCGCGCGAGATCATGTGCGGAATGAGCTTCTCGGGAAATTGGAAGGGACCGTAGTTGTTCCCGCAGTGCGTAATCATGGCGGGAAAACCGTACGTACGACTCCACGCCTGCACCAGGTGATCCGACGCCGCCTTCGAGGCCGCGTAGGGTGAATTGGGCCGGTAGGGCGACCCTTCGTGAAAGTATCCCTCGACGCCAAGGGAACCGTATACCTCATCGGTCGACACGTGAACGAACCGAAATGCCTCGCGTTCACCGCCTTCGAGCCCTTCCCAGTACCTCCGGGCGCAGTCGAGAAGAGTGAAGGTTCCGTCGACGTTGGTTTCGATGAAGGGTGCGGGCCCGTCGATGGAGCGGTCGACGTGGGACTCGGCGGCAAAGTGAATAATGGCCGAGGGCCGGTGAGTCGTCAGCAACGTATTCACCAGGTCGGCGTCGCACACGTCTCCCTGAATGAATACATGCCGCGGACTGTCGGCGACGTCGCGCAGGTTGTCGAGATTGCCGGCATACGTAAGCGCATCGAGATTGACCACGACCGTGTCGGGCTTTCGCAGCTGCCCGATGACGAAGTTGGCGCCGATAAATCCGGCCCCGCCGGTTACGAGAATCCGTTCCATGTGGCCTCCCTTACATGCCCGTGCCGCGCAACACGGCGGGTATCGTTTTCAGCAGAAGCTTGATATCCAGGTGCAGACTCCACCGGTCGATGTAGTCGAGGTCAAGCTTCATCCACTCGTCGAAGTTGATGCCGTTTCGCCCCGATACCTGCCACGTGCACGTGATACCCGGCTTCACGCTGAGGCGCCGACGCTGCCAGGGCTCATATCGCGCCACCTCGGCCGGAATTGGCGGTCGCGGACCAACCAGACTCATGTCGCCTGTGAATACGTTGATCAACTGGGGCAGTTCGTCTATCGAGAATTTCCGCAGAATTCGACCCGTACGGGTAATACGCGGATC
>JAWLBW010000035.1:0-22057 GCA_041687475.1 bacterium
GGAATCTGCGCCGTGCGGTACGTGTAGGAGACCGGATAAACGGGTGAGTCGGAATCCGGTGGGCCGTGTATTGCGTGGAGGAACCGGGTGGCAAGTGGACCGGAGTCCGGCGACCGTGCGGCGCGTGCAGGGAACCAGCCGATCGGAGGGCGATTCGCCTGGCGACCGGTGAGCTCCCCTCCACGTGGTGAACTTGATAGCCGAGCACATCCCGGCCATCCGGTGCCAGATCCCTTCCTCCGCTGACGCTGCGGAAGGGATGACGGTGCGCCGGTGAGAGCAGTGGAGCAGGGGCCTCCGGCCCCTGCGACCCCCACGTGATTAAGTGCGCCCGTGTCATTCCGCCGGAACGCAGTGCAGGCGGAACCTGTGCCGTGCAGTAACTACGGGAAACCGGCTAAACGGGTGAATCGGAGTCCGGTGACCGTGCGGCACGTGCGGGGAAGCGGTGGGCCAGTATCCGGTGGACCGTGCGGCAAGTGATGGGAACCGGTGGCCGGCTGGTAAGAGTGCGTCTACCGCAAAAAACGGTCTGCTCTGTCATTCCACATGGGGTTAACGGACATAACGAGGGCTTCCTTTGCCGCACGTGTCCACTTCTTCAGCTGTTTCTCTCGGCGAATGGCGTCCTCGATATAAGCAAATTCTTCCCAGTAAACCAGTCGCGTGACGTTGTACCGGGCGGTGAAGCCCGATTCCCCCCGCCTGTGTTCAATGATGCGCCTGCTTAGGTCGTTTGTGACTCCCACATAGAGCACGCGATTCCAGCTTGCGAGTATGTATACGTAGTACGTTCGCACTGAAGCCCCCTTTCCTGCGGCTTTGATAGCACAGGAAGGGCGTAAAAGAAAAGAAAAAAGTATAACGGCTATTGCATTTGTGCTAACCCCGGCCATCCGGTGCCGGATCCCTTCCTCCGCTGACGCTGCGGAAGGGATGACGGTGCGCCGGTGAGAGCAGTGGAGCAGGGGCCTCCGGCCCCTGCGACCCCCACGTGACTAAGTGCGCCCGTGTCATTCCGCCGGAACGCAGTGCAGGCGGAATCTGTGCCGTGCGGTACGTGCAGGAAACCGGATAAACGGGTGAGTCGGAACCCGGTGGACCGTGTATCGCGTGCAGGAACCGGTGGACAGTGAACCGGAATCCGGTGGACCGTGTATCGCGTGCAGGAAACCGGGTGGACAGTGAACCGGAATCCGGTGACCGTGTATCGCGTGCAGGAACCGGGTGGTAAGTGGACCGGAGCCGGCGACCGTGCGGCACGCGTAGGAGACCGGATAAACGGGTGAACCGGAATCCGGTGGGCCGTGCAGCACGTGCTGTGAACCGGGTGAACCGGAATCCGGCGTCTGTTTCCGCGTTCCGCGTTCCGACTTCCGCGTTTTGTTGGTTCCGCGTTTCCCCTAGATGGAGATGCACCTGGTCTCATTTCGATAGGACTCGTGTCTGCGCTTTTCCGTAATCGCGCCGTCGAGAGAAACGAACAGCAGGTACCGCTCGTGTACAACGGGGCAGGTCGAACGCGTTTGGTAGGCAATTACCTCGTATCCGCCGGCGGCGTGTCGATAGTGAGTCATGCCGTAACCCTTCCACCCGACGAGCATGTCGAGTTCGTCTGCATTATCCAGCGGGGCCAGAAACTGCTCGATGTTCTGCGGACCCCACGCGAAGACTTGGTCGCCATGATTGCCTGCCAGGTACCACACCGTCGATCCGGGAAGCCCCTGTGGTTGGCCCCATGTGAATACGGCCTCGAGCGAGAGAAGGCACCATTCGTGATCCGATGTCGCCTCGCAGGGTGTTCCCATCCGATAATCGACATCAACCCTGGGGACCTGGTAGTTACAGAGCACCAATTGCAAATCTTCGCTGTAGGAAAACCGGCACGCATCTCCGCTGGGCGCATCGGGCGGAGGGACCCTCTCATTCCGCCAAGTGGTGAAGTCCGTAACCCCGGTGGCGAGCGTATACCAGGTTGCGTGGAAAGAGCGTTGTTCCCAGGTGCGCACTTCCCAGTAATCCAACTCGATTCCCGGTATGAGCGCCGACCACTGGTAGTCGACTGCGTCTTCAAAGGAAGACAAGTCGATATCGGACCAGACGGGCGTCGTGACCACCCGGGGGCCCGGTTCGTCGGCTCCACATCCGATACCAAGTAAAAGGGCAAGGAACAAGGCGAAGCGCATGGCAACCTCCTGCGTTGAGGAAGCATAACGCTACGCCACTCGTTAGTCAACGCTTTGCGATGGAAGCCTCCGGCCCCTGCGACCCCCACGGAAATAACTGCACCCGTGTCATTCCGCCGGAACGCAGTGCAGGCGGAATCTGAGCCGTGCGGCACGTGCAGGGAACCGTCCGACCGGCATCTCCCTCCGTCTTCCATCTTCCTTCTTCCATCTTCCTTTTCCCCGGTTCCCTTTTTCCGCGTTCCGCGTTCCGAGTTCCGCGTTTCTTGTTGGGCCGCTGGCCGTGCACTGATCCGCCCGCTCATGGTATGATCCAGCGTGTCGTCGCCCGCTGCCCCATCTTCGCGTTCCACCCGATTCGTGCGCGAGCTGCAGGAACGTTTGCAGGCCGCACGGTCCTTCCGTGAACTCACCGAGATCGCGCCCGATGTGCTGACGCCCGCGCTCGGCGCCGATCGTGCCGTATTCACCCTCATCGACTCGTCGGGTCCGGTACCTGAAGCGCGCTGGTTTCCCGTCAACTTTCCCGACCAGTGGTTCGGTGAGTACGAGGCCATAGCCCCCCACGACTTCGTGCGCGACGCGACACTGGCCCGACCCGGCGTTGTCATGACCGACGAGCAGATGGTCTCGCGCCGTACCTTTGAAGCCAACCCGATGGTGCACCGGGCCCGCGATCTGGGCCTTGACCTGCGCCACGCTCTGGCCGTGGCCCTGCCCGTCGACGCCGAATGGCTCGGGGGCATTGCGGTCTTCCGCGGCAAGACCAAAGCATTCGGTGCGCGCGAAAGGGCCCTCCTGAACGATGTGTTACCCGTCCTTCGCGAGGCCCTTCGTACCTGCGCACTGCTTGAACGCGCCGGCGAGAAGGCCAATCTGCTCGAACATCTCTTCAACATGACCGGCGAGGGGGTTGTCGCGTTTTCCGAAGGCGGACGCGAACTTTTCCGCACGGCTGCCGCCGTAAAACTGCTCGACCGGTGGTTTCCGCACCAACGCCGCCCCGGCCTGCCCGCCCGGATCGACGACATGCTGCGCAAGACCTTGGAACGCGGCGAGAGCGGTAGCCGGGTCTTTCAAGACGAGGCCGATGACCTTGTGGTGTCGGTGTTCCGACCCGGAAGCCCGGGGCCGGGGCTGCCGCCCGCCACCGTCATCACGCTGCGCGAACGGCCGCGCTTTCCGGCGCCGCCGGAGTGCTGGCGTGAGCGCCTCTCGCCCAGGGAATTCGAGGTCGCGAGCTACCTCTTGCGCGGGTTGACCACCGATCTCATCGCCCAGGAGCTGCTCTGCCGTCCGGGCACGGTCAGCAAGCACGTACAGCGTATCTTCGACAAACTGGGCGTCGACAGCCGCAGCGCGTTGTTCGTTCTCGCCGTGCGCGGCTGAACATCGCCTTCCACCGAATCAGCGCGACGGCTGCGCCTGCGGAAGGGCGAGGTGGAACGTGGTGGTTCGGCCCGGTTCGCTTTCGGCCCACACGCTTCCCCCATGAGCTTCGACGAGGCCGCGCACCATGTAGAGCCCCAGGCCCAGTCCGCCCGTTTTTCTAGCGGTATCGGCCGCGCGATAGAAGCGATGAAAAAGGTGAGGCATGTCTTCGGGCTTGATGCCGGGGCCCTGGTTGCAGATGGAAAGGCAGATCTGGTTCTCGCTTATCCGTAGCCTGACAAGAATATCGGTACCGGAAAATCCGTACTTGAAGGCATTGCTGAGCAGGTTGCCGATGACCTGCCGCATGCGTACGGCGTCGACGTGTACCAGGGCTTGTCTGACCGTCGAAAAGACGCGAATGCGGCGATCGGGGCAGGTCGGTTGTTCGGCCAGAACTATCTGACCCACCTGCGAAACGAGATCGATCGTTTCCGGCTGCAGCTTGAGGCGTTGCGACTCGAGTTGTGAGACGTTCTGCAGGTCGTCGATCATGCGCTCAATGAGGGCGGCGCTCGACAACACCTGGTCGGTGTGTTCGCGAACGATGTCGGTGTCTACCCGCTCCATCTTCCGCAGAATCTGGGTACGAAGAATGATGTTGCTGGCCGGTTGACGAAGCTCGTGGGCAATGAGGGTAGACCATTCCTGCCGCATGCGTTCGATGTCCTTTCGTACGCTGATGTCTTCGACCATCATGATCGCGCCGTTGACCATGCCGTCTTCGAGGTGAATCGGGGCGCAGTGCACAAGCACCGGTATACGCGTGTCGTCGTCGCGAATCACCATCTTTTCGACGTTCAACCTGGTTTCGCCCTGCAGCGCCGCCGATACGGCCAGTGATTCGGGGGGTTGTTCGTTTCCTGCGGCGTCGCGAAGCAGTGAGGCCAGCTGCGAAAAGGGCATCCCCGGCTGAATCGGTCTGCCGAGCAGTTCCGACAGGCGCGGATTGCCCCGCACCGTAAGATTTTCACCCTTGCGAACCAGAGCGATACCGATGGGCGAGTGCTCGATGACCGCTTCGAGCCAGGCCCGGTCGTCTTGAATGGCCTGAACCTCTCTGGCCCGCTGCGCATCGCGTTCCTTGCGTCTGCCGATATCCTGCACCATCGCAAGGGCGCCAAGGTATTCGCCGGTCGGCGAAAAGATCGCATTGGCCTGGCCATGGGCCCACAGGTGTGAGCCGTCGCAGCGTACGAAGCGAAGCTCCCACTCTGTCGGAACCCCTTGCTGCTGTATCTGGAGGCGGTTCCGTACGGCTTCAAGATCTTCGGGTAGGCAGAAATCGAACAGTGAACGTCCGAGAACCTCGTCGGTTTGATAGCCGAGCATGGAAGCCATACGCGGGTTGATGAAGCTGGTGCGTTGCCTGGCGTCGACGAACCAGACCCCCTCCTGCGCCGTTTCGACCATGGCACGGTAGCGGGCTTCGCTTTCGCGTAACGCTTCTTCATAGTGTTTTCGCTCACTGATGTCCTGAATGGTGCCGGTGAAGCGAACGGCCTTGCGCCCCTCGAAGACGGCCTCGCCCTCGCCATGTACCCAACAGGCGCTTCCATCGGCTTTGCGAATGCGAAAATCCAGGCTGCTTGCCCTTCTTCCACGCAGGGCATTCTGTACTTCGCGGTGCACGCGTTGCCGGTCGTCGGGGTGAATTCTTCGCAGCCACCGGTTGTAGGTGCCCGCGCGCGGGTAATCTTCGGGGTATCCGTACAGCCGGTTGACTTCGGGGGTCCACGTCAACGTATGCTTGCGAATGTCCCACTCCCAGGTGCCGATCCGGGCGATGCGCTGCGCGCGGAAGAGCATGGCTTCGCTGCGACGGAGAGCCCCTTCGGCCCGGCAACGATCGGTAATATCGAGGTTGATGCCCGAGACGCCGATGACATTGCCCGCCTCATCGAGCATGGGCGACAGCGTCATCAGAACGGGTATGGCTGTGCCGTCGCGCCGCAGATGCACCGATTCGTACTGCCTGACCGATTCTCCCCGCCGGAGCCTCTCGAATAGCGCGGCAATGATAGTGCGTTGTTCCCGGGGATAAAGCAGCGTCGCATGACGACCGACGACTTCGTCGCTTCGGTACCCGTAGGTCGACTGAGCGGCCCGGTTCCAATAGGTAATGCGGCCTTCGAGATCGGCGGCAATGACGGCTTCGCACGCATTCTCGAGAATGGCGGCCATCTGGCTGTAGGTCGGCAGCGGCTGACGCTGTGGAGCGTGGCTGAAAGGTCGTATGATGCGGCGCCAGCGCGCGCGGCGTTTCGCAACGCCGGTTGCGTGGGTTCGATTCATTGTCGGTGGTCGGCCAACGGTTGTTCAGTGTACTCCGACGATAGCACACGACTTTTGCCGGAGAAACAGCGAGGGCTCGGACAATGGCCCAGGGGTTGGTTTGGTCGAAGGGCAGTCGTTCTCGGAGAAAGAAGAAGGCCGCTCGCATTTCTGCGGGCGGCCCTGCAGGAAGAGGGGTATGTCGCGAATCAGGCGGTTTCGAGTTTGCCGGCTTCCTGGTCAAGCTCGGCAATCATCATGTCGCCCGACAACTGGCTCGCGTTGAGACCGTCCAGGTACTGCAGCATGCCCGCCTTTTCGTAGTGGGGCATCATACGATCGGACAGCAGGCCGATATACTTGAGGTTCGGCACCAGTCGGTTGAACATGGTCTTGCGGAAGGTGGCGAGCCCCTTGGCCTGATACACCATTTCGTTCCATTGGCGACGGCTCAAACGGCCGTCGCTGAACCACTCTTCGTACACTTCATGCGCCATGAAGCGGTTGCGCATGAGAAGGGCGACCTCGAAGGTCCAGTCTTCACGTTCGCGCAGTTCCTTTTCGCTGAGGTTTTCCTTGAAGTGACGGTGCAGCGCCAGCACGCCGTAGTGAACGTGGCGGGCTTCGTCCTGAATGACGTACTTGAGCAGATCCTTGAGCAGCGGTTCTTTCGTCAGCTTGTACATCATGCCGAACGCGCCGAGGGCGAGGCCTTCAATCATGATCTGCATGCCCAGAAACTTCATGTCCCAGCGTGAGTCGGTCATGAGCGCGTCGATGATGGTGAACAGGTTGTCGTTCACCTGATACATCTTTTCCATTTTCGTTTCGAGATAACGATGGAAAACCTCGACGTGCCGACCTTCATCGACCACCTGCGTCGAGCCGTAGAACTTGCCGTCGAACCAGGGCACCGATTCGGTAACCTGGGCCGCGGCGAAAAGAGCGCCCTGCTCGCCGTGCAGGAACTGGCTCAGCATCCACGTGGTCAGGTCCTGCTTGAAGCGGTTGAATTCCCTGTCGCTGAGCTTATAGCCCAGGTTTTCGAAGCTGGCGCGTGGCACGAAGTCATCGGGCAGAAGTTTGGTGCGCGGGTCGTCGGGATCGACGCTCGTCTTCCAGTCGAGTTGGGTTTCGCCGTTCCACTGCGCGAGCTTGGCCCGGCGGTACAGGTCGGCCATTTCCGGAAAGTCCGAGGTGTAGTTGAAATCGAAATGCGCCTCATGGTTCGAGCGCATCTTGACGGGCTCGCCTGTCTTGCCCTGGCGCAGAATGAAACCGCGTCCGGCCGAGGGAATCATGCTCTTGAGCACGCGCGGATTCTTGGTTTCGGTAACGATGCCGACGGCTTCGACCGCCGACTCGATGCGGTTGCGCACGTTTGCGGGCACGCCCTGAAGGATCTTATCGGTATTGAACATGATTGGTCTCACCTTCCACTGTTTTCAGACGAAAAACCGGTTACGAATTTCTTGATTTTGCGCAGGTGCAGATGGCCCAGAAGCTCGTTCACGCGCATGACGCCTTCGATGAGCATACGCTCGCCCTCGTCTTCGTCGAGGCCCGAGACGCGCGGGGTCAGGCGTTCGACTTCCTGGTTGAAGAGCACGTCGATGATGTCGAGAAACATTTCGGCGTCGCGGGGCGTGAAGCCGCGATCGCGACGGAAGCCGATGTCGCGCAAGTCGGCCCAGATGCGAAGAATTTCCTCGTCTTCGGCCCGCACCTCGCCACGTTCGGCGTCGACCTCGAGCATGCCGATGTCGACGAACTCGGCGATTTCCTCGGCGGTAATCTTGTAGCGCGCCGCAATTTCGTCGAGCTTCGCCGTTTGGGGCGCCGTCGCTTCGGCCGCGTTCATCTTGCGCTGAATGGCCGTGATGAGCTTCTGCTGTTCGGGGGTGAAGGGATAGTCCTTCTCGTCGTTCAGCACGGCCTTGATGGCTTTAAGCGGCAGAAACTGTTTTTCCTGCAGCTCCTTGATCTGGCGCAGACGTTCGATGTGTTCGTCGCCGTACCAGGCCATGTTGCGCGAGGTCTTCTTCGCCCGGGGAAGAAGACCCTCGGAAATATAAAAGTGAATCGTTTCCTTGGTAATGCCCGTTTTCTCGACCAGATCCTTGATCCGGTAGGGAGCGGGCCGTCCCGACTTTATCGCTGTTGTCGCCATCTCAGGCCTCTACTTCGAGTTCGCTGTCGGCATAGCAGACACAGGCCAGCACGTAGCCGTCCTTCTTTTCTTCTTCGAGCAGGCAGTTGGGTTCGTCCATGACCGGCGTTCCCTTGGTCACCCGCACCTTGCAGGCACCGCAGCCGCCCATCGTGCAGCTGTATTCGAGGGCGATGCCGGCGTCGAGGCCCGCTTCCAGCAAGGTCTGGCCGGGCTCGGGCGTCACGGTGCGGCCGCTCTCGGCGAAGGTAATCGGGTAAACGGCGGTATGTTCACCCTTGTTGGGCGTGGCCAGCGAAACGAAACGTTCGGTCTTGATGCGCTCCGACGGCACGCCCATATCCTTGAGAGCCTTGACCAGGCTTTCCATCATGGCTGCCGGACCGCACAGATAAAAGACCTTGTCGCCCGGTTCGCCGACGACGCTCTCGAGTACCTTGCGGTTGACGAATCCCTTGTGTCCCTTGAACTTCGGGGGCTTCTTCTCGAGCACGTGGTGCACGGTCAACCGTTCGTTTTCGGCGGCCAGCGCCTCGAGGCTATCGGCGAAAATGATCGATTGCTGGTCGCGGTTTCCGTATATCAGGTCGATGCGTGCGCCCGGTTCGCGACCGAGAATGTCGCGTGAGAGGCTCATGAGCGGCGTGATGCCCGAGCCGCCGGCAATGAATACGTAGTGTCGGTCTCCCACGGCCGACTCGTCGACCACGAACTCGCCGCTCGGACGGCCGACCTTGAGCTCGGCGCCCACGCTCAGGCGCTCGTTTACCCAGGTCGAGACGCGGCCGTCTTCAATGCGCTTCACCGTGATGCACGGCCGCCCGTCGGTCGGACACGACGAGAACGAATAGGCGCGGCGCAGGTCCTGTCCGTCTATATTGAGTTCAAAGGTGAGAAATTGGCCGGCGCGGTAGGCGATGGGCTGACCGTCGACACGTTCGAGAAAGACCGTAACGGCATCGTCGGTTTCACGCCGCAGCTCGGTCACGCGAGCGTACTGGCCTACGTCACGGCTGGTGAAGGTGTCGTAGCGCGAGCGCTTCTGTGCGTTGGTGACGGTGGCGACGGGCCGCTGCTTGCGCCCGGCCAGGCTGCCGATGAGTGCGGTCAGAATTCCCATGACTGTGTTCCCTGCGTTGCGGAGTGTGGAGTAGTACTACATACTCTGCGCTCTACTTTAACGCGGACGACACAACGTGTCAAGAGAACTTTCAAAGATCCCAGATCCCAGATCGCAGATCCCAAATGGAAAACCAGATTATTGCCCGAGGGGGGCGCCGGACACTTGATTACCGGCTCCTGTGCCGCCAGCGGGGGATAGGGGGAGAGAGTCGACAGCGACCGGTTCAACAGACAGAGGCGAATGCGCTTCGTGCTTTGCGATCTGGGATCTGCGATCTGCGATCGCTACAATGTACGGATGCTTCGACTTCTTCGTGAACCGCGGTACCTCTTCGGCACCCTGCTGGTCGGCGTGGCCGTGGCCGTCACCATCAGCCTTGGTTTCTGGCAACTCGACCGCCTGGCGCAGCGTCGGGCGTATAATGCCCTGCTGGAAGAGCGGCGTTCACTTCCGCCCGTGACCCTGCCTGCCGGGGTTCCTGCCGACCTCGAGCGCCTCAACGAACGCCTGGCCTCGGCCTACGGCGCCTTCGTTTCCGAACCGACCTTCCTGCTGCTCAATCGAAGCTACAGCGGCGAAGGCGGCGTGCGTGTCGTGAATCCCTTCCGCCTCGATTCGGGGCAATATCTCTGGGTAGACAGGGGGTGGGTTCCCCAGAAAGAACGTAATTCACCGCCCCCGCCCGTGACCGATACCGTTCGTCTGCAGGGCTATCTTCACGTGCTGCCCGACGACGGTTACCCGTCGCGTCCCGACACTTCCGAACCCCAGCATTGGCTGCGCCTCGACCCCCGGGCAATGACCGAGACGTTGCGTAGAGAAGAGACCGGGTACGCCGGAGCCGACTTCCTGCCCTATGCGCTGGTCATGACCGAATCGGTTACCGAGGCGTGGATTCCCAAGGCCATCGGCCTGCGCGAACTCGACGATGGTCCCCACATGAGCTATGCCATTCAGTGGTTTTCGTTCTCGTTCATTTTCTTCGCCGGGTGGATGGCGTATCTGTGGCGGGCTTCACGGCGTGAACGCTGACGGGTGCACGGTTGGCCGGTTTTCCGTTGAAGGGGAGATGGAGTGATGGGGAGAAGGGGTGACCTTCAGACCTTCAGACCTTCAGACTGTCAGACCAACCCCCGGCCGAATGGCATTGCACACTTGCCCCCTGAGAGGCTAAGGATTCGTCACATCTTTCACATCGAGTTGCCGGTGGCGCAGGGCGCCACGGACAACGAGATGGGCACCATAAACCATGCACAACGCAGAGCACCGGGATGAACGTGAACGGGACCGCTCAAGCTGTTGCCAACCAGTGCCCGTGTCCTAGGTGCGCCTCTCGTCGTCGGCCTCGCCCTGCTCGGCGACGCGACTCGAGACGGAACCTTCCTTCAAGCTCAAAATGTGACGAATGATGAGCCTGAGAGGGGGCCGCTCGTGATGCCTTTGCGGGCATGCCGGCTTGCCTGTATTCTGTCCGGGTTGAACGAACGATACGATATGTAGGAAAGGGCGCCCGGACAGAAACCGTACGTTCGGGATAAACGAACAAGAAAAAAAGATCGCAGGTAGGGCGTCTACGTGACGCTTCGGCAACCCCTCTGCGTCCCCCGCGCTCTCCTGTTGAATTCCCCGTCCTTCAGGAACAAAGCCGGCCGACGGCCGACCGCTTCACACCCGCGAGGTAGGCAGGCGATCCTTGAGATCGGGAAAGGCGTCGGGATATTCGCCAATCGCATAGCGTTCTTCGAACGCCGAGCGGAAGAGCACCATGTCTTCGCCGAAGGCGTTCTTCAGATGCTTATTCTCGCGTCCGGCAATCTTCTCGAGAATCTCGGGTGAAGCCTTCACGCGGTGAATGGCCTGATGACCCAGCGGATCGAGGGCCGACTTCACCTTGTATTCGAACTCGAGACGGTTCAGCAGCACTTCGAACTGCAGCTGACCGACGACCCCTACCCAGGCAACCGCCGTGTTTACGTGCGGGTCGTGGTAAATCTGAATGACGCCCTCGCGACCCAGCTGGCCCATGCCTTCGACGAAGGCCTTGCGGCGCGTGGGGTCGGCCGGGCGCACCGTCGCGAAGAATTCGGCCGGAAAGCGGGGCAGGTCGGGGTACACCGTTCCGTCGACCGCCACCGTGTCGCCGACCTGCAGGGTGCCCTTGTCGAGAATGCCTACGATGTCGCCGGGATAGGCGTCTTCGAGGTGCTCGCGGCTCTGCCCCAGAAAGCCCAGCGGCTCGCGCAGCGGCACCTGCTTACCCGTACGGGGATGGTTCGCCGTCGCGCCCACTTCGTATCGCCCGGCACATACGCGCACGAAGGCGATGCGGTCGCGGTGGCGCAAATCCATGTTGGCCTGCACCTTGAACACGAACCCGCTGAACGGGTTGTCCAAGGGTACCGGACTTCCCTCGATGTCGTTGGCCACGCGGGGACCGGGGGCCGACTGGCGAAAGGCATCCCAGAACAGGTCGAGACCGAAGTTGTTGAGTGCGCTGCCGAAGTAAATGGGCGTCAGTTTTCCACCATTGATGGCGTCGTCGTCCCACTCCTGCCCGGCTGCCTCGAACAATTCCACTTCATCGCGCAGCGTTTCCCACTGCGATCCCAGGGCCTGTCTGGCCTCGTCGGAGTCGAGCGGAAAGGTCTGGTGTTCCAACTGCTTCGACCCGTGGTGTTCATTGTCATAGACGCGAACCGAGCGGGTGCGGCGATCGTACACGCCCCTGAAATCCTGCCCGCTGCCGATGGGCCAGGTAATCGGGTAGGTCAGAATGCCCAGCTCCTGCTCGATGTTGTCGAGCACGCTCAGCGGGTCGTTACCTGCCTGGTCAAGCTTATTCACGAAGGTAAAGACCGGCAGCCCACGTTTCTGACAGGCTTCGAAAAGCCGGCGCGTCTGCCGCTCGACGCCGCGCACGTGGTTGATGATCATGATGACCGAGTCTACCGCCATCAGGGCCCGGTACGTGTCTTCGGAAAAATCCTTGTGGCCCGGCGTGTCGACCAGGTTGAAGACGTGGCCGCCCACGTCGAACTGCATGACCGATGAACTGATCGAAATGCCGCGCTCGCGCTCCATGGCGCCGAAGTCCGACACCACGTTCTTGCCCGCCCGTTTCGACTTCACCGCGCCGGCAAGGTGAATTGCCTCGCTGTAAAGCAGAATCTTTTCCGTCAGCGTGGTTTTACCGGCGTCGGGGTGGGAAATGATGGCGAACGTGCGGCGCCGTTTGGCTTCGTCGAGAATACTGGCCATGTTGAATCTGTAAGCGGTTCAAAAGATTCAGCTTAGCACGGGGGCGAGGGGGGAATCTAGGAGGGACCGCGCGTGGTGCACGTGGTTGCCGTTCGAGGGTGAGGTGGGGAGCGCTGGTGAGGGGGAGTGCGGGCGGTACGGTCTGACCTTCAGACTGTCAGACTTTCAGACTGTCAGACGAGGAAGCCCTGCCAGACCTGGCCTCCCTGCGACCTGGGGAAGGGGAAAGTTCGGCCTCGCGTTGCGCCGCCTTTCAGAGGAAGGCCGATACCTCGCTACGCTCGGCACAGGCGACGTGCTGCACGGTTGCACGGGGGGATCGCAGCCGTCCGGCTGCTTCGCTTCGCGTTCGTGCTGCACGATCTCCCGGATGACCGGATGAACGGGGCCCTTCGGCATGCCGAAGGGCTACCAGACGGTGGGCCGTGGGGCCGATTCCTCTACGGATTTCCTGCGCTCCATTCAGGAACCGTACACCCGTGCAGCACGCAGCCGGTCACCGGTCACAGGTCACCACCGTCCGGCCGAACTGCACGAAACGTATCACCAATTTCACCTCGTACGTATCACCCCGTCTGCCCGTGAAGCACGTCCCGACCCTTCTCCCTGTACCCACTTTCTCCATCAAGGACGGCCGTGCTGCAACGCGGGGGGCTCCATCAAAAACGGACCGGGCACCGCCAGCTCGGTAATCTCATGCGCCCAACTCCTCTTGATTTTCGGGTCGGTTTCAACGCACCAGGCCGTGTCGTCGGAGCGAATACCGCAGGCAGACAGCGATTTGTTGAAGGGCGAGTCGTCGGTCGACATCAGCGGTTCAAGGCTGCGAAGGGTGGTGACGTTCTGCCAGTCGCTGAAGTCGCCCATCCGAACCATTTCATGCTTTCCTCTACCCCAGCACCATAGCGAACCATCTTTTTTCACGCCGCAGGCGCCATGCGTCGAAACGTCGACCGACTCCCACGAGTCGGTTACCAGTGCGGGTGAGGTAACCATACCCGGCACATCAAGACCCAGCTGGCCGTGGTCGTTACTTCCCCAGCAGTACAGAGCGTCATCGGTAGACACGGCGCAGGTGCTTCCGACAAGCGTGTTTCCCGAGATATAGCCCCCCGCACTGACCTGCCGCCAGGTCATGTCGCCGGAAACGGGCTGTGGGGTCAGGGCGATTGTGGCGCTCGTCACGCCGTTACCGAGTTGGCCCCTATGGTTCATGCCCCAGCAGAAGAGCTTTCGGGCCTGATCGATGCCGCATCCGTGAACGTAGCCCGTACTGTACGACTGCCATGCTTCATCAGCCAGAAGAATCGGTTCGGCGAGCATTTCGTGCGACTCTGACCAGCAGAAAAAAAGATCGTCGCGAACTCCGCAGGCCAGGTTTCCGCCCAGCTGCACTTCATCCCAATCGCCAGGCAAGAGGGTCGGTCTCGAAATGGGATCTCCATAGTGCTTTGGAAACGGGCCCGTCATGTTGTTGCCCCAACACGAAACTTCACCGCTCGTGGCTCGGGCGCAGGTATTGCCGAAGAGTATGTATCCGGGTACCGACACGTCGTCCCAGCTTCCGGGTACCTGCAGGGGAATCCTGCTCGGATCGCGAAAAACTCCGGTGCCGAGCTGGCTGGTGGAGTTCTCGCCCCAACACCAGAGTGTGTGATCTTTTTTGATGCCGCAGACGTGGTGTCCGCCGGCGTTCAAGGCGAGCCATGGCGACCTGTCTTCAAAGGTGGCCGTGAAGTGCCCTGCTTGTGCGACCGAGTCTTCGGCCGAAAGGTAAACGTTTGCCACCGAAAATCCTTCGGGCACAACCGCTTCGACCTCCTGGGAATTCAGCAGTCGGGCCTCGGCCTTGATGTTGCCGAAGTACACCTCGGGTAGCCCGTCGAAGCGTTCGGCCCTGATGATGACCGTCGAGCCCACAGGGCCGTGTTCAGGCTCCAGCCCCTTAATGCCGTACGGCATTAAGGCCTTTTCCTCCACATCCTTGCTGGAAACACAGGCCGTCGGCACTGTGAGGAACAGGAAGGCGAGGAGCAGGTGCAGGTTGGCCGAGAGCGCACGCCGGGTTTGTCTGCCTGTGCCGACCGTCATGATTCGTACTCCTGTTTTCTGTTGGAAGGGGGTGGGCGCCGCAACTTACTCTTCAAACACCGGAGGCGACAACGCTATGCGTCCGGAAACGGCCAATTCCTTCAATTCAAATGCCGCACTCTCACCCGACTTGCGGTCGAGCGCGACGCACCAGGCCGACTTGTCTTCGCGAAGGCCGCAGGCAAACAGCGCATCGTCGCCGATGACGGAAAGGTTGAACGGCGTGTCGTCGGCGGGTGCGTGCGCCGAGGCCACGGAAACCCAGTCGGAGAGGTCGCCCATGCGGTGCATTTCGTGGTGGCCTCTGCCCCAGCACCAAAGAGTTCCGTCGGTCTTCAAACCGCATGCGCCGTCGGTCGAAACGTCGACCGACGACCAGCTTCCGCTATCTACGATGTGGGGCGCTGTTACGGGGCCGGCGGCTGCAATGCCCAGCTGGCCTTTCGGGTTTCCACCCCAGCAGAAAAGCTCGTCGTCGCTGGAAATCGCACAGGTGCTGCCGATAGGATCGCTTGCCGCGTACCCGCCGGTGCTTACCTGCCGCCACGTTCCGTCGCCCGCGACGCTTTGCGGGGTCGCGGTAAGAACGGCGCTGGTTTTGCCATTGCCGAGCTGGCCCTGATCGTTGAATCCCCAACAGGAAAGCAAACCGCCCTGATCGATGGCGCAGGCGTGTACATAGCCCACGCTGTAGGCACTCCACGGGCCGCCGTCGACGAGAACGGGTTCGTGCAGCGCCTGTTCGAAAAGCGACCAGCAATACAGTGCGCCGTCGCGCGTGCCGCATGTCAGCCCACCGCCGAGCTGAACCTCGTCCCAATTGCCGGGTAGTTTCGTCGGGGTCTCGAGCAGTGCGCCGTAACTCAGCGCGAAGGGGCCGAGCAGGTTGTCGCCCCAGCATGACACTTCACCGTCGGTGGTTCGGGCGCAGGTGTTGCCGACCAGCAGGTACCCTGGAACCGAAACGGCGTTCCAGCTACCGGTAACCGTGAGCGGAAAATAACTCTTGTCGACGGCCGTTCTGACGCCCAGCTGTGCCGAGGTGTTGTCGCCCCAGCACCACAGCGAGTGGTCTTCCTTGATACCGCAGACATGACCGCCACCCGCGTCAAGAACCGACCACGGCGACCGATCTTCATAGGTTGCGGTGAACCGGCCCACGGGGGCGGCGATGCCGTCGACCGCAAGGTACACGGTCGCCAATGAGAAGCCTGCCGGAACGACGGCCTCGAGCACTCGCGCGCTCAGCAATCTGGCCTCGGCTGTGATGTCGCCGAAGTACACCTCGGGCAGCCCGTCGTAATGGTCGACATAAATTTCGACGGTCGAGCCCACGGGGCCGTGCGAAGGCAGCATGCCCACAATCTCATTCGGAAGGTGAGTTGCCGGCTTTTCGCCGTCATCCTTCGCGTCGCCTGCACTGCAGGCGACCAGCAAGGTTGAAAAGAAAACACCTGTCAGCAGGCGCAGGTATGCAGCAAGAGGGCGCCCGGTTGGCGCGGTCGTGACAGCCGACATGTTGCCTTCTCCACTCGTGGCTACGCTCACTGGGGGCGTCGAACCCGGCTTTCCCAGGCAATGAACGTATATCGGTTTGCCATTTACGAAAGCATGCTGGGCGCTCTGTGTCAACGCGGTTTGTCGGAAGTCTGCACGTCGGGTGAGGAGAGATTGTGTGGTGGGGGGCGAGGCTGCTGCACGGGGCTGACGTTCAGACTGTCAGACATTCGGACTGTCGGACTGTCAGACCTGCGGACATGGGGAGGTCGCGAGGTTCCGCATCGATTCGCGCCGCCTTCCAGGGGGGAAGGCAGACGACGGGTCGAGGGATACGTGCTGTACGGCCGCACGTGTGGATCGCAGCCGTCCGGCTGCTCCGCTTCGCGTTTGTGCTGCACGCTCTCGTGATGACCGGATGAACGGGGCCCTTCGGCATGCCGAAGGGCTACCAGACGGTGGGCCGTGGGGCCGATTCCTCCACGGATTTCCTGCGCTCCGTTCAGGAACCGTACACCCGTGCAGCACGAAACCGGCCACCGGCCACAGGCCACAACCGTCCGACCGTTCGGCACGCAACCTATCACCTTTCACCTATCACCACCGTACGGTCGTGCAGCACGTGGCCCCCGTCCGACCGTTCGGCACGAGCCCGCCCGTGCAGCACGTCAATGCACGTGCTTCAGATACCGATCGAAATGCCGCACGGTGCGCTCCAACGAGTGCTCGAACTCACGCGTCCACCATAGATAGACGAAACCGTGAACGGCGCGGGTGTAGATTTCGACGTCGATATCGGCGCCGACGCGCGCGAGTCGGCGGGCGTACCGCTTGGTTTCGCCCAGGAGCGGATCGAGCGTGCCGCAGAGCAGCAGGGTGGGCGGTACCTTGCCGTTGCCCGCCAGCCGCTCGGGTGAAATGGCTTCGAGAAAGGTGCGGTCGGTTGCTCGTTCGCCGGCCACGCCGCGCATGATGCTGCGTACGAAGGGAAAGTGCAACCGGGCGAAGCGCTGAAAGTCGAACACGCCGTAATAGTGTACGGCGGCGCATACATCGACCGTATTGCAGGGGTTGCAGCGACAGTCGGGCTCGGCCAGCGGGCTGCATTGGCCCACGGCCATCATAGCCGAGAGATGGCCGCCCGCCGAGTCGCCCCACACGCCGATGCGCTCGGGGTCGCCGTCATACTCGGCCGCGTGATCGGCCACCCAGCGCAGGGCGCAGACTGCATCCTGAATGCCGGCCGGAAGCTGCCACCGTGGCGCCAGTCGATACGAGCAGTTGAAGACGACGTAGCCGCGCCTGGCAAAGTACCGCCCGGCTCGCTGCAGATTCTCGCGAATGCCGTACATCCACCCGCCGCCGTGGTAGCTGACCAGCACGGGATGCGGCCCCGGAGCGTCGGGCCGGTACACGTCGAGGTGCATGGCCACGCCTTCGTGCTCGTGATAGGGAATGTCGTGGTGGTGGGTCGATGGGTGGTCGTCTTTCCACGCCGTCAGCGCCGGCAGTACGCCGTCGATGACCGTGTGAACGACGCCGCGCTGGACGTCACGCAGCAGCCTGCGGCCGCTTCGTATGGCACTCTCGGAAAGTTCCCCTTGTTCCATCGCACCCCCCATGGTTGCAGTCATGCGCTGCGCGACGGTGTGCGGCTCGACCCTGCCTCACTCTCTCAATGAACGCCGCCCCCGCCCTGGCCGATCTGACCCGGATTGAGGCCCATGCCGTAAATGACCTTGCGCCACATATCGTCGCCTTCCGTGTCGAACAGGATCCCGCTCTCTACCTCTGTCAGCAACCACGTGCCCTCGGTAACCTCGCGCTCGAGTTGCCCGGGGCCCCAACCCGCATAGCCGAGGTAAACCTCGAACTGCTCATCGCTCTGCGCAAGCTGCCCCAGAGCCTCCCAGGTGGCCGTAAGCCAGACGCCCGTCACAATCTCGAGCGAATGCTCGGAGCGGGGGCCGCCGCGGTGCAATACCCAAGCGCGGTCCTGTTCGACCGGGCCGCCGATGTGAACGAATTTGTCGCGCACGCAGGTCATTTCCTGCTCGGCACAGATGTCTGCGACCTTGATGGGCGAAACGCGGTTGATGACGATACCGAACGCGCCTTCTTCGCTTGCCTCGACCACCAGGGTCACGGTACGGGCGAAGTTCGGGTCGCTCAGCTGCGGTACGGCTACAATCAATGATGGGGCGAGAGAAGATTCCTGCATCTTTACCCATTGTCGCAAACGCGGTTATTCCCGGCAATTGCAATGGCCCTGTACGGCGCCGTTCGCCGTGCCGGTCTTGACAATGGAATCAGCCTCGCCGTCCCCCCCCGGGCGGTTGAGACGCAAACGGCAGGAACATTGGGGCTCGCTTGTCTTGGTGATACAATATGCCGCTATGCGAACCCCTATTCTTCTTGCCATGACGTTGGCGTCCGCCGCCTGTTCGACGGCCACGACCGAAACCGAAACCGCCTGCACCCTGCGTCTGAACAGCGCTCCCTCGCTCGATCTCAGCCTGCGTGGCGAGGGCGCTTGCTCCGGCGAGCTCGACCTCGAGCTCTGGGCGGCCATCGAAGAGAACGGCGCGCCGGCCTGGGTCAGACCCCCAGACGCCGGGCTTGCTGTTTCCGGCGCGTGGGAATCGGTCGAAGGCGGCGTTGCCCGTGGCGTGGTCGTTGAGAATATCGGCGACGGCGACGCGCGGCTGCTCGGTCTCATGTGGGCGGGAACGCGCCCCCCCGTCAAAGGCGCCGATCGCATGCTGCAGAACGGGTACCAGAGCTGGAACTACACCGGCTTTCTGCCCCTGCCCGACCGGTCGCTGCCCCAGCCCGATGCCGATACCTTCGCCATTGTGGCCCACGGCGGCGACAATGAAGAAACACCTTCCGAAATCGCCGGCACCTCGTGGTGGTGGGGCGCCGTGGCCGATGAGAAGGGCAATGGGGTCATGGCCGGCGCCGACGGCGGTACGGTGTTCAAGACCTACCTGGGCGTGGCGCCCGACGGCAACCTGCAGATTATTCAGGGCGTGACCGGCGATGCGGTAACGCTGGCCCCCGGCGCCGGGAAAAAGCTCGACGGCCTGTTCGTAACCCTCGGCAATGTGGGCGAAGCGCTTGACGCTTATGGGGAACATGTGGCCGCTACCCATCCCCCGGCCACCTCCGATCGCCCGACGCTCGGCGGCTGGGGCTCGTGGAATGTCTATTACGAAGAGATTCACGCCGACGAGATGGTGGCCGAAGCCGAGTGGATGGCTGAAAATCTGCTCGAACACGGTCTCGACGACATTCTGCTCGACGACGGCTACCTGCCGCGCTGGGGCGAGTGGTCGGCCTCGGTCACGTTCGGAACCACGCTGGAAGAGCTCAACGACGACCTCGAAGCGCTGAACCTGCGCCCCGCTTTGTGGATGGCGCCCTTCTACGTGCGCACCGACGCGGCCATGATTACCGAACACCCCGACTGGTTTCTGCGCGATGGCGAAGGGAACCTGCGCACCTTCAACAATGTCGGCCCCGACTACGCGGCCCTCGACGTTTCGAACGAAGCGGTGCGCGCGCACATGACCGAGACCTTCCGGCGTTTGTGGAATATCGGTTACCGCACCTTCAAGATCGACTTCCTGTTCGGTGGGGCTCTCGAGGCCGACTATCAGAGCGAAATGACCAGCCTCGAGTCCTATGCTTTGTGGATGAAGACCATTCGCGAGGCCGTGCCCGAAGCCCACATCATCGGCTGCGGCGCGCCCCTGCTGCCCTCGGTGGGCTGGGTCGACAGCATGCGCACCGGGCCCGACATCGCCTTTTACGTCATTCCGGGGCCCCGCTACGGCTTTTACGCCGGACAGGCCCGGCACTCGTCGGCCCGCGCCTTCACGAGCCGCTGGTACACCATGGATCCCGACGTGCTCATTCTGCGCGGCGAGGGCATCGACGACCGTGAAGCGTGGATGGCAGTGGTGGCCACGGCGTTGACCGGCGGCAATTACCTGCTGGGCGATGGTCGCCAGGCTTCGGACGTACGCCTGGCCATGGCCCTCGACCCCGAAATTCTGGCCATGACCCGCGACGGCGTAGCCGCCCGCGCCGAAGATCTGGGCCTGGTCGTCGATCAGGCGCCGGTACTGTCGCCCCTGGTCGACCAGACCGGCGTGACCCGCGTGCCCCACATCTGGCGGAAAGACGGCGAGAAAGGCCGCTGGCTGGCCGTGTTCGGCTGGGGCGACGGCGTCGAATACCGCACGAGTCTGCCGGCAGGCACGGTCGAGCTGATACCGCCTGCGGTCGAAGGCGAGACGGTTACCACGAAGCCGATCTCGGGCGCGCAGACCATTGCGGTCGAAGCGCACGGCGTACGGGTTTTCCGGTTGAACGGTAAGTAAGGCGGTTGCTGGACGTCGGACATCGGACGTCGGACGTCGGTTTCGTGCTGCACGGCTGCACTGTTTCCGCACGGACGGCTGGTATGCATTCACCCTGCGCTTCGCTCGGGGAGGAATGACACGGACGGACGGTTCCCTCAGCCGTTTGTCCGCTCAGCCAGACCGGTCGCCCCTTCGCAAGCTCTCCCCATCGCCGCATCAGGCGGTAGTCCGTTCAACCCGCCGCTCCCCTTCGCCGGTTCTCCCGCTCTCCCCATCGACGGCATTTCAAGAGCGCCGTACCCGGTGCCGCTCGATCTCGTCCAGCAATGCCTGCGAGACGGCGACGCGGCGATTTTCTTCCTTCGCAATGCGTACGAGACCGGGCGTTCCCTTGACAGGTGAGACGTACTTGCGGCGGGTCAACTGCACGTCGCCCGCGGCTTCGCCGCGGCGAGCGCGGTAGTGCAGCGCGAGGCGGGCCGCCATGTCGCGCACGGTTTCTTCGTCGTCGGCCATTGAATAACGGATGGCGACGTGCGACCCCTGCACCCCGCGGGCGTGCAGCCAGCGGTCGTCGCCCCGGGCCCAGCCGAAGGTGATGCGGTCGTTTTCCTTGGCGCTGCGTCCGACGAGAATCGTGGTGCCCCCCGGCAGCCTGAAAATGTGGCCGGCCGGCAGGTCACTTACGTTCGGCGCCTGAAAGGCGGGCTTCGGGGCGGCCTGGGCAGGAACGGCAGGCTGCAGTTCGCCTTCCTCGAGCATGCGCAGCCGCTCTTCGACATGCTTGCGGGCCGTGGTGGCTTTGCGGGCCTTTTTGAACCAGGCCTCGATATTGGCCGAGGTGTCGAGCGAGGGATTCACCGGTATGGTGACCTCTTCACCCTCGGGCGTCTGCACGGAAACTTCGTGTCGGTCGCGGGTGTCGACGTGGGGGTTGGCCGCCAGCAGTTCGCCGTAGCGTCGCCACTCGGCGGGATCGCCGGCCTTGTCGATATCGTGCTGCAGGCGTTTGCGCAGGGTGTCGACCTTGGCCTGGCGTCGCGCGTCCATGCGTTTCTGTTCGCGCACCGCTTCGCTTTCGCCGTCGCCGGTCATGAGATTGTCCAGGAAGGCGTGAAAACCGTCTTCGTCATGCGGCCTGACCCTGGCCGGCATTTCCCCGACCGGGGGGGCCGGCGGCTGATACGGGCGGCCGACCGTGCCGTTGCGCTCATCATTGAAAAGACGGGCGAGAATGCGCTCTTCGGCATCGAGCAGCAGCAGGTTTCCCCCCGGGGGAATGAGCTCGGCCACCAGCGTTATCTTCGTGTCGCGGCTGGTGAAGTCGAAGCGGGCGATGCGCTCCTGCGGGGGCTGATTCCACCCAAGCAGTTTTTTGCCGCCCAGGTGTTTGCGCAACGCCATGGTGAAGGCGGGGGGCCGTTGCAGGGCCTGGGCCTTTTCTTCCACCAGATAGAAGCAGGGGTTGCCGCGACGAAGGTGAAAGCGCAGGCGGCCGGTGGCGCCGGGTCGGCGCAACACGAGCGTTACTTCGTCGACGTCGCTCTGCTGTACCTTCTGCACGAAGGAGCCGAGCCAGGGGCGAAGTTCTTCGAGCAGCAGCGATACTTCGGCGTGGTTGAGCATATACGGGTCCGGGGGCAACCTTCAGTCTGCC
>JAWLBW010000036.1:0-22040 GCA_041687475.1 bacterium
AGTCCCCGTTTCCGCATTCCGCGTTCCGCATTCCGCGTTCCGCATTCCGCGTTCAGCGTTCACTCCCAGGCCGCCGGACCCTCGTCGTCGCCGGTCCACACGGGTTCGCCGCCGAAGGCGTCTTCGGGTACGTAGTCTTCGAATTTGGTGTACTGGGCGTGGAAGGTCAGTCGTACCGTATCGGTGGGACCGGCACGGTGCTTGGCGATGATGAACTCGGCAATGCCCTTGAGGTCTTCGCGTTCCTTTTCGTAGACTTCGGGCCGGTAGATGAAGCCGATCATGTCGGCGTCCTGCTCGATGGCGCCCGATTCGCGAAGGTCGGCCATCTGGGGGCGCTTGTCCTGGCGGCTTTCGACGGCTCGGTTGAGCTGCGAAAGAGCAATGACCGGAACGCCCAGGTCCTTGGCCATGGCCTTGAGACCGCGCGAAATTTCGGAAATTTCCTGCTCGCGTCGTTCGGTGGGTTTCGAGCCGGCCATGAGCTGCAGGTAGTCGATGACCACCATGTCGAGTCCCTGGGCCTGCTTGTGCCGGCGGCATTTGCCGACCACGTAGCGAATGTCCATGAGGCCGTGGTCGTCGAAGTAGATGGGCGCCTGGTTCAGGTTGGTGGCGGCGCGGGTCAGGCGTTCCCAGGCATGGCTGGGCATGGTGCCGTTGCGTAGTTCGCTGATGTCGATGCGCGCCTCGGCCGTGAGCAGACGGGTCACCAACTCTTCCTTCGTCATTTCGAGCGAGAAGAAGGCCACCGACTTGTTGTGGTGAATGGCCGCATTCATGGCCATGTTCAGCACCAGCGACGTTTTACCCATGCCCGGACGGGCGGCGATGATGATAAGCGCGCCCGGCTGCAGGCCTGAGGTAATCTTGTCGAAGTAGCCGAAGCCCGTGGGGATGCCGGTAACTTCGCCGCGGCTGTCGAAGAGCGAGTTCAGGCGCTCGATGGATTTGGGCAGAATTTCTTCGATGGGCGTGAGGCGCTTCTGCACATCGCCCTGGGCAATACCCAGAATCTTGCGCTCGGCGTCGTGCACCAGCTCGCCCGGCGCTTCCTGTTGTTCGTAGGCGCGCGCGGCGACTTCGGTCGAGATGTCGATGAGCCGTCGCAGCATGGCTTTTTCGGCCACGATGCGGGCGTAGTACTCGGTGTTGGCGGCAGTGGGAACGGCTTCGGTAAGCTCGACGATATAGGCCGTGCCGCCGGCTTGTTCGAGCAGCCCCTGGCGCCGCAGTTCTTCGCTGAGGGTCAGCAGGTCGACCGGGTCCTGACGGTCGTGCAGCTCGCGCATGACGCCGAAGATGATCTCGTGCGAACGGCGGTAGAAATCGTCGGGACGGAGCATGTCGCCGGCCGACGACATGGCGTCGTTGCTGAGCAGAATACCGCCGAGCACCGACTTCTCGGCTTCCAGGTTCTGGGGCGGAATGCGATCGCCGGCCGCCATGGGCGCGGGAACCGAACGAACCGGATTGGAATTCATGCCATCACCTTTCAGTCACGGCCTCGCGCGAACGCTGGATGGAGACCCCAGATCGCAGATCCCAGATCCCAGATCGCAGATCCCGGAGGGAAGGGAGAGAGGGGTGAGGGATCGGAGCGACGTCGGCGTCGAGGCAAGCTGTAAAGTTTACCAGATCGCGACCGCCGTACGCCCGGCCTGATTGAGTGCTTACCAGCCTTTCAGAGGAGGGGATAACAGGTTATCGACAGGTTGTTGACCGTTGGAACCGGCCAGCCCCATGACAAGGCGGCGCCCGGCAAACCGCGGTGGCCCGCCGGCTTGCCGGCGGGAGCCTTGCGCACCGTGCATCGGCCAACGGTCCACTGGCACCCGTCATCCACGGGATATCCGTTCATCCACCGGATATCCGTTCGTCCACCGGATACCACTCATCCACCGGATATCCGTTCGTCCACCAGTTACCCGTTCAATTACCGACCAGCCCTGCAATTGCCGCGGCCTCGGCTTCCATGGGCTTTGAGAGGCCTTCGACGCGGTGCACGATTCGGCCTTCGGCGTCGAGTACGGTAATGAGATTGCTGTGCGTGTACGATCCGTCGGCATTCCGGCGGTATTGCACGCCGAGTACCGCGGCCAGCTCGCGCACGTCGCCGGACTGACCGTGCAGCAGCGTCCACCGGTCGGTGTCGAGGCGCATCTTGCCGGCGAATTCGGCCAGCCGTTCGGGGGTGTCGACCTGGGGGTCGATGGAGGCGAGCACGATCTGCATGTCGCCCCGCAGGTCTTCGGGCAGCGCCTGTTCGAGACGGCGGGCGTCGTTGATAAGCAGCGGACAGGCGGTGGTGCAGCTGGTGTAGAGCATGACGACAATGGCCGGCTTTCCCCGTAAATCAGACAGGGAAAAGGGGCTTCCGCCCTGCGTCTGCCACGTACCCGTGAGGTGGAAGATGGAGTTGCCTGCGAGTGCCTGGGCGGCGGGCAGCGCCGCATGTTCCCCCTGATGATGGTGGGCATGTGCGTCGCCGCGCGTTGCCTCCGTCGGAATTGTCGTGCGGGTCGCGGGGGTTACGTGCGCCGCGTGGCTTCCACCCGATGGGGTTTCGCCCTTGCAGGCGGCGCCGAAGAGAAGAAGAGTCGCTGCGGCGGCGGGTAGAATCAGGGTTTTCATGGGCTTCTCCTATTCCTTCCCCCTCATGTGTGGGAAGCTTGGGGCTCATTGAATGTCGGCTGCGCAGCGAAACCCCAGGCTGGGCAGTGTGTGCGTGGGTTGCAGGCTCGAGCGAAATGCGTAGCGCATGAATGCGGCGTAGTCGCGGCTGTCGGTGGCCGCCAGTACGGCGCCGCCGCAGAACAGGGCTTCGGTCTTGCCGTCTTTGCCTCGGTCGCCGCCGACGACGGACGATGCTTCGAAGTCTTCGACCCACTCCCAGACCAGTTCGTGCATGCCGACCAAGCCGAGTTTGTCGGGGGCTATGGTGGTTACGTCTTTCTCGACGCGGCGGCTGCCGTTGGCGTAGTTGCGTATCTGTCGTTCGACGGCTTCGGCCGTAAGCAGACCGTCGGCCGATGTGTTGCCCCAGCGTCCGGCGTACTCCCACTCGGTCTGTGTGGGCAAGCGCTTACCCTGGGCCCGGCAGTAGGCGCGGGCGGCGAACCAGCTGACGCGGGTAACGGGGTGGTTTGCCGGGGCTTCGGACCCGAGTTGGGTTTCCGACCCCCATTGACGCAGGTAGCCTTTGTCTACGAAGATGGGCGGGGCGGCGTCGCGCCGCCACCGGGGGGTTGCCTGAATAAAGGCGAGGAACTGCGCGTTCGTGACCGGGTAGCGATCAAGGCGAAAGGCGGGCACCGACTGTGCGCTGTTGCCGTCGGCATAGAACGGCAGAAAGTCGCCGGCCGGCACGGTTACCATGTCATCGGTTTCGGCCCGGGCCTCCGGGGCTGCCGCCTGCAGCAGCCCCAGAAGCATGATGGCGGTTGCGATGATATGTATCGCCGAGGTGCGCACAGTCGCCTCCCTTACGAGCCCCGCAGGGCTTTGACGTCTTCGGCCTTGACCGGTTCGCCCTCATTGCCGAACGATTTGCGGATGTGCGTGAGCACCGCCGCCACTTCTTCGTCGCTCAGGTGGCCGTGGGGCGGCATGAAACCGTAGTTTCCCCGCCGGCCGCGCAGCACCGTCTGCACTGCCTGTTTGTCGTCCATGGCCACCTTCGAGCCGGTAAGCGCGGGAAAGGTGCCCTTCAACCCGGTACCGTCGGGCATGTGGCACGAGGCGCAGGTGCGGGCGTATACCTTGCCGCCGTCGACCTCGACCGCCGCCGACTCATCGGGCTTGACGGCGTTCACGGGGGCCTTTTCGGTTTCGTCGTGGCCCTCGTGCGAGTCGGCCGTCTGCACCGCGGCTTCTTCAACGCCTCGCTTGTCGTGGGCACCGTGGCGAAAGAGCGCCAGGTTTTCCTTGCCCTCGACCTTGAGCATACCCAGCGCGCCCTTGTTGAAAGCGCGGAAGAGCGAGTGGTCGACCAGCAGGTAGTCGCCCGGCACCTTGAGGCTGAATTCGACCATGGTGGCGCCGCCGGCCGGAATGAGCGTGGTCTGTACGTTGTGGTTCTTGGTCAGGCCGCCTTCGTGGTACACGGTTTCGAAGACCTCGCCGATGACGTGGAACGAGCTGACCAGGTTCGGGCCGCCGTTGCCGACGAACAGCCGCACACGCTCGCCTACGTTCGCTTTCATGGCATTGTCGCCGGTAAGGGCGCCCACCGCGCCGTTGAAGACCACGTAGCCCGGATCTTCGGCCATGGCTCGATCGGCCGAGAATTCCTGCAGGCCGGGTTCGCCGAAGTTACCCTTCGTGTAGAACTCGCTCTGCATGACATAGTATTCGCGGTCGACGGCGGCCAGGCCTTCTTCGGGCTCGACCACGATGAGGCCGTACATGCCGTTGGCCACGTGCATGCCCACGGGCGGCGTGGCGCAGTGGTAAACGTACACGCCGGGTTTCAGCGCGCGGAAGGAGAAACTCTTGTGCTCGCCCGGCGCCACCAGGGTGGCTTCGGCACCGCCGCCCGGTCCCTTGACCGCATGCAGGTCGATGTTGTGGGGCAGTTTGCTGTCTTCATGGTTTTTCATGTGCAGCTCGACATAGTCGCCCTGCCGTACACGAATCATCGGACCCGGTACCGTATCGCCGAAAGTCCAGAACAGGTACTCGACGCCGTCGGCCAGCCTGCCGATGCGTTCGGTGGCTTCGAGTTCGACGACTACGCGCGCCTGATGATCACGGGCGACCGGCGGCGCGACTTTCGGGGCGAACCCCAGCATTGCTTTCTCGATGGGAAGCTTTTCGATATCGACCAGTACGAGCTCCTTCGGGCCCGAGGCGGTGGTGGTGGGCTGTACCTTGCATCCGACGATGCCGAGGGCGAGAATGAGACCGGTTGCGAATTGCCGTTTCATGGCTACCTCTCTGGGGGAAGCGGGCGTCAACACCAAAAGCTCATTCCAGCGCCCGCAATGTCTTTGCCCCGGCCTCATTGCGGGATGCGTACCAACGTGCCTGAAAACGCCACTGTTGCGGAAGGTGGCGCTACACGTGCCTCGAAACGTTACACTTCCGTCTCGCCCTTGTCGCTTGTGCTGTATCGATTCGGTTCAGTTTGCGCTGGATCAAATCAGTCGGCTCAAGGGGCACATCGAAGCGTCCGGAAAAGGGCGGGTGAGCGGGGCGGTGGGGCAGTTTCGGAGGTGGGGTGTGATTGAGAGGCGGATGGTGAAAGCCGGTCAGCCCCAGGCGCGGGCCGCCAGTTCGAACGAGCGCAACCTGGCCTGGTGGTCGTAGATCATGGCGGTTGCAATGAGCTCATCGGCGCCGGTGCCGGCCGCAATCTGTTCGAGCCCGGCGCGAACGGTGGCCGGCGAGCCGAAGACCGAATAGCGCAGCATCTGTTCGACGAACTGCTGCTCCTGGGAAGACCACTTCCCAGCCATGCTTTCGACGGGCGGGGGCAGATGGCCGGGCGTGCCCCTTACCATGTTGAGAAATGCCTGCTGAAGCGACGTGAAAAGAACACGGGCCTCTTCGTCGGTGTCGGCGGCAATCACGTTCACGCCCACCATGACATGGGGAAGGGGGCAGGCCGATGAGGGCCGATACTGCGATCGATAAAGTTCCAGTGCTGGCAACAGATAGCCGGGGGCGAAGTGCGAGGCAAAGGCGAAGGGGCGGCCCAGCCGGGCTGCCAGGCGTGCGCTGAAGTCGCTGGACCCGAGCAGGTAAAGGGGAACATCGAGCCCTTCGCCGGGCACGGCGCGAATGGCCTGCCCCGGTTTCGCCGGCTCGAAGTACGACATGAGTTCGCGTACGTCTTCGGCAAACGTATCGCCGCTGCCGCCGAGATGTCTGCGCAGCGCGCGGGCGGTGCGCGGGTCGGTGCCGGGCGCGCGGCCGAGGCCGAGGTCGATGCGTCCTGGGTACAGCGATTCCAGCGTGCCGAACTGCTCGGCCACCACCAGAGGCGCATGATTCGGAAGCATGATGCCGCCTGCACCCACGCGTATGGTGCTCGTTTTCTCGGCTATATGACCGATGACCACGGCGGTGGCCGCCGTGGCCACACCCGGCAGGTTGTGATGCTCGGCGACCCAGAAGCGGTGGTAGCCCCAGTCTTCGGCACGAACCGCCAGCTCGGTCGAATTGCGCAGCGCCTGCGCCACCGTTTTACCGGCTGTGACGGGTGATAGATCGAGAATGGAGAGAAGCGGTGCGTCGGTCATTGCGTGATGCAGATAGGCTGCCTGTAGTGCATGTCATGATACCATTTGCGGCGCCACCGGCCGCTCAAGCGGATGTACGCGTATGAATCGATGGACGCTCCACAGCAATATCTCTTGTTAAGTACGATTGTGTATACGAGCGCTTGGGGTGCAGGTTTTGTCTGCGAAGGATGCCGAGGCGCTTCGCCGTCGCATCGCACGTCGAAAGCGCCTCTGGCGAGCCGAACCTTCGGCCTGAGTCGATTGTGTCTGCTCCCCCTCACCCCACCTCTCGCTCACCCCATCGGCGGGCAAACATTCGTGAACGTGTAAGAAGGCAAGCAGTTTCAGTGGGTTAGCTTGACACTTCGGCGCCCGGTGGCTACACTGGCTCACGTGCGCGTCGATTTGCATGTACACCTGAGCCCCTACAGCCGCAGCAGCGATTTTCCGCTCGAGGCCTGCGCCGCGGCCATTCAGCGTGCCGGCCTTCCGGTGGCGACCGTGACCGACTACGGCACGTCCGAGGGCGTCGAGGCGCTCGAACGCCGTGTGGGCGGGGTCATTGTGGTGTTCGGTGTCGAAATTTCGACCCATGAAGGCCAGTTTCTCGTTTACAGTTCCGACCGGAAGTTCATTCGCCATCTTCCCCCACGCATTCGCACGCTCGACCACCTGCCGCGGCGCGACGATGTGGCCGTGATCTGGGCGCACCCGCGCATGCCGTGGCGCAACGGGTGGCGGGCGCCGTTTCCGCGACAGCCGCTGACGAAATTCATTTACGAACGCGTCGATGGCGTCGAGTTCTATAACGGCGCCATGCTGTCGATGGCCGGTCGGGGCGGGGTCGAGCCCAATTATCACGACGAGCTGCGCGCGCAGGTCGAACAGTGGAAGGTGGCCGCCGTGGGCGGCAGCGCCTGTCAGACCGAAAGCGGCTTTCTTTCGGCGTGGACGGTTTTTCCCACCCTGCGCAACACCCAGGATTTCATCACGGCCATCAAGGACCGGGCGGTCAAGCCGGGCGCCGTCGTTTCACGCCCCACGCTGGCGCTGGTCTGAGAACGCCGGGGCAAGCAAAGGCCCGTTCCACCCATTGCCTGCTTCGTCCGCCCGTCGATGACCCCGATACTTTGCAGCAAGAATAAGGATGAGTGAATGCACGTATACGGCCTGACAGGCGGAATCGGAAGCGGTAAGAGTACGGTCGCGCGCATGCTGGCCGACAAGGGCGCCGTCATCATCGACGCCGATCGCATTGCCCGCGAGGTCGTGGCGCCGGGTTCCGACGGACTGGCCGAAATCGTGACTTCCTTTGGCGAAGACGTGCTCTTGCCGTCGGGCGAACTGAACCGCACGCGCCTGGGCGAGCTGGTGTTCGCCGCCCCCGAGCGCAGAAAGACGCTCGAGGCCATTACCCACCCGCGTATCATGCTGCGCTTTGCCGAGGAAATGCAGAAGGCCATGGCGGCCGGAGCGCAGGTGCTCATGCTCGACGTGCCCCTGCTGTACGAAACGGGCAACATGGTGGGCATGGTCGAAAAGGTCGTGGTGGTGTACGCCCCCGCCGAGACCCAGATCGAACGGGTCATCGCCCGTGACGGCCTTCCCGAAGAGCAGGTACGCGCCCGCATGGCCGCGCAGCTCGACCTGGAAGAAAAGCGCCGGCGGGCCGACTACGTCGTCGAGAACACCGGCGGTCTCGAAGCGCTTGCGAAGCAGGTCGACGAACTGTGGCCGCTGCTCAACCGACCATGATGCCGTCGAAGTAGCGGGCCAGCACCCGTTCCTTGGCCGCAGTGTAAACAAAGTCGCCGGTATTTTCGACGTCGAAGATCAACCGGGTCGAATCGTCGGGGGCGGGGGCGACCACGCCGTGCAGGTAGTCGCGCAGGGCCAGGCCCTTTTCGACCAGCAGCACCTTGACGCGAACGGTTCCGTCGACCAGTTTGGGACCGAGCGGTTTCACCACGTAATGGCCGTCGATGTGCACGGGTTCGCGCATGCGATCGCGAACCTCTTCGAGCGAAAGCGTGCCCAGATCGAAGGGCTTGAAGTTGGTGTAGGCAATATCGTAGCGCGATGCCTTCATGCCGCGCGCCTTGCGGAAGGCCAGGTAGAACAAGGTCTTACCCATTTCCTTCCACTTCTCTTCGTATCGCGTCTCAAGCCCCTGCCAGCCGCGTTCGTTCAGCCAGGGCGAAGAGTAGGCGTTGGCGAGTACTTCGCTCTGCGAAAGCGATTCGTATGCAAGCTCGGCATATTCTTCGACGTCGGTGGCCAGATACAGGTAGCCTTCGGGCGCCAGTCTATCTTCAACGAGGCGCACGAATTTCTCGTCGAAGTGACGCCGCTTCTCGTGTCCGCGCTTGGGCCACGGATCGGGAAAGTTCACGTACACGGCCTGCAGGCTTTCGTGGGGAACTGTCTCGTACAGCAGCCCCTTGGCGTCGGTGGTCAGAAAGCGTATGTTGCCGATGCCCTCGCGCATGGCCTTTTTCGCCGCCTTGCGCAGAAAATGGCCGGCAATGTCGATGCCGACGAAGTTTTCCCGCGGAAAGCGCTGCGCCAGGGTAAGAATGAATTCGCCGCCCCCGATGCCGATTTCAAGGTTCAGGGGATGGTCGTTGCCGAAAACGGCGTTCCAGCCGCCGGCCGCCACGACCTGACCCTTGCGCAGAACATTGGTGAGTTGTACGGTTGCCATGAGCCCTTTGTCGAAAATCGTTCATTGTAGAGAAGACGACCTCGACATTTCAACCTGCAGTGCCCGGACACCTCTGCGACGTGATGAGCGGTACGAGCTGGCGGTGCCTACTTCCGCAACGATGAGCCGGCGGGCAGGGCGCCACGGATTCGTCGTCGGCGCTCGGAACAGGCGCTGCGAGCTGCACGCCCGGCCGCTTATGGTTTGACGTAGACCTCTACGCCGTCTTCGACTTATGGCCGGCCGCTTGCTATAGTATCGGACATGCCCGCCGCGCTTACCCGTCGCGCCTTTTTTCGTTTTTCCCTCGAACGGCTTGCCTTTCTGACCGTAGCCGGACAGGCTGCGGCCTGCACCCGGTACGTTGCACCGGGCGCGCCGCTGGCGTTTCTCGACGCCAAGGGGGCAGGCGTGCTTCGAGCGCTGGTCGAAACCATGGTGCCGCAATCGGCCCTGCTCGACGTGGCCCTTGCAGAAACTTCGACCATCGAACGTATCGATCGGTTTCTGGCCGAAGGCGATCCGTTGGCCTCGCAACAGCTTCGCATGCTGTTGACGGGGCTCGAGCATTATCCGCAACTGTTCACGACGCATTTCGTACGTTTTACGAAGCTGTCTTCGGCCACGCGCATCGAGCTGCTGGGAACCTTCGCCGACAGCCGGTTCTACGCCAAGCGCATGATATTCACGGCGCTCAAGTCGGTGGTCTGCAATCATTATTACGCCGACAGGCTCGTGCAGGAGCGGCTCGGCTACGCACCATCCTGCCGGTTCTAGCCCATGCCCATTTTCCGTGCCGAAGACATTCGTGACGATCTGCACCTGACGGCCGACGCCGTCGTTGTCGGAAGCGGCGCCGGTGGGGCGGTGGCGGCCCATGAGCTGGCCGCGCGCGGTTACGACGTAGTGCTGCTCGAACGCGGCGGCTACTACATTACCTCCGACTTCAAATCCGATCCGCAGTGGGCTTTCGAGCACCTGTACGCCCATCGGGGGGTTACGCCGACGCTCGGTATTCCACCCGTGCTCATTCCCTACGGCGAATGCGTAGGCGGAAGCACCGTCATCAACTCGGGCACGGTTTTTCGAACGCCCGCGCGAATCTTCGACCGTTGGCGCGACGAACACCGGGTCGAGGGGCTCGAAACCGAATCGCTCAACACCTGGTACTCCTATATCGAACAGAAGATTGGTGCGACCGAGAGCGTGTGGCCGGCACTGGGCGAGTACAATAGGGTTCTCGAGCGGGGCGTGAAGGCCCTGGGGCTCAAAGGTGGTCCGCTTGTGCGCAACGCCCCCCATTGCATGGGCTGCGGCGTTTGCGTGTTCGGCTGCCCGACCGGTGCGAAACAGAGCATGCTGGTAACCTTCGTTCCGGCGGCCGACGCTCTCGGCGTGCGGGTGTATGCCGAAGCGGCGGTCGACCGCGTTCGTATTGAAAACGGTCGGGCCGTGGGGGTCGAGGGAAATATCGTCGACCGTGCCACCGGGCGCGTGCGGGCGCGCCTGCGGGTCGATGCCCGGGTGACCATCGTGGCGGCCGGTACCTTCGGCAGCCCGGTTCTTCTGGCCGCCAGCGATGTGCCCGATCGGGGCGGTCACATCGGCCGCAACCTGAAGGTGCACCCGGCCGGGGGCGCCATTGCCCGCATGGCCGACGATGTGTTCGCCTGGCGCGCCATTCCCCAAGGGTACAAAGTCGACCAGTGGGCCGACGACGGCATCATGCTTGAGGGCGCCTTCGGACCGCCCGAAGTCATCAGTCTGCTGGTGCCCGGCTTCGGGGCCGAACTGCAGGAGCGCATGGCGGCCTACAAGCGCCTGGTGTCTTTCGGGCTGATGGTCGAAGATCGCGACAGTACGGGCTCGGTCACGGGCGTACGCAATCGCGCCCCGATCATTCGCTACCAGCTCGGTAAGGACGATAAGCGCCGCCTTCTTTTCGGGTGGAAGAAGGTCATGGAAATTCTCTTTGCCGCCGGCGCCGAAGAGGTCTATCCGTCCATCCGGGGGTTCGACGTGTTCCGTTCCGCCACGCAGATTCAACAGGTCGACGAAAAGGCGGTTTCACGTTCCGACCTGACGCTTTCGGCCTATCATCCCATGGGCACGTGCCGCATGGGCCGAGATCCGGAGAATGCCGTCGTCGACTCCTTCCTCGAAGTGCACGGCACCCGCAGGCTTTTCGTTACCGATGCAAGCGTCTTTCCGACGGCGCTCGGGGTGAATCCGCAGGCCACCATCATGACTTTCGCCGCCCGCACGGCCGACTACCTGCATCGCAACCGCGAAACGTATTTCCGGGCCTCGTAACCCTTCATACTATCTTTATGCCGCATACCTCTTCCGGCTCCGAAGTGCTCGCAACGCTGCTTTCTCCTTCCGTCGTCGACGCCATTCTCGAGCGCTTGCCGCGCCTTACGTCCGATGCCGACGCAGCCCTTACCAACGGCGAGCGATGGGTCGAGGCCTACATCAACGAGCAGGGGGCCGCGCCCGCCGTTCTTGGCCATCTTGATTGGCTCTTGCCGGTTTGGGCCAGCGGCGCGTTTCTTCCCCGGCTGATGGTGAGGCGGCCGTGGTTGTTCGATTCGCTGGCCAATGCCGGCGAGCTGCCGAAGCGTCGGCCCTGGGAAGCTTTTCGTGACGAAATTCTCATGCGTACCGCGCCCCTGCGTGATGCGGCGGCGGTTGCCGGCACGCTGCGAAATTTCAAGACCGAACAGATTTTTTCCATCGGCGCCCGTGACCTGGCCGGCCGCATGGACCTGCTCGACGTAACCTGGGAGCTTTCATCTCTGGCGTCGGCCTGCGTCGAAGCGGCCTACCGTTTTCATCGGGCCGAGCTGGTCCGTCAATTCGGCGAGCCGTTGACCGCTGCCGGTAGCCCTGCCGGTTTCGTCGTGCTCGGCATGGGCAAGTTGGGCGGTTGGGAGCTGAATTTCTCGTCGGACATCGACCTTATCTACCTCTATGAAGAACAGGGGCAGACCGCCGGCGGCGAAGCGGGCTCGACGGCAAACGTCGACTTCTTCAGCCGCCTGGCCAAAAAGATCACATCGGCCATACACGACGTGACGGAAGACGGCTTTGTCTTTCGCGTCGACCTGCGTTTGCGCCCCGAGGGTAATTACGGGCCCATCGTGAATTCGCTGGTTGCGGCCGAATCCTACTACGCAAACTGGGGCCAGACCTGGGAACGGGCGGCCATGCTGAAGGCCCGACCCGTGGCGGGCGACATTGAATTGGGCGACGAGTTTCTCGCCTCGCTGACCGGTGTCATCTATCGGCGCTATCTCGACTATGGTACGGTCGAAGACATCAAGCTGATGAAGCAGAAGATCGACGCCAACCTGTCGCGCAACGTACACGGGGCCTGGGACGTCAAACTCGGTCGCGGCGGCATTCGTGAGATCGAATTCGTGGTGCAGACCCTGCAGCTTATTCATGCCGGCAAACAGAAGCAGCTTCGGACGCGTCAGACGCTCGAGGCGTTGAGCCTGCTCGACGAACTCGAACTCATCGATCCTGAAGATGCCGTGGCCCTGGCCAGGGCATACGACTTTCACCGCAGGCTCGAGCATCGGCTGCAGATTGAGCACGAGCGCCAGACGCAGCGACTTTCCGATGAAGACAGGGCGCATCGGCGCATGGCCCGGCTCATGGGCTATGACGACGAAGACCCCGATGCGGCGCTGGCCCGCTTTCGCCAGGACCTCGGCATTCATCGCGACGCGGTGCAGGATGTGTACCGGCGGCTGTTCGAAGAACCGGAAAAGGAAATTTCCGAGGGGGTGAATCCCCGCATTCTCGCCGTGACCGAAGGCGAGGGAAATGACGAAGAGCGTATCGCGGCCCTGCGTGAACTGGGCTTCGACGACCCCGAAAACGCCCTCGAAATCATGCGGCGCCTGGCCGGCGCACGCTACGTGCGCCGGCTCGATACGAAGGGACGTCGGTATTTCGAGCGAATCATGCCGCTGTTTCTGTCCGAGTGCGCGGCATCGCCCTCGCCCGACCTGGCTCTGGCCCACCTAGAAGATTTCATGGGGCGCGTCGGTGGCTTCAGCGCCTATCATTCGTTGCTCGCAGAAAACCCGGCCACGCTGAAGTTGCTGGTACGGCTTTTCGGCATGAGTCCCTTCCTTTCGAAGTTTTTCATTCGACACCCCGAGTTGCTCGACCAGCTCGTGCTCTCGAGCTATGCCATGCCGGTGAAGAGCGCGGCCACGATGAGGGCCGAGTTAGAGGCGGCTCTGTCTGAAACCGAGCCGGAAGACGAAGAGGCCCAGCTCGATATTCTGCGCCGTTTCAAGAACACGGAAATGCTGCGGGTGGCGATGAACGACGTTGAGGGCGAGCTTGATCTCATTGAGGTCACAACGCAGCTTGCCGACCTGGGCGACGTGGTGCTGCGTGCGGCCATTCGCATCGCCCGGGCATTGATTGAGCGCCGGCACGGCGTCATTCCCGGTTCGCAGCTTGTGGTACTGGGCATGGGCAAGTTCGGCGGGCGTGAAATGAACTACAGTTCCGATCTCGACCTGATTTTCATTTACCAGGGCGAGGGCGAGTCGTCGGGCGAGCGTTCGCTGGGGGTCGGTCAGTACTACGCCAAGGTGGTGCAGCGACTTATTTCGACGTTGACCCTGGCCACCCGCGAGGGGGTGGCTTATCCCATTGACACGAGACTGCGTCCGAGCGGCAACCAGGGCGCCCTCGTGACGACCATGGCAGGGTTCGAGAACTACCACCACTCGGTGGCCGCGATCTGGGAGCGGCAGGCGCTTATCAAAGCCCGTCCGATTGTGGGCGACGAAGAAAGCGCCGTGCACGTGACCGAAGTGCTGCATCACGCCGTGTACGAGCGGCCGTTGACCGACGAGCAGGTGAGCGAGATACTTCGCGTACGTCATCGTATGGAAAAGGAGATAGACCCCGAGAACGATTCGCGGTACAACATCAAGACGGGAAGGGGCGGTATCGTCGATATCGAATTTCTCGTTCAGATTCTCCAATTGCGCCATGGCGGCGAGTACCACACGCTGCGTACACCGAACACCTTTGCGGCGCTTGGCGAGCTGCACGATCTGGGCCTGCTCGGGAATGACGACTATCAGATGCTGCGTGATGCCTTTCTGTTCCTGCGCAGGCTCGAAAACCGGATGCGCGTGCTGCAGGACAGCGCGCGCTCGAACCTTCCCAAAGACCCCGGGGCGGTCGAAAGGCTGGCCCTCAGCATGGGGTACGGACGGGGGGCGAGCAGGGGCGAGGCGGGGGCTTTACTGCTGAAAGAGTTTGCAAGGGTACGGGAAAATGTGCGAGAAATATTCCTCAAGCATTTTGAAAATCATTGATTCCTGACGCTATAATGAGTAACGCTCGCGACACCGCGAGGGGGTGACCGGATATATTCATGGCCTTCCAGACACCTTCCAACGAACCGCTTCCGTCATCAGGCACACTCGATTCCATCGGTTTCCCTGAGTTGCTCGTGCGTGCCGCGCGCGAGGGAAAGACCGGTACCCTGCATGTCAGCGACGGAAAAAACGATCGCGCCTTCCTGTTCCAACAGGGGGTGATTCGCGCATCGCGCTCGACGGTGCCGACCGAGAGCTTTGCCCGTCTCGTGGTCGTGCGCCAGAAGGCTTCTCGGGAAACGGTCGAGAAACTGGGCGTGCCGCTTCTCGACGACCGGCTCGTGGTGCAGGCATTGCTCAAACGGAACCTTGCCGGCGCCGAAGACGTCGAACAGGTGCTGAAGGCGCAGGTGGTGCTTCGCGCCGCCGAACTCTTTCCCGCCACCGCCGGAAAGTTTGCCTGGCGCCCGGCCGAAGACATCGAGCCCAGGGCCACGGCCAACCCCTACCTGATCTTTGCCGAAGGTTTCGCCAGGAAGATACCCCGCGACAGGCTTGCCGCCGAAACGCAGGCGCTGGTCGAAGAACGCTTTCGCGTGGCTACCCGTCCGGCCTTTCCTCTCGACCGCAAGGTCTTGCCGCCGGGCGCGGCCAAGCTCGTACAGCTGATCGACGGCCGCACGACCTGCAGCGACATCGTCGCCAAGCTGGTTTCGACCGTTGCGCCCGAGCAGAAGACGGTGGCCGAGTACCGCGCGTGGATTTACCTCATCGCCCTGGCCCACGGCGGCTTTCTCGAACAGGTGAAACCCGCCGCAGCCGCCACCACGGTGGTCGGCGCCCAGACGGTTACCGACGAACAGGCCGAGGGCACCGTCATGGTCTTCAACGGCAGCGGCGGCGGCGCCGTTGCCTACCGTGAAGTCGACGATCCTGTGTTCACGCAGGCCTTCGAGCGTATGAGCGCGCAGAATTATTACGAGGTGCTGGGCGTCAAGCAGGGGGCCAACGACCGTGAGGTCAAGCGGGCCTACTTCAAGCTGGCCAAGGAATACCACCCCGACAAGCTGTACGACCACAAGGAACGTACGGTCAAGAAGCATTCGGACAAACTGTTCGCGCTGATCAGTCGCGCTTACGAGCAGTTGCGTTCCGAAGAGGGGCGAAAGGAATACGACACGAAGCTCGACGAACTGGCCCAAGGCATCGATCTCGAGAAGGATGCCGAGAACATGCTCAAGTCCGAGGTCGAATTCCAGAAAGGTACGGTCTTTCTGCGTAAGAAGGACTTCGAGAACGCCATGGTGCACTTTCAGGCCGCCGTCGATCTCAACCCGCGCGAGGCCGAGCATTTCATTTACCTGGGTTGGTGCCGCTTCCAACGATGCTTTCCCGACGACCGTTTCGGTTGGGAGCGGGCCGTCAAGGAAATCGAAGAAGGCCTCGGCATTGACCCGAACGCCATTCAGGGCCTTTATTATCTGGCGAACATCTGGAATCTGGTCGGCGAACTCGAAAAATCGATTTCGTTCTACCAGAAAGTGCTCAAGGCGCGGCCGCATCATGTCGACGCGCAGCGTGAGCTACGACTTATCGAGCAGCGGCGGTCGCGCCAGCCCGACGACGGCGGCAAGGAAAAGCCCGCGCTGCTCAAAAAGATTCTCAAGTGAGTTTCCTCCATGCAGAAGACCAAGTATATCTGGCTCGACGGCCGGCGTGTTCTCTGGGAAGACGCCCAGGTACACATTCTTACCCACACGCTGCACTACGGCCTTGGCGTGTTCGAGGGTATCAGGGCCTATGACACGGTCGACGGGCGTACGGCCGTTTTCCGGCTGAACGAGCACATCGATCGCCTCTTCGAGTCGGCCCACATTCTGCAACTTGAAATTCCCTTCACCCGCGAACAGCTCATCGACGAAACCCTGGCCCTGCTCGAAGCCAATGAAATGGGCGGCGGTTACCTGCGTCACCTCGTTTTCGTGGGCGACGGCATGATGGGCCTTCATCCGGGCACGAACAAGGTGCGCGTATCGATCGCGGCCTGGCCGTGGGGCGCCTATCTCGGCGAAGAAGGCATGGAAAAGGGTATTCGCGTCAAGGTCTCGAGTTTCGTGCGCCATCACGTCAACGCCATGATGACGAAGGCGAAGGCCGTCGGCGGTTACGTCAACTCGATTCTGGCCAAGCGCGAGGCCGTCGCACTCGGTTACGACGAAGCGCTCATGCTCGATACCGAAGGGTATGTGTCGGAGGCGAGCGGCGAGAACATCTTCATCGTCAAGAACGGCGTCATCAAAACGACCCCGCTTACCTCGGTGCTGAAGGGCATTACCCGCGACTGCATTCTTCGCATTGCCGAGGAAGAAGGGTACGAGCTCATCGAAGAGCGCTTTACCCGCGATGAACTGTACGTGGCCGATGAAGCCTTCTTTACGGGCACGGCCGCCGAAATCACGCCCATTCGCGAGGTCGACGGCCGCAACATCGGCGCCGGCACGCGCGGGCCTGTCACCGAGCGCATTCAGAAACGGTATTTCGACATCGTGAAGGGCGCCGATGCCCGGTACGCCGACTGGCTGACGTATGTCGGCAAGCCGGTCGGGTCCTGAGTGACACAATCGAACGCCGAATCGGGCACGGTCCATGCCTACGACTCGTTCGCGCTGGCCTACGGAAAGGCCGGTTTTCACCGGTTTGCCGTCGAGATAGGTAAGCGGCTCGCACGTGACTGGAAGAAGCGCTACGGCGCCGGCGGCTGGGTGGCCGATCTGGGGGCCGGCGACGGTGGCGCCGTCAAGGCCTTTCAGAAAGCCGGCTTCCGCATCGTTGGCATCGACCTCAGTCTCGGCATGCTGCAACGCAATCCGGGTCATGCGGTGCAGGCCGACATGCGTCAACTGCCGCTGCGCGATGGGTTTTCGGGCGCCATCTGTCTCTACGACGCCGTCAACCACCTGCGGCCCGAAGACCTGCCGTTATTCTTTGCCGAAGTCGCACGCATTCTTCAACCCGGGGCGCCGTTTGCCTTCGACGCCAATACCGAAGCGGGCTCGCGCATGTGGGACGGCGATGCCTTCACCGTCGAGCGTTCGAACATGCTCATCGAGGTGACGAGCGAGTATGACGCAAGAGCGCGCCACCTTACGAATCGTGTGAAGGGCTGGGTGAGCGAGAAGGGGGGGCGCCGCCAAATCGACGACGTGGTCGAAGAGTGGTTTCACCCCGATGCCGAGCTGGTCGAGGAAGTGAAGAAAGCCGGTTTCCGCATTGAGGAAGAAACAGGCATCTGCATGGACGAGAATCACCCCGACACGCCGTCGAAGTTCCTCTACGAATTCGTTCGTATCTGACCCCCGCAACCGGGTGTACGGCACCGATGAAGTTGCTCGCCGGCAGATCTGGTTCATAGGGGGCTGGCTCTGCTCGGTGCCGGGGTGCTCACCATGCTCCCGGGTATCGTGCATCACCGCCGCCAACGCGTGGCGATCGAGCGCGTGGTTTCACCGCAGAAAGCAGCCTCTTCTCCTTCTTCTTCATCGTCGTAGACAAAGTGAACAAGTCCGTTCGCGCCGGTTACCCCCTGCCGCGCCCTGCGCGGCCCGACCAGGTAGACTCTGGTGAAATGCACGCCGGGCTGGTAAGCTTACTTTCATGTTACGACTCGCATTACTCTTCGGTTTCTCGGTTGCCGTTTCCGGCTGTGTTCACCTGGCCGCCGATGTGGCCACGAACGATTTTCGCCCCTCGCCCACGCCCGATCCGGCGCTGGCGACGCCTTCGATCGAGGCGCAGAATGCGGCCTGGTGTGAAGTAAACGATTGTTCGCAGTCCATCGACCATAAGGTCGAAGTGCTCATGGATACGCATGCGCACCTGAGCATGGGGCCGGGCATGGGGTTCGTCTTCACCGGTACTCCCTGGGAGCTCGAGTACGAGCCGCACTGGTCGCATCGCTTCTCCGAGAAGATGCCGGTCGAAAAGCTGCGCGAATCGGGGTACGGCCTCATCGTCGTCAGTCTGTACGTCAACGTCTTCGCCATCTGGCCGAAAGACCCGATGACGGCCATTTTCGAAGAAATCGAACAGACGCGTGAACTGGTGCGCCGGTACCCTGAGACGTTTGCGCTCGTGACCACCAGCGAGCAGGCCCGCCGCGCCATTGCCGAGGGTAAGATTGCCCTGGTCATGCATCTCGAGGGTGCCGAATGGGGCATGCGCAGTGAAGAAGACATCGTGGCGCTGTATAATGCCGGGGTTCGCGGAACCAACCCGATTCACCTGTACGACAGCTGGATTGGCGGCGCCGACCTGCAGGCGGGCGCGCGGTGGTTCCTGAATCCGCCGGGCTGGGGCGCTTCGCGCGAGGTGAACGGCCGCCGCGAGAATTCACGCGGCCTGACGCCGCAGGGCAAGACCTTTCTGGTAACGCTTCGCGATTACGGCATCATGATCGATATCTCGCATTTCTCGCGACAGGCACTGCGCGAACTGCACGAAATGCCCTCGCTTGCGCGCACGCCGCTCTTCAACTCGCACATGCCCGATCTCGACACCACCACGTATTCGGAGCGCGGCGTCGACGACGAAGCCTTCCACATTCTGCGGGCCCATCACGGCTTGCTCGGACTGGTGCCCACGGCCCATTCGCCCGAGAATATGGAGCTGTTTCCCGGCCTCTGTCCGGGTACGGTCGAAACGTATGCCGGTATTTATGCCGAGGCCGTGCGTCGCGGCAAGGGCCTGCCCATCGGCATTGCTTCGGACTTCAACGGCGGTATCGGCCACCTGATGCCGACGCACGGCCCAGAAGGCTGCCGCGAGGGTGAAGCGCCCAACGACTTTGCGGTCGATGGCCTGGCCCATACCGGCCATATTCCGTCGATGGTGGCCGAAATCGAGGCGCGGGGCCACTCGGTGCAGCCGCTGTATGACGCCTCGGAACGCTTTCTCGAAGCGTGGGAACTGGCCGAGCGCCTGAAGCGCCGCTGAGTTCCGGTTTCAGAAGGCAGAATACGCGTACGGCCGCTTTGCGAGATGCTCGCAGGGCGGCCGTTCTCTTTTCAGTCGATTGGCTTGGGTTCCGAGATTGTGGGCGAGCCTTAGTCCGTCGAATCGGGCTTGTCTTCGGCACGCTGGGCGGCAAAGCGGGCAATTTCTTCGAGCGTGGCGCCGCCCTCGGGATCTTCAACGGGCAGGCTGGGCAGCCGGGTTTCCTGCGCCAGCACGAACGGCTGCACGATGAGAATGGTGAAGATGTGGCCCGGGTCTTCGTGCCAGGCATCGAGTTCTTCGCGGGCGGGGCGCCGTAGCTTTCCGGCCGTGATCCACGCCTGCGCGCGGTCGGTATCGTTGGCCGCCAGGGCCATGCCGACGTCGACGATTTCGAGCGACTCGTCGACGAGCAGAACGGCGTCGCGCAGGGCGTGGGGTTCAAGGTCGCGCCACATACCCTGGGCGCGGTCTTCGGTCAGTCTCCGGCGAAGCGACGATTCCATGTTTTCATTGAAACATACCGCCGCCGAATCGGGCCAGAAGCAAAGCCGACCTGACCTTCGTCCTGGTTGGTACCCTCCGAGCGTCCACTCGTCGACCTGCCCGACCCGTGAGGCGCCCGGTGGGCGGGTCCGTCAGTCTGCAGGTCCGTAAGTCTGGTAGTCTCCCGGTCTGCCGGTAACCCGAATTCGTGCTCTAATGGTAAGCATGCACGACGTCATCATCATCGGGGCCGGCGTTGCCGGGCTCACTGCCGCGTATACCCTCAAGAAAGCGGGCCGCTCGGTCTGCGTGCTCGAAGCACGCGGGCGAATCGGTGGCCGCATGCACAGCGTGCACGATCCGCTCTTTCCGCTGCCGGTAGAACTGGGGGCCGAATTCGTGCACGGCCGCCATCCCCTTCTGTGGGACACGCTGCAACGCGCCGGCCTGCCCACGGTCGAAGTGCTGGGCGAACACTGGGGCTATCGCGATGGTGCTTTCTGCGACTTGACGGAAAGCTGGGAGCGCGTCTTCGCGCAGGTCCTGGCCGAGCACCCGCCCGGCACCAGCGTGGCCGACGTGCTTCGCAAAGCCGAGCAGGAGGCCGGGTTTACGGCGCTCGACAGCTCGCTGTTTGTCTCTTATGTGGAAGGCTACGAGGCTGCCTCCATCGAGAGAGTGAGTGCCCGGGCCATGGCCTTCGAAGAAGGAGCCGCCGACCGGATCGACGGCGACCGGAATTTTCGCGTATTTCGCGGCTATGACGCCGTGCCTGCCTTTTTCTCCTCGGCCCTTGATCCGTCGCTTGGCGAGCTGCGACTGCGCCACGTCGTTCGGGCCATACGCACACGGGACGTCAGGGTTGTGGTCGAAGCCGTGGCGGCCGACGGTGCCGCTCTCGAGCCCATTGAAGGCCGGCATGTGATCGTGACCGTACCGCTGGGCGTTCTACAATGCGAAGGGGAAGGCGAGGGTGCCCTGACCTTCGACCCGCCGCTGTCCGACCGATATCGCAATGCCCTGCACAGCCTGGCTATGGGTGGCGTACGCCGCGTTTCCGTGCGCTTTCGCGACGCCTTCTGGGAACAGCTGCAACCCCGCGGGGTAGAAAGCGACCTGCACGACCTCAGCTTCGTGCACGGCCTCGACCTGCCGTTTCCCGTGTGGTGGACGCCGTATCCCCTGCAGGCGCCGATGCTGACCGGGTGGTGCGGCGGCCCGCGTGCCGAAGCCTTCAAGGGGAAGGGGGAAGGCGCCGTGACGGCGGGCGTGGTGCAATCGCTGGCCTCGATCTTCGAGCTCGATCCCGCCTGGGTACGCGAAGACATCGTGGCGCTGCACAGTCACGACTGGATGACCGACCCCTACGCCCGCGGCGCCTACTCGTGGATACCGGTGGGCGGCGAAGGCGCGCAGGACGTACTGAACGAACCCGTCGACGGTGTTCTGTATTTTGCGGGTGAAGCGTTGAATGCCAATGGCTACATCGGCACGGTGCACGGCGCGATGGAGACGGGTGTACGGGCGGCAGGGCTGATCGTTGAGCAGGGCTGATCGTTGAAGGGGAGGTGAGGCGATGGGGTGAAGGGGAGCGGTTGACCGGGGGACTTTCAGACCGTCAGACATTCGGACCCTCAGACTTTCAGACCTTCAGACGTTCACCCTCCCCAGACCTTCAACTTCCATGACCTTCAACTCCCCTGACCTTCAGGGGAATAGCCGCCGTTTACTGCGGCCACCCCTTCCGCGCAGAATTTCAGGCCGTCATCTTTCGAAATTTGCTGTCCACGTCGGGTGACGCTCGCCGTCGGCGCGCTGCACAGGGGGAAGTGCATGTTCCGGGTGCCTGACATCGTCGGCGTTCACCAGCGGATATCGTGTAACCTGCAGGCAACTTACCTATCACTTCTCACCTCTCACCTATCACTCTCGTCCGCACGTGCCGCACTGTGTTATACTGAACGATTAACCCCTTGAGCGCTCACTCTATCTTTCCCCCAAAAGGAGAACGCTGATGGCTCGCAAGAAAATCGCTTTGGTCGGCGCCGGTCAGATCGGCGGCACGATGGCCCTTCTCGCCGCGCAGAAAGGTCTGGGCGACGTGGTGCTCGTCGACATCGCCGAAGGTGTGCCCCAGGGTAAGGCCCTCGACATCATGGAAGGCCGTCCGGTCATTCCTTCGAACGTCGACCTTACCGGCACCAACAACTACGCCGACATGAAAGGCGCCGACGTCGTCATCGTGACCGCAGGCCTGCCGCGCAAGCCCGG
>JAWLBW010000037.1:0-21714 GCA_041687475.1 bacterium
TCGCGAACTTTGTCGACCACCGCCTTCAGGTCCCTGGGCGCCAGAAACTGCCCCTTCTTGACGTTGACCGGCTTACCCGTACGGGCGGCCGCGACCACGAGGTCGGTCTGCCGACAGAGAAAGGCCGGAATCTGCAATACGTCGAGTACCTCGGCCGCCGCTTCGATCTGGTCGGTTTCGTGCACGTCGCTGAGCACGGGCAGGCCCAGCGTACTCTTTACGCGACCGAGAATTTCCAGGCCGGCATCGATGCCGGGACCGCGAAAACCGTGTACCGAGGTTCGGTTGGCCTTGTCGTAGCTCGCCTTGAAGATAAGGGGAACACCGAGACGGGCGAATATCGCTTTCAGTTCGACGGCCGTCTCCTGTATGAGACCCTCGTCTTCGATGACACAGGGCCCTGCGATGAAGAAGGGCCGCAGCTCGTTTCCGGCCGGTACGCCGGCGATTTCAATCTGATGGTGCGCCATGCTGGAGTATACCATGCCGGAGGAAAGGGCCGGTAATGACGCGACGGGTCAAGCGCCCCCCTGTACAGGGTTCGCCGGGCAAGCCCGGTCTTTCTTTCAACGATTCCCTGCCAGAATGCATTCACTGTTGCGCCGGAACGTTCTATGATACATTGGTGATTTTACGCGTGACGCAGTGGATTGATCAGTTCTGCGGTTACCTCGCGCGCGAGCGTAATGCTTCGCCGCGCACCGTCGAGAACTATCGTCGCGACCTCGTGCTGTTCAGGATCTTTCTCGAGCAGCGCTTCGGCGACGCTTTCCCTGTCGAACAGGTAGACATGTCGGCTGTGCGCGCTTTCATCGCATCGCGCCACGGCAGCGACAGCCGGGCCACGCAAGGCCGCCGTTTATCGGCGCTGCGGGCCTTTTTTCGTTTTCTGCGACGTTCGGGCGCCGTAGACCTGAACCCGGCCGAGCTGTTGCCCACGCCGCGACGCGACCAACGCCTGCCTCGCTACCTCGAAATCGACCAGGTACGGGCGTTTCTCGACGAGGTGGGCCGCGGCGACGACTGGCAGAACCAGCGCGACCGGGCGTTGTTCGAGTTGATTTACGGATCGGGGCTGCGTATTTCCGAGGCGCTCGGCCTGGATTTGGAAAGTATCGACCGGTCAGCGCGGTTGGCCCGCGTACTCGGAAAGGGAAGCAAGGAGCGAATCGTACCTTTCGGCGAGCCGGCTGCCGATGCGTTGGACCGCTGGCTGAAGGTGCGGGCGGGCCGACCGGGCGCCGACGGCGCGGCCCTGTTCCTGAGCGTGCGGGGCAAGCGCCTCGGCGCGCGGCAGGTGCAGGCACGCATGCAGATTTATTTGCGTTCCGTCGGACTCAAACTCGGGGTAACCCCGCACTCGCTCCGGCACTCATTCGCGACCCACCTGCTCAACGGGGGGGCCGACCTGCGGGCCATTCAGGAACTGCTCGGACACGAGAGCCTGAGTACCACGCAGAAGTATACGCACGTGAACCTGAAAACCCTGCTCGATGTGTACGAGCGCACACACCCGAAGGCGTAAATGTTTCACGGAACAACGATACTGGCGGTCAGACGCAACGGAAAAGTGGTCGTCGGCAGCGACGGTCAGGTAACCCTCGACAAGATCGTGCTCAAACACGGCGCCCGTAAGGTACGCCGGCTGCATGACGATCGGGTCGTCGTGGGCTTTGCCGGCTCGACGGCCGACGCCTTTACCCTGTTCGAGCGCTTCGAGGCCAAGCTGAAGGAACACGGCGGCCAGCTCGTACGCGCCGCGGTCGAGCTCGGCAAAGACTGGCGCACCGACAAGATTCTGCGCCAGCTGCAGGCCATGCTCATCGCCGCCGACGCATCGCACACGCTTCTGCTCTCGGGCAGCGGCGACGTGGTCGAACCCGACGAAGACGCGGTCGCCATCGGTTCGGGCGGCCCCTACGCCCTTGCCGCCGCCAAGGCCCTGCTGCGCCATTCCGACAAGGACGCCGAAACCATCGTGCGCGAAGGCCTGACCATCGCCTCGGAAATCGACATCTACACGAACGACCAGATCGTGGTGGAGATCCTATGAGCGCCGAAACCCTGACGCCGCGTGAAATCGTTACCGAGCTTGACCGGTACATCGTCGGACAGGCCGCCGCCAAGAAGGCCGTTGCCATCGCCCTGCGCAACCGGTGGCGCCGCCAGCAGATTGAAGGCGCCCTGCGCGAAGAAATTCTGCCCAAGAACATTCTGCTCATCGGCTCGACCGGCGTGGGCAAGACCGAAATCGCCCGTCGTTTGGCCAAGCTGGCCGACGCACCCTTCATCAAGGTCGAGGCCAGCAAGTTCACCGAGGTGGGTTATGTGGGCCGAGACGTCGAATCAATGATTCGCGACCTGGTCGATCTGGCCATCAACCTCGTGCGCGAGAAAGAACAGCGCACCGTCGAGGGGAAGGCCGCTCACGCGGCCGAAGACCGCTTGCTCGACGTTCTTCTGCCGAAACCGCCGGGCTTTCAGGCCGGCGAAACCGGTGAAAGCGGTTCACGCGAGAAGTTCCGCGACATGTTGCGCGCCGGCAAACTAGACGACCGTGAAATCGAAGTCGAGGTGCAGGAATCGAGCGTCGGCTTCGTGAGCATTCCCGGCATGGAAGGCATGGAGAACAACCTGCGCGACATGCTGGGCGACTTCATGCCCAAGAAGACGCGCCCCCGCAAGATGAAGGTGCCCGAAGCGCTGCGCTATTTCGAGCAGCAGGAAGCCCAGAAGCTGGTCGATATGGACCGCGTCGTGGCGTTGGCGCTCGAAAAGGTGCAGGAACACGGCATCGTCTTCATTGACGAAATCGACAAGGTAGCCGGTCGCGAGGGCGGGCGGGGGCCCGACGTGTCGCGCGCGGGCGTGCAGCGCGACATTCTGCCCATTGTCGAGGGCAGCACGGTCAACACCAAGCACGGCGCCGTGCGCACCGACCACATTCTTTTCGTGGCGGCCGGCGCGTTTCATATTTCGAAGCCCAGCGATCTCATTCCCGAGTTGCAGGGCCGCTTTCCCATTCGGGTCGAATTGCAGAGCCTGAGTCAGGCCGACTTCGTTCGCATTCTGACCGAGCCCCAGAACGCACTTCTGCGCCAGCATGAAGCCCTGCTGGCCACCGAAGGCGTCACTGTCGAATTTACCGATGACGCCGTACAGGAAATCGCCAGCATCGCCGCCCAGGTGAATGCACGCACCGAAAACATCGGCGCGCGCAGGCTGCACACCATTCTGGAAAAGCTTCTCGAAGAGCTTAGTTTTGAAGCGCCGTCGTTGACGGGCCGTTCCGTCACCATCGACGCGGCCTATGTGCGACGGCAACTGGAAGACATCGTCAAGAACGAAGACCTCTCGCGTTACATTCTATGAGCAAAGAAGCCCCACCCCGGGCCGACAAAGAACGGGCGCAGCGTATCGAGCGCGCCAAGATTCTTCAGGAAGCCCTGCCCTATATTCAGCAGTTTACCGGCAAGACCATCGTCATCAAGTACGGGGGCCATGCCATGGAAAGCGCCGAGCTGCGTCGCAGCTTCGCCCGCGACGTGACGCTGCTCGACGTGGTAAACGTGCGGCCCGTCATCGTGCACGGCGGCGGTCCCCAGATCGGCGATGCCCTCAAGCGCATGGGCATCGAAAGCAAATTTCACGCCGGCCAACGGGTTACCGATCGGGAAACCATGGACGTCGTCGAAATGGTGCTGACCGGCAGCGTCAATAAACAGATCGTCGAAGATTTGCACCAGGCCGGCGCCTGGGCCGTCGGTATTTCGGGCAAGGACGGCCGCCTGGTCGAAGCCGAAAAGCTGGTGCTTGCCAACGACGACGGCGGCGCCGTCGATCTCGGCCAGGTGGGGCGCATTCGCGAAGTGAACCCCGAAGTGGTCGAAGCCCTCGAACGCGCCGGCGGCTTCATTCCGGTCGTCGCTCCGGTGGGCCGCGATCGCGACGGCAACACCTACAACATCAACGCCGACAACTTCGCCGGCGGCATCGCCGGAGCCCTCGCGGCCGAGAAGCTTATTCTCATGACCGACGTTACCGGCGTGCTCGATAAAGACGGTCAGCTCATTCCCACGCTCGACCGCCGTATGGCCGAACACTACATCAACGACGGAACAATTCGCGGCGGCATGATACCCAAGGTGCAGTGCGCGCTCGACGCACTTTCGTCCGGGGTGCACAAGGTGCACATCATTGACGGTCGCGTGCCTCACGCGGTTCTGCTCGAAATCTTCACCGATCAAGGTATCGGTACCGAAATCGTCGAGGAAAAAGAATGACCAACGCCGAATGGGTTTCTCGCACCGACCAGTACGTGGCCGGTACGTACGGCCGTTTTCCCGTGGCCATGGTACGGGGTGAAGGGTGTTACTTGTGGGACGCCGACGGCAAACGCTACCTCGACCTGGTGGCGGGCCTTGCCGTCTGCAATCTCGGCCACGCCCACCCCGCCGTTACCGAGGCCATTCGCGAGCAGGCCGGTACGCTGCTGCACGTGAGCAATCTTTATCACATTCCCCAGCAGGATGAGCTGGCCCGCGAAATCGTCGAGCACTCGTTCGGCGAGAAGGTATTCTTCTGCAACAGCGGCGCCGAAGCCAACGAAGCCGCTCTCAAGACCGCCCGTAAATACGGCGCGGCGACCGGTGGCCGCTTCGAAATTCTGACGACCGAAGGTTCGTTTCACGGGCGCACCTACGGCGCCGTGAGCGCCACCGGACAGGAAAAATATCATCAGGGTTTCGCCCCCCTGCTTCCGGGCATTCGCTATGCGCCGTACGGCGATCTGGCGGCGATGGAGGCACGGCTTTCGCCCGACACCGTAGCCATCATGGTCGAACCCATTCAGGGCGAAGGCGGGGTCAACGTTCCGCCCGATGGCTATCTGCGGGGCCTGCGTGAACTCTGCGATCGCCACGATCTGCTGCTCATTTTCGACGAGGTGCAGACCGGTAACGCCCGCACGGGCACGCTCTGGGCCTACGAGCACGAGGGCGTAGCCCCCGATATGATGTCGCTGGCCAAAGGCCTGGCCGGCGGCGTACCCATCGGCGCGCTCGTGCTCGGCGAGAAGGTAAAGAACGTGCTCACCCCGGGCAGCCACGCGTCGACCTTCGGCGGCAACCCGCTGGCCGCGGCGGCAGGTATTGCCGCACTGCGCGAGCAGGCGAAACCCGAGTTTCTCGCCCACGTGCAGGAAACCGGCGCCTGGCTCGTCGAGAAGCTGCGCGAAATGGCCGGTCGTCATTCGGTCATTCGCCAGGTGCGCGGCCGCGGCCTCATGGTGGGCGTCGAATTTGCCGCTCCATGCATGGGTGTGGTAAAAGCAGCCATGGACAAGGGCCTTCTGCTGAACTGCGCGGGCGAACGCGTCCTGCGTTTCATTCCCCCTCTGATTGTCACCCGTGACCAGCTCGAAGAAGCGCTTGCCGTCATCGAGCCCCTCATTGCCCAGGAGTTACCCGGTGCCCAAGCGTGATTTCGTCCGTCTTTTCGATCTGAATTCCGAAGAGCTTACCCATGTGCTCGACCGCGCCGCCGAACTCAAGCGGCTGCAGAAGGCCGGCATGTCTACGCCGGTGCTCGAAGGGCGTACCCTGGTCATGATTTTCGAAAAAAGCTCGACGCGTACGCGCGTCTCCTTCGAAGTCGGCATTCAGCAACTGGGCGGCCGCGCCGTGTTTCTCAGCTCGGCCGACTGCCAGATCGGCCGGGGCGAGCCCATCAAGGACACGGCGCGCGTACTGTCGCGCTACGCCGACCTCATCATGATTCGCACCTTCGCCCACGAGACGGTGAAGACACTGGCCGAACACGCCGCGGTGCCGGTCATCAACGGCCTCTGCGATCTGCACCACCCCTGCCAGATTCTGGCCGACCTGCAGACCGTTCGCGAGCGACGCGAGAACCTTGCCGAACTCAAGATTGCCTGGTTCGGCGACGGCAACAATGTCGCCCATTCGTGGATCGAAGCGGCCGGGCGCCTGGGGCTGCACCTCGTGCTGGCCGTGCCTCCGGGCTACGAACCCATGGCCGACATCGTCGAAGAAGCCAGGGCCGCGGGCGGACGCATCGAAATCACCGACGACCCCCGCGCGGCGGCCCTCGACGCCGACGTGCTCATGACCGATGTGTGGACGAGCATGGGCCAGGAATCGCAGACCCAGCAGCGCAACGCCGTCTTCCACCCCTTGCAGTTGAATGCCGAGCTGCTGGGGCTCGCCAAGCGCGATGCTTTTGTTCTACACTGTTTACCGGCCCACCGCGGCGAAGAGATTACCGAAGAGGTGCTCGAGGGCGCCCAGTCGGCCGTCTTCGACCAGGCCGAAAACCGCCTTCACGCGCAGAAGGCCCTGATGGAGTTTCTCGTAACGGCATCGACGACGTAACCATGGCGCTTTCGCTCGACCTTTGTCCCATCATCTGCCAAGGCGTGGCCATCGAGAGCCTGCCGCTCACCCCGCAGGAAGGCTTCGTGCTCTCACGGGTGAACGGTCTCACGGCCGTGCGGGAAATCATCGCCGCCACCGGGCTTCCGGCGGAAATGGTCGAAGCGTCGCTGCAAAAGCTCGAAGGCCTGGGCGCCATCGAGTGGCAGAAGGTCGAAACGGCGGTGCCCCGCTCGCGTTCGGCCGCCCGTCCGCAGGCTACGCCATCGACGGAGCCGCAGCCCGAAAGTCTTTCCAAGGTGCTCGAGCGCATCAAGCTGCTGCACCGCCAGCTCGACCGACTCGACCACTATCGTCTGCTGAACATTCCGCGTTCGGCCGATGCGGCGAAGGTCAAGGAAGCTTTCATCAACCTGTCGCGCGAGCTGCACCCCGACCGCTTCCACAAGATGAATCTCGGACCGCGCAAGGAAATCGTCGAGGCCGTATTCGCCCGTATTTCCGAAGCCTACGAGGTGCTCAGGGACGTGGGCCGGCGCAGGTCGTACGACCAGTCGCTGCTTCCCGAAAGCGTGCGCCGGCAACGCGAGGAAGAAGGCGAGAAGCGCCCGCAGGTGTCGATGACGGCCGACGCCTCGCGCATTCTCGAGCTGGCCGACCAGGCATACCACTCGGGCAGCTATGCGAGCGCGCTCACCAGTCTCAAGCTGGCCAGCGCCATGCGGCCCAGCGACAAGGAAATCCAGAAGAAAATCGCCCATGTTTCCATGGTGCGGCAACTTTACGACGGCCTGAAGGTCTACGAACAGAAGAAGGCCGAGAAGGATCTGCTTGCCGACAGCCGCATCGAGGCGGCCTATCAGACACTCGAGCGGGCTGCGGGCGAACTGCCGGCGCACGAAGAGCTGCTGAGTCTGGCCATTCAGCTGCTGCTTGCAGTGGGGCTGGCCCCCGACGCCGCCCGCCTGATCGCAGAAAAACTATTTCGCGTCTCATCGAAGGCGCTGCACATCTACTACCTGGGCAAGGTGCTCGAACAGGAGCGCCGGATCGACGACGCCGTTCGCAACTACGAACGGGCGGTCGCAGCCGATCCCGACTGCATACCCGCGCAGGATGCCCTTCGCGCATTGAAACGTAAACGTTAGGAGTATTACCTTGTCTTCCGTCAAGAAAGTCGTTCTTGCCTACTCGGGCGGACTCGATACGTCCGTCATCATGAAGTGGCTCATTGAAACGTACGGCTGCGAAGTCGTTGCCTTCTCTGCCGATCTGGGCCAGGGCGAAGAACTGGCTCCGGTTCGCGAAAAGGCCACCCGCACGGGCGCCAGCTCGGTTTACATCGAAGACCTTCGCGAAGAGTTCGTGCGCGACTACGTGTTTCCCATGCTGCGCGCCAACGCCGTGTACGAAGGCCACTACCTGCTGGGCACGAGCATTGCGCGTCCGCTCATCGCCAAAAAGCAGATGGAAATTGCCGAGAAGGAAGGCGCCGATGCCGTCAGCCACGGCGCCACGGGCAAGGGCAACGACCAGGTGCGTTTCGAGCTCGCCTACTACGCGCTGCAGCCCAACATTCGCGTCATTGCACCGTGGCGCGACTGGGAGTTCAAGGGTCGCGAAGACCTGATCGCCTTCGCCGAGAAACACGGCATTCCCGTACCGGTTACCAAGGCCAAGCCCTACTCGACCGACCGCAACCTGCTGCACATCAGCTTCGAAGGCGGCGTTCTCGAAGACCCCTGGGCCGAACCTCCCGCCGACATGTACGTGATGTCGAACGACCCGCTCACGGCCCCCGACAAGCCCCAGTATATCGAAATCGAGTACGAAGCCGGCAATCCGGTTGCCGTCGACGGCGAACGTCTTTCGCCCGCCGCGCTTCTCACCCGGCTGAATGAGATCGGCGGTAGCCACGGCGTCGGCCGGGTCGACATCGTCGAAAACCGTTTCGTGGGCATGAAGAGCCGCGGCGTGTATGAAACGCCCGGCGGCACCCTGCTGCACTACGCCCACCGCGCGGTCGAAAGCCTGGCTCTCGACCGCGAAGTGCTGCACCTTCGCGACAGCCTCATCGGCCGCTACGCCCAGATGGTTTACAACGGCTTCTGGTTCGCCCCCGAGCGGCACCTGATGCAGACGCTCATCGACGAAGCGCAGAGCACGGTTACCGGCGTCGCCCGTCTGAAGCTGTACAAGGGCAGCGTGACGGTGGTCGGACGTAAGGCCGAAAAGAGCCTGTTCAACCCGGCCTTCGCCACCTTCGAGGCCGACGACGTCTACAACCAGAAAGACGCCGAAGGCTTCATTCGCCTTCAGGCCCTGCGCCTGCGCATTCGCAGCCTTGCCGGGTTGCCGGTATGATTGCTCGCGAAGAGCTCGAGCTCATTCGCGCTCACCTTTCGGCGGCGCTGCGCGGTCGTGCCGGCGCCGTCGAACGCGCCATGGTCTGTCTGCTCACGGGCGGGCACCTTCTCATTGAGGACGTGCCCGGCGTGGGCAAGACGACCCTCGCCCGCGCCATGGCCAATGCCTTCACCCTGTCGTTCCGCCGTATCCAGTTCACCAGCGATCTGCTGCCGGCCGATATTCTCGGTGTTTCGGTACTTGACCAATCGAGGGGAAACTTCGAGTTCCGCCCCGGTCCGGTCTTCACCAACATTCTGCTGGCCGACGAACTGAACCGGGCTACGCCGCGCACCCAGAGCGCCCTGCTTGAAGCCATGAGCGAAGGGCAGGTCAGCATCGACGACCAGACCCACTCGCTGCCCAAGCCGTTTCTGGTCATCGCCACGCAGAACCCGACCGAGCATTACGGCACCTTTCCGCTGCCGGAAAGCCAGCTCGACCGGTTTCTCATGCGCATTGAAATCGGCTACCCCGACGCCGAAGCCGAACGCAATCTGCTGCTCGGCGAAGCTTCGGGCGACGGCGCCCCCACGCGCCAGCTCGCGCCCGAAGAGCTTCTTCGCGTACAACGGGAAACGGCGGCCGTACGCATCGACGCGGCCGTGGCCGAATACATGCTGGCGCTGGTCAAGGCCACGCGTGAAGACCCGAACATCGAACTGGGCGTGAGCACCCGCGGCGCGCTGGCCCTCAAGCGCGCCACACAGGGCTATGCAGCTCTGCGCGGCCGCGAATTCGCCGTGCCCGACGATGTGCAGGAAGCGGCCGAGTCCGTACTCGCGCACCGCGTGTTGTTACGACGGAACGAAGGCGGCGCCGCCGAAAAGGCGCTGACCGTGCGCCGCCTCATCGAACGCACCGAAGTACCTGTCTGAGCCTCGCCTTGAGGCGAGCGACGGCAGATTTCCAGATGGAAGATTACGGATGCAGCCGACTCAGGTCGGCTCCGTCTGCCATTTGCCGGCTGCCATGTCATTCAGGCGAGGTTTCGGCTTTCAATTGCTCGACGGCGCGGTAGGCCACCTTACGGGGAACGCCCGTGCGAAAGGCGAGAAAGTCGCTCAGCTCGCGACCCGCGAGGGCATGACGGTCGCGCAGGCGACGGGCCTCTTCGACAAGGTCGTGCAGTTCGATTTGCGACGCGCCGGCCTCGGCCCCATCGATGACGAGCGTCATCTCGCCGCGAAAGGCTTCGGCCTCGTGCATGGCCGCAAGCACGTCGGCCGCCTTGCCGCCGTGCACGGCTTCGTGCAGCTTGGTCAGTTCGCGGCAGAGCGCGATACGCCGCCGGGGCAGTTTACCCGCGATGATTTCGAGCAGGGCCCGTGCGTCGTGGGGCGGCAGCAGCAGAACGTGCGCCGCCTCGTCGCCGACCATGCCGGTAATCAGCGCCTCACGTTCGCCCGCTTTCGGCGGCGGGTAACCGTGAAAGACGACGGGCAGGCGTTCAATGCCGGCAATGGACAGGGCGGCCGCCAGAACCGAAGGTCCCGGAACGGCCCGCACGTCGACGCCGGCATCGAGGGCGGCGCGCACCAGGGTCGCCCCCGGATCTGCGATGGCGGGCGTACCCGCATCGGTCAACAGCGCGACCGAGCGACCCTCGGCCAACACCTGCAGCACGTTTTCGGTCTCGCGGCGTTCGCGATGTCTCTCAAAGACGCGCACGGCCTGCGGGTGCAGATCGAATGCGGCAAAGAGTTTCCGGCTGACCCGCGTGTCTTCGACCAGCACCAGGTCGGCCTCGGCCACGACCCGGCGCGCACGCGGGCTCCAGTCTTCGAGGTTGCCGAGCGGCGTGGCGACGACGTAAAGCAGACCGTCGGTCATGAAACCGGGTGGGCGGCGAGAATATGATTCCGGTTAACGGTGGCGAATTCAAGCCGTGTGGTACGATTGCCTTTTCGCCACTCGACATTCGTCAGGGCTAGAAATGGCTTCGAATCGGCCTGATAATTCAGCATGTCGATCAGGCGCGCGTGACGGGGCACATGCAAATCGCCTTCGACACGTTCACCGCCGACAAGGTAAATTAAGATTCGCTGTGAGGTTTCGTTCGGCTGCGGGGCGCTCATGGCGTACAATGTAGCACACACCCGGCCCGTACTGCGAGCGGTCGGGTACTTGCGTTGGCTGCATGCCGTCGAAAACCGACAGGGTGCCGCACCGATGCAAGCTCTTTTCCCGGCGTTGCGCCAGGAGGTCTGACCGTGGCCCTGCTAACAAGATTGCTTCTCGACGAAGGCGTCATCGACTACGAGGGCGTCGAAGAAGGCATCAAGGCTCAGGTGCTGTACGGCGGCCGTATCGGCACGAACCTGCTGTACCTGAACCTCATAACCGAAGACCAGCTGTGCCGGGCGCTGTCGCGCTGTCACGGCATTCCCTCGGTCATGCTCGGCGACGGCGACGTCGAGGCCGAGGCCGTGCGCGCCATTCCTGAGAAATACGTGCGCAACTACAAGGTATTTCCCTTTCGCCGGAAAAGCCGCACCGTAAGTCTCGCCATGGCCGACCCCGGCCGCCGCGCCCATATCGCCGACATCAGCTACACCACCGGGCTCATCATCAAGCCCTATGTTACGCCCGAGCACCGCCTCGACGAAATGCTCGAGCGGCACTACGAGATACCCCTGCCGTGGCGCTACCAGGAAAGCTACGACGAAGTGGTGCTGGCCGATGACGACCTGCCCGAAGCCGAGCGCACCTTCCAGCCCATCGACATGGAAACCGCGCAGCAACTGCTCGACAGCGCCGAACGCGGCAGGCAGGTACCCGACACCATTCTCAGCCTTGCCCGCAACCACTTCAAACGGGCAGCCCTGCTCATCGTCAGGGGCGGAGAAATGCTCGGTTTCGGCGGCTTTCACGACGAAGACCTCATGGAAGAAGGCCTGGTGCTGCCCCTGACCGAAGACTCGGCCTTCGGCAGCATCGTCGACCTCGGCACGACCACCCGCGGCCGCCTGCGGGGCGCCGAAGTCGAAAAACACCTGTGGAAGGCCCTGGGTGGAGAAAAGCCACGCAGCGCCTTCATCGCCCCCATTTCCCTGCGGGGAAGGGTGGTAAACATTCTTTACGGCGATGCCGGCGTCGGTCGCGAGCTCGAAGGCGACCTGGGCGACTTCATCGTCTTTCTCAACCGCGCGGCACAAGCCTATGAGCGCATCGTGCGCATGCGCGTGCAAACAAGCTTGAAGGAGAGTTGATCGATGGCCGAACGTATTTCGTTGCAGAATGCCCGGTGGGAACTTGCAGGCGTCACCCCCAGCGGCGAACCCGCCGAGGGCGACTGGTTCGAAATTCCCTTTCCTGCAACGGTACGGCACGCCCACGAAGCCAAAGGGCGGCCGCTGCCCTCGAACTGGGCCGACCTCGAATGGGTCTACCGGTGCCGATTTTCCTGCCCCCACGGCGAAGAGCGGGTCGTGCGCCTCATGTTGGCCGGTGTCGACTACCGCTCGGGCGTCGTGCTCAACGGCGAACAGCTGGGCGAGAACAAGGGCGCCTACGGCCCTGTCTGGTACGACGTAAGCAGCACGGTTGCCGACGAAAACACGCTGGCCGTACGAGTGCGCGCCGCGGTCAACAACCGCGACCGCCTGCTGTCGCCCAATCGGCACCCCCTGCGCTTCGAGAACACCGGCGATCCGATTTTCGAAGACGTCGGCATCTGGGACGACGTGGCCGTCGTGGTCACGGGCCCGCTGTATTTCGACGGCTGGCTGGTTAACGCCTTTCCCGACGGCGACGGTGGTGAAGTCGTTCTGCGAATCGACGTCAACAACACCCAGAACACCACCGCGGGCCACGTGCGGGTAACCCTGTTCGACGGCGAAACCGAGATGGTCGCCGAAGAGCAGGCCATATCCATGCCCTCGGGCATTTCGACACACGAGGTCAACCTCATCCTACCCCGGGTCGAAGCCTGGTATCCCCACAACGTGGGCAGGCCGAAGCTTTATGACATGCGCATGGAGCTGGTGCGCAACGAAGACTCGGTCGACACGGTGGCGCAGCCGGTGGGCTTCCGCAAGGTAAAAATCAACCGTACCGGCGAGCGCGACAAGGCCTGGCAGGTCGCGGTAAACGGTAAGCCCGTCGAGCTGCGCGGCATCAACTGGGCGGCCCTTCCGCTCGCACCGGGGCGCGACTACGGCGCCTATGTGCGTTCGCTGCGCGAAGCCGGGGTCAATGCCGTTCGCGTCTGGGGCGGCCGCCACCGCAGAGCCTTCTACGAAGCCTGCGATCGCGAGGGCCTGCTCGTGCACCAGGAGTTTCCCTACGGGCTCATGGACGGGTTTACCTTTCCCCCGCAGACCCGTGATTTTCCGGGCGGAAAGGACCTGGTCGATATCGCCCGCCTCGACAACAATGCCTACGTGCGCCATCTGCGTAATCACCCCTCCATCTTTCTCTGGGTGGGCGGCACGCGCATTCACAACCAGGACAACCAACACATCATGCGCACCGTCGAAGAAGCCCTGCGGGTTTTCGACGGCACCCGCCCGTACGTGCCCACCCTGCCGACCGAACACGTGCAGACCGATTTCGAGGTGCGCACGGCGGGCCTCTCGCCCGAGCACCTCGAAGACGGCTATCCCCTGCTCATTGCCCAGGGCCTTCCGGCCTGGAAAGGCGACAAACCCGACAACGCCTTCAGCAACCGGTGGAAAAAGTACGGCGGCGAATCGGCCCAGGCCCGCGCCATTGCCTGGGCAGTAGGTGGACAGCGGTACACCCCCACGGCCGGCGGATACGTCGGTGAAATGCTCGACTGGTCGCCCGACGGAGGCTACGGCCTGCACGACTACCAGAGTGAGCCCCGTCTCGGGTGGAAAACCCTGGCCGGCCTGTATGCCGCCCTGGCCATCGGACTGTCCTTCGACTGGAAGGCCTGGGAAAAGGGCGCCTTCGAGGCCGAGGTATGGGCCGTTGCCGACGACGGCCGAACCGAGCAGGAAGCCCGCGTGTGGGTAACCGATGCCGACGGCAGGGAAGGCGAAAGCGTCAGTGTAAAGGGCAGCCTTGAAGGCGGACGCGGCGTTCTCGGCGACATTAAACTGCCCCTGAGCGGAAAGGCACCCTTCACCGCCTGGGTCGGCTCGTCCGACACGCAGGCCGTACCCTACCCCCTCGATGCCCGCAAGCCCGTTTCGGCCTACTCACTGGCCGAAGTATCTGCTGCGCGGCAGAGACTGGCCACCCAGACGCAGGCCATGCGGCCTGTACGCGACATCGGCATCTTCGGCCTGCTTCCGGTCGAGCTGCTCCTGCGCGGCATCTTCGCCTTACGGCTTGCCATGGGCGTCTGAGCGAATGGCAGACGGCAGATTACGGATGGCAGACGAAGTGGCGGTGGAATCAGGTATCGCCCTTCCCTTCGTCTTCATTCGCGGTCTGCCGACGAGGTCGGCGCTGTTCCACGAATCCGCAGGATGAGGTTGCGACCGGCGCTTCCGCTCCCCAAAGCCTGCAAATCTACGACGTAAAAAGGGCGTTCCCGATGGGAACGCCCTTTTTCAATTCGATAGCTGAAAGGTCAGGCCTTGGCCGACATCTTTTCCCAATCGGCGAGAAACTTTTCCAGACCGATATCGGTCAGGGGATGCTTCACCAGCTGCTCAATGACCGAGAAGGGAATGGTGGCCACGTGCGCGCCCATGCGAGCCGCCTCGATGATGTGCATCGGGCTGCGTACGCTGGCAACGAGCACTTCGGTTTCGAAGGCATAGTTCGAATAAATTTCGACGATCTCTTCGATGAGCTGCATGCCCGGCGTCGCGATGTCGTCGAGACGGCCGACGAAGGGCGAAATGAAGCTTGCGCCCGCCTTGGCGGCAAGCAGGGCCTGGGCCGCCGAGAAACACAGCGTCACGTTGGTGCGAATACCTTCGCCCGAGAGCGCCTTGACGACCCTCAGGCCTTCCTTGATGAGCGGCACCTTGACCACGACATTGTCGTGCAGGGCGGCAAGCTCGTGGGCTTCGCGCATCATGCCGGCGAAATCGGTGCTCACGACCTCGGCCGAAACCGGCCCTTCGACAATGGCGCAGATTTCCTTCACGCGGGTGTGAAAATCGGCGCCCGATTTGGCGATCAGCGACGGATTGGTGGTAACGCCGTCAAGCACGCCGAGGTCATTGGCCTCGCGAATCTCGTCGAGATTCGCCGAATCGATGAAAAACTTCATGGGTCTAATCCTGAGTAAGTTGGCGGGGAATCAACGTAATCAGGGCATTGTATCAGGACCATGGGCCCGAGTTCCAAGAACAAGCGGGGCCCCGGTTTGCCTGCGACAGGTCAGCCTGCGCTTGAATCGCGATGGCGGCGAATCTGGTCAATGGGCAGCACCGAAAGCAGTTCTTCCAGCGTGGTCACCCCCTGCTCGGCCTTGTGCAATGCGTCGGCTACGAGCGGAAGCATGCCCCCGGCCACGGCGGCGGCGCGCAGGCCGCCGCTCTCAGTGCCGGCGTCGATGCGCCTGCGCGCTTCCTCATCCGGTTCCCAGTATTCGACCAGGGCGACACGGCCGCGATAGCCGGTGTGATTGCAGGCGGGGCACCCGCGGCCGCGACGGAAATCGGCGCCGGGTACTTCGTCTGCCCGATAAAACTCGCGAACCACTTCCCGCTCGGGCACATGACGCTCGCTGCAATGCGAACAGACGCGGCGGGCAAGCCGCTGGCTGATGACGCAGAGCAAGGTCTGCGACAGCAGATTCGGAGCCACGCCCAGATCGGTCAACCGTCGCACCGAACCCACCGCTTCGTTTACGTGCAGGGTGCTGAAAATCAGGTGACCGGTCAGGGCCGCCCGAATCGTAATCTCTGCGGTTTCGGCATCACGGATTTCGCCCACGAGAATGACGTCGGGGTCCTGACGCAGAAAGGCGCGCAGATAGCGGCTGAAGGTGTTGCCGATGTCTTCGTTGACCTGGCTCTGCTGCACGCCGTCAATGGCGTATTCGACCGGGTCTTCGGCCGTTACGATCTTGATGGCGTCGGCTTTCAGTTCCTGCAGGGCCGAGTACAGGGTGGTGGTCTTTCCGCAGCCCGTGGGACCGGTCAACAGAATAAGCCCCTGGGGGTTCCGGAGAAGCCTTCGAAACCGTTCGGCCACGACCGGCGCAAGCCCCAGCTGGTCGATGGTAGGCACCTCGGTGCTCTGGTTCAGCACGCGCAGCACCACGCTTTCGCCCCAGATGGTCGGCTGCACGGCCACCCGGAAATCGACCGCCTGCTTGCCGAAGCGCCGCCTGATGACACCGTCCTGCGGCCTGCGCCGCTCGGCAATATCGAGGCCGGCCATGACCTTGATGCTGGTAACGACGGGACGCAGGTTCTGCAGGGTAAGCGGATTTTCGGGCACGTCTACAAGACTGCCGTCGATGCGCATGCGCAGGGCCACCTCGTTTTCGAAGGCTTCGATGTGAATGTCGCTGGCCCTGCGGCGCACCCCCGTGTAGAGCAGATAGTTCACCAGACGCGGCACGTCGGTTCGCTCGATGCCCGTCTTCTCCTCTGCGACCCGCTCGGCCTCTTCACCCACGCTTGAGTCGCCCCAGGCCGAATCGGCGTAAAGACGCCACTGATCGGGCTCGACGTCGTAAAGCAGGTTAATGAGGTTGAGAATGTTCGACTCGGCGCCGACCGCGACATGCACCTCGGTGCAGTCGACGGCCTTGGCCACGCCGTCGAGCAGTTCCATGTCTTCGGGATGGCTGGTCACGACCCAGACGGTATTGTCTTCGATTCGCAGGGCGAGCACCGCGTTGTTCTGCGCGAAGCGCCGTGGAAGCAGCCGCACGACATCGTCGTCGGCCAGGTTGAGTATGCGCTCGGTGTTGTAGTAGGGCCGGTTCAGAAAGTTGGCGAGCAACTCGAAAGCAGTATCTTCCTGCAGGGCGCCCGTACGAATCAGCGCCTTGCCGAGCGGGTATCCTTTCTCGCGCTGCACCTCGAGGGCCTGCTCGATCTGCGCATGGGCAACGAGGCCCTGTTTCTCGAGAAACTCGCCGAAACGGCGGTTCTGCCCCTCGGTATCGTTTACCCGGGCAAAGAGCCGTTCGATTCGCTCGTCGATGTCGGCGTCGGTTCCCAGGCAGACAGGGTTCAGCTTTTTCTCGCGCACGCTCTCGATCGCCGCGGTTTCGTCTCCCTCGGCGCAGAGAAAGTAGAGACGGTCGCCCAGGCACAACAGCGGCAGAATACGCCTTTCGATACAGTATTCCTGACCGAGGCAGGGGGGCGTGGTAATATCGAACCAGTCGCCGTCGAGCTGAAAGCCGTGTCGGCCTTTCCACAACAGCAGGGCGCGCAGGAAGTCGTTGCGGTCGAGCAGGCGGCGGTCAAGCAGGTAGCGCTCGATGGGAACGCTTTCCGCTGCGGCCTCGTTCTCCCAGAGACGCCAGTCGCCGGGCGGTTCCGACACGCCCAACGCGGTGCAGATGATCGCGCGAAGGTCGCCTTCCTTGTGGGGTGCGTGGCGGCATTCGCCCTTGCGAACGTGCTTGTCGGGACTCGTGTTCAACTGCATGGTGCCTGTCTGGGGTAGAAGCTAAAGAATAGCACCTTACCGACAGGCAACACAGCATCAAAGCGCTTACTTTTCGAGCGCAGCGGCGAAGTAACGAATCAGGCGATGGCGATGGGGCCTTCGGTGCTGCGACCGAAGAACTGGCGAAGGATCGGGTTGGGCGAGTTGCGAATTTCGGTGGCCGGCGCGAACTCGATGAGCTCGCTCTTGTAAAGCATGCCGATGTAGTCGGCCACCTTCCACGTACCTTCGATGTCGTGCGAGATAACGATGAACGTCGAGCCGAGCTCTTCCTTCATGCTGAGAATGAGGTCGTCGATGGCAGCGCTCATGACGGGGTCGAGGCCGCTGTTGGGCTCGTCGAAGAGCACGATCTCGGGGTTCAGGGCAATGGCGCGGGCAATGCCGACGCGCTTGCGCATTCCACCCGAAAGAGATGCGGGCATTTTCTGCTCGATGCCCGGCAGGCCGACCTGACGCAGCTTGGTGGCCACGACATGGCGAATTTCTTCTTCGCTCTTGGTGGTGTGCCGCCGCAGGGGAAAGGCGATGTTCTCGAACACCGTCATGGAATCGAACAGGGCGCCGTCCTGAAAGCACATGCCGAACTTCATGCGCACTTCGGCCAGCCGCTCGCGCGACACCTTGGTAATGTCTTCGCCGTCGATGTACACCGAGCCCGTGTCGGGCTTGAGAAGGCCGACCAGGTTCTTCAGCAGAACGCTCTTGCCCGTGCCGCTGGGGCCAATGAACACGGTAGTGGTACCGCGCTCCAGACTGCACGTGATATTGCGCAGTACCTGGTGCGTGCCGAACGATTTGCTGAGCCCTTCGAGGCGTACGATGTAGTCAGACATCGTCAGCAACGTATCACATCCTTTGCCGTTCTGGCAACCGCCTTCCTAACGTCACCCCTCACGGTCCATGCTCTCGCCCATCCACGCGAGATAGGCGGGCAGCCCCCGGTCGACCGGTACGGCCAGTATTTCGGGCACCTCGTACGAATGTGTTTCGCGCACCAGGCGCTCGAGCGCTTCATACTTTTCGGCCGAGCTCTTGAGAATGAGCAGGGTCTCGGCCTCGTCCTGCACCTCGCCCTGCCACCGGTAAATGCTGCGCACGGCGGGCACGATATTGCCGCAGGCTGCCACCCGGGCTTCGACACAGGCGCGGGCGATTTCGGCCGCTTTTTCGGTAGAAGGGCAGGTAATGAAGATCATGAGCGCTTGCATCCATACTCCATCAGAATCGGATTCGACGAATTCGCGGCCGACGACTGCAGTGGCCGCACTTCATGGTAACCGGGTAAGGCCCGGGTAGACGAGGGCCCTACCGTCATGCTAGAGTCATGGCCATGCGTCGGCTCTTCGTTCTGGTCTGTTGGGTCTTACTATCAAGCTGCGCCCGCGATGCCGGCACGGCCGACGCACCCGCCTACCATCTGGCCCCTGTGGGGCCCATGCTCATCGGCGACGCGGCAACACTGCGCTTTGATGGAAAACGCACGCCCTCTTCCCGCGAGCGTTTCACCTGGTCGTCGTCAGACCCTTCGGTTCTCACGGTCAGCGCCGAGGGTCGGGTCGTGGCTGTTTCGAAGGGCGAAGCCGTGGTTACCGCCGACGATGGCCTGGGCAGCGGTCGGCTTCGCATATCGGTGGCAGACGCCGGCATCGGCTGGGCAACGCCCCTTCCGCTCAAGGCCCGTACGTGGGTTGCCGTGTCCGACGACGGCTGGTCGTTCGTTCGCACCGTAGCAGACGCCGACTGCGGTCTGCACTGTACCGGCGATTTGTTGCTGGTCGATCCCGACGGCCACCTGGCCCGTTCGGCCTCGGGCATCGGTGAAATGATGGTACGCGGCGACGAGCTTTTTTTCGAAGCCGGTGAAGCCGTGTGGGCCGCCCACTTCGCCTCGGGCCGGTACCGGCGGGTTTCGGGCGAACGCCATCTGCTGGGTCTGTTCAAAAACGGCGATCTGCTGACCGCCAGCGATAATAGAATCACACGCATTTCCGGCGAAGGCGACAGGGTCGGAGTCTGGACATTTCGCGACACGGTCGGTCGGGCCGTCATTCTTTCCGATGACTCCTTCATCGTCAACGCCGGCAGGGACATCGTGGGCGTTTATGCAGGCCGGCAGGAAACCATGCGCATGAACCGCCCGCTGCTACCCTGGGGGGCCACCGAAAAGGGGGCGCTCCTGTTCAGCGATCCGTATGAATACGGCTTCTGGTCATACGACAGCCACGGACGGAGCACCCTGCTTGCAACGCGATTCTCGGTTCTCGTCGACACGAACGACGAGCTGGTCGAGTCGCACGGACTCAGCGCGTCACTGGCCGTACCGGTTTCCCTGCAGGCCGACGGCAGCAGTCTCTTTCTCGACCTGCACACCGAAGGCCAGATGGGCGAACGCCACTTCATGGAGGTGGTGCTGCGGGGCCGCGAAGGGGTTCGCTGGCGCTGGGGTCCCTCGCAGTGCACCGATCATCCCTGGGCGGTAGCGATGGGCAAGGGCTTTGCCGTGTTGACCGATTGCAACCGTATCGTACGGGTCAGCGACCCCACACTGGAACCGGCGGGTAGCTGGCCCCAGCCGGGCGGCGACGCGCAACGCAGCTGGCGCGTGCAGAAGTAATTCACGGCGTTCGTGTCGATGGGGAGTTTACGTCCTGCACGGGTGCACGGTTAGAAGGGGCGAGAGCGTGGAAAAACGCGGAGCGCGGAACGCCGAGCATGCATTCCGGTTCCCCTTTTGGGATCTGGGATCTGCGATCTGGGATCTCTCAATAGCTACCGCATCTCGGCCTTGACCGTACCCGTGAGCTGGCGGCGTACGAAGCGGCGAAAGCGCAGGCTCGAGAGCACGTAGTTCAGACCGACCATCCATACCCAGAGCATAATCAGCATGCCGGCCTTCGGCGCCGCGGGTATCGACGGTTCGGCATACAGAAGCACGCCCGGAAGAATCAGGAACAACAGGCTCGCCAATAGCAGGGGGGTGTACGTGATCTTCCACGCCACCCGCATGCGCCCGTTCTCGGGCACGACGCGCAGCCAGCCCTCGCCCACCAGGCGCAGCAGACCGCCGCGAACGCCCCGCAGCATGCTTCCCTGAAAGGCCACCGTTTCACCCGAACGCACCAGCCCCCCGGCACGCTCGGCCTCGAGCGCGTGCGAAAAGCGGGCGAGCAGTTCGTCGGCCGAGACCGGTACGTCGGGCTCGACGCGAAAGGTTCCGCTGTGAGAAAGGGGAAATGCCATGGGCGCCTCCGGCAGCTGTCGGGTGTTCCGATCGCCAGTCTAACGCGTGCCGAACGGGTGTACAAGGACCGGAGCGCTTACCATGCTGCACGGTCACGTGATGCACGGCTGCACGGTGTGTGATAGGTGAAAGGTGAAAGGTGACGTGATGCACGGCTGCACGGTTGTGACCAGTGGCCGGTGGCCGGTTCGTGCCGCACGATCGCACGGATCAACATCCGGTCGGATGTGTTCCGGCAATACTTCCTATCGTTCCTGTTCCGACGTCCGACGTCCGACGTCCGACGACCTCCCTGCACCCGGTCTGCACGGTTTCTCAGGGCACGATCACCACTTTGCCCTGCACCTTGCGGTCGAGAATGGCGTGCAGGGCTTCGGGCGCCTTTTCGAGCGGATAGGTGGCGTAAATGCGCGGCTTGACCTTTCCTTCGGCATACCAGCGGGCCAGTGCCTGCAGATTCTGCGCGTTGCGTTGGGGCTCGCGGGCGGCAAAGGCGCCCCAGAACACGCCCACCACCGAACACCCCTTGAGCAGAGGCAGATTGAGCGGAATCTTCGGAATGTCGCCCGCCGCAAAGCCGACCACCAGGTACCGTCCGTTCCACGCGATCGAGCGCAGTGCCGGCTCGGCGTACGCGCCGCCCACCGGGTCGTAAATGACGTCGGCGCCGCTTCCACCCGTCAAGGCGCGAATGCGGTCCTTCAGGTTCTCGGTGCCGTAGTTGATGACTTCGTCGGCCCCCAAGTCACGCGCAAACGCCAGCTTCTCGTCGGTCGAAGCGGCGGCAATGACCTTCGCCCCCATGGCCTTGCCGATCTCAATGGCCGAAACACCGACGCCGCCGGCGGCTCCCAGCACGAGCAGCGTCTCGCCCGGCTTCAGGTCGGCCCGATCCTTCAGCGCGTGATAGGTCGTGCCGTAAGTAAGCGTAAACGACGCCGCATCGGGAAAATCCATCTCGGGGGGAATGGGCATCAGCTGCTGCGCCCCGGCCTTCACCTCTTCGGCGAACCCGCCCCAACCCAGAAAGGCAATGACCCGATCGCCCACCTTCACGTTCTCGACGCCCTCGCCGATCTTCTTCACGACCCCGGCCACTTCGCCGCCCGG
>JAWLBW010000038.1:0-21392 GCA_041687475.1 bacterium
AAAGTGACCTGCCCCAGGACCACGCCGAAGCCAGGGGCGAGGGGTACTTCCGTGCACTCATCGAAAATGCCCTCGACGTCATTACGATTATCGATGCCGAAGGGGTCATTCAATACGAAAGCCCTTCCATCGAGCGTGTAACCGGCTTTCACCCCGACGACCTGGTCGGACAAACGGTCTTCGATTTTTTTCATCCCGACGATCTATCCGGCTTGATGCGGGCTTTCGGCGAACTGCTCGCTGCCCGGGAGCACATTCTCCTGGCCGAAACGCGAATCAAGCACCGCGACGGCCACTTCGTTCACGTCGAGGCCACCGGCAACAACCTGCTCGACCACCCCGATGTGCGCGGTATCGTAGTCAGCGTTCGTGATGTTACCGAACGAAAACTCGCCGAAGAAAGGCTGCGCGAACGCACCGACGAGTTGGAAAAACTCAATCGCTACATGGTCGGTCGCGAGCTGCGCATGATTGAGCTCAAGAAGGAAATCAAGGAGCTCAATCGCCAGATATCGGCGCTGGAAGCCGCGGCAAAGATGCGCTGAGAAAAGATGCGCTGAGGCCCATCCCATCTATCCGGAATAGAAAGAGGGGGAATCTCCGGTAACCGGGATTCCCCCTGCGACATTCTCGGCGCTCGCACCGAACCTTATTCGACGATGAGCTGCTCGTCGAGCGCAAGCGCGCGCGATTCGTGGCGGTGCGTGTCGTCGGGAGCGACCAGCGGGGCCAGGTCGCGGGCGCACCAACGCTTCGCCGCCACCAGCGATCGACGGTCGTGCTCGTGCTCGGCGCTGTACTGGGCGTGCTCCAACATGAGGGCGCCCATGTACGTACGGGCAAGGCCATAGGCGAACATGCGCGCACCGCTTTCGACGAAGTCGCGTCCCTCGGCGGCGGCCTTGGGCAGCCAGGCCTGAATACGCTCGGCCGCCTCGCGCACGCGCTGTACCGAGCCGGCCAGCTCGGGATGGGTCACCGAGGCCAGGCGGGCGCCCAGGTCCTTCATGAAGGGAACGAAGGCGTTCTCTTTTTCAATGGCCCGCAACGTATCGAGGCTCAGGACATTGGTCGTGCCTTCCCAGATCGACAGGGTCTGGGCATCGCGCAGAAGTTTGGGAATACCGGTGTCTTCGACGTACCCGGCCCCCCCGAACGATTCCAGCACTTCGCTGACGACGGCAATGGCCTGTTTGGCGGTGTACAGCTTCGCAATGGGTGTGAGCAGGCGAAGCACCGCGCCTTCATCGTCGCTGCCCGTACCGGTCTCGTCCTTGCCGAGCAGTTCGGTCATGCGGAATACCAGCTGGAACGCCGCTTCGAACTCGACCTGCAGATCGGCAAGCATTTCGACATGCAGCGGCTGGTTGCTCAGCTGCTTGCCGAAGGCTTCGCGCTTGCCGGCGTAATCACGGGCAAGGGCGATACCGCGGCGAATGTAGCCGAGGGCGCATACGGCGTTGTAAATGCGGGTGATGTTGAACAGTGACGCAATCTTGCGTACGCCATGCCCTTCACCGCCCACCAGACGGGCCGGCGTGCCCTGCAGTTCGAGCTCGGCGGTCGGCAGCGCGCGCGTGCCCAGCTTATCCTTGAGACGACGCACGAAGATGTTCTTCAACCGGCCTTCATCGTCACGCAGCTCGAGGTAGAAGAGGCTGAGGCCGCGGCTGCCTTCGGGCGCCCCTTCGATACGGGCCAGCGTCATGGCCATGTTCGAGGTGGTTGCCGAGGTAAACCACTTGGTACCGTAAAGGAGATAACCGCCCTTGCCGTCGGGCTTTGCAACGGTTTCACTGCGGCCGACATCGGAACCGCCGGTCTTTTCGGTCATCCACTGTCCCGACGTCCAGAATTCGTCGGGGTCGGTCGAAATGAGATGCCGGTAGGCCTTTGCCTTGAGTTCTTCGTCGCCGTAAAGCTCGATGGCCCGGGCGGCACCGTCGGTCATGGCCAGGGGACAGGAGAAAATGGCCGAAGACGGGTGGTAGAGATACAGGCGGGCCATCTGGTGAACGCGCGACCAGGCGCCGTCTTCGCGCAGATAACCGTGCGCAACGATGCCTTCTTCGGCGGCAACCCGCTCAAGCTCTTTCCACCCGGGCGCGGTAACAATGTCGTCGATGCGGCGGCCCCACGGATCATAGGGTACGTGCACGGGCTCGTTGGTTTCGGCGTCGCGTTCCATGGCGAGCATGTCGGTAACCGCTCGTTCGCCGAGGCGCTGCAGGCCGGGCTCGATCTTCGCGAAGACCTCGGCCGGAAGCCGGCGGCGAAGCCACGAACGCAGCAGGCGATCGTCGGTATACTGGTTCCGGAGCTCGGGTCCGGTCTGAATGAAATCGGCCATCTTACACCTCGGGTAGCAAGTTGTCGCGAAACCCGCACGCAAATACGACCGCGCGGGCCAATTCCTGTTCAAGCTCTTCCGGCGTCAGGCCGGCAATGGGGTCGGTCGGGTCCGTAAAAGCACGCAGGGCGGTTTCGATGAGCGAACCCAGAATAACCGAAGCCGTGACCTCTGCGTTCTGTCGGGGCGCCAGCCCCTCTTCCATGCCCCGACCGATCAGAGCGGCAAATGCCAGGCAATGACGACGATGAAAGGCGAGCTTGAGCGCTTCCATCTGGCTGTCTCGCTCCATACGTTCGTGAAGCAGAAACAGACTCATGTGAGGATTGCGCCGCATGCGCTGCAGTGCCAGCCGAACGGCGTCGGCGAGCACCACGGCCGGGTGCCCCGGTTCGGCCAGGGCTTTCTGCATGACCGACAGTTCGATGCCCGCCCGTTCTTCGAAAAGCGCCCGGAGAAGGTCGCGGCGATTGGCGAAGTAGGTGTATAAACTGCCCACCGACACACCGGCGCCCGCGGCCACGGCATCCATGGCGACCGGCTCGTTGGCCGCGATAAGTTTCGCCACCGCGCGTAGAATGCCAGCGCGCGTCTGCTCCTTCTTCTCACGAACCCTTGCTGTTTCCCGGTATGCCACGCGTGTCGACCAAAGAAATGAACCCTAATTCATTTCATTATGCCGGGGAGTCGGTCACGCTTCAAGAGGAACGGCGCCGTCATCGCATTTCTTCGTGAAACGGGGCGGGATTGGGTACCCTTACCCCTCCCCCGGTGGTGATGGACCTTGGTACCTTGTAGGGATGGGCGAAGCTTTGCCGAAAGATTACTATGCCGTGCTTAACGTGCCGCCGGCGGCCTCGCAGGACGAAATTCGCGCGAGCTACCGTAAACTGGCACGCCGCTGGCACCCCGATCATTCGCGGGAAGCCGAAGCCCCCGTGCGCTTCCGCCTTATTCAGGAGGCCTGGGAAACCCTGCGCGACCCGTCGCGCCGACGTGCCTACGACGAAAGCCGGGTCTTTCGCGGGCGACCGCGGCGTGAGCCCCCCAAGGTGGGCCGCGATGCGTTGACCTGGGTCGAAAATTTCTTCATTCAGGCCGGCAGCATTGAGGTCGAAGGGCCCGGCCGGGGCGCCCTGCGACGCTTCTCGGTCAACGAACTGGAAGACATCTGGCACACCATCGTGACCCGCCTGCGGGCTGCGGGAGAAAGTCGGCAGGCCATTCAGCGTTTCCAGCTTCTCGAACATTACATTCGTCGGCATCCCGAGTTGAAATTACCCGGTGACGCCGAAACAAGACTTCAGGAAAAAGCCGGAATTCTCGTTGAGTTTGAAGCTTTGCGGCGGCGAGCCGCCGCGCAATGGAGCACCTCGCCACCCCTGCTCGAAGATCTGTTGCGCAAGCGCCGTTTCAATGAAGCCCGCGCCTGCCTCATGTGGAAGGCCGCGCACGACATGGCCGATCGCCTCGCAACCACCGGGCTCTTCGAATCCCTGGGACGCGGCGCCCTTCCGCTGCGCGAGCTTTCCATGATCGATCGCCTCGAGAGCATTGCCTCGGGCGAGACACCGGCACGCAGCGTCGGCCATGGTTATCTGGCCTGCCGACGATGCGGGGGGTGGGCGCTCGAGTCGGGCGTGGGCCCGCCGCGCTGCGCCCAATGCGGGGGCTATCGCTTTCGCCTGCGTGCGCGCGAGGAAGAGGACGACCTGCTTCAGTATCTCGTCGGACGACGGCTGCCTCGATTTTCACCTCAGTTCAACGCCTACATGGCCACCGTGCAGGAATCGGTCGAACGCTGGATTTTCACACCGATGTTCCTGCTTGCGACTCTGGCTGTGTCGCTCATGCTGTTCCGGCAGGCCGAAGCCGTTCTACCCTGGTTTGCCACGCTGCTTGCAGCTACCGGATGGTTTGCAGGCGCCTGGGGTACGCATCAGACCTGGCCGGCCGATATGATGGATCTGTTCCCGCGTGAACGTGCGGCGGCAACCCGGATTGGCGCGGTGCTTCGTAACGGCTGCGCGCTTGTACTGACAGGCCTGGGTCTGCTTTTGCCGGTAGCCGGTCTGTGGGCAACCGCGGCAGGTAGCCTTGCTGCGGGCGTCCTGGTATTCTTCGGACCCGAAATTCGGGATCGCCTTACCGCGCCCCCGCGTGACTGAAAAAGCGGCAACCGCCTGCCGGGCCGCCTCTTTTCCCGGCGCGATTTTTCCCGCTCACTTTCACTTACCGTCGGCGGCGCGTCTTGAGGAGCATGGCATCGTCCTTGCTGTACATAAGCCTTGTCTCCAGTATGATACGATGCGAAGGCACACGAGATGGAAATGACACTGCATAACCTGCAAGCCGAACAAGAACTGGTGGCCCACCTGGCCCAACGCCTGCATGTCGACGTGTGCAGTTTCTACCGGGTCGAGCATGCGCCGGCCGCCGGAGCGTCGGTCCGCGACGAGATCGACGACGATCGTGAACTGGTGCTCGAAGCCACCTGCGGCCTCAACCAGAGCGCCGTCGGTTACCGCATTCCCATTCAGCGCGGGCTCGTCGGGCGCGTCGCCCGCACAGGCAAAGTGGTGGCCCTGCAGAACCCCGAACGCCACCCCGACTTTCATTACGTCGACGGTTCGGGCGAAGAGCGCTGTCATACCTTCATGGGCATACCCGTGCGTGACGGCGACGGTCAGGTAAACGGCGTGCTTGTCGTGCAGACGACATCGCCTCATCAATTCGAGATGCACGAAGTTTCTCTGATGCACGCAGCCGGCCGCAGGCTCGACGAATTGATACGCAAGGCAGCCTGAGAGCGCGCTCGGCAAGACCTGACGATATGCGCATTCTTCCTGTCCATCCAATCGCCTGATTGTTACGCATCGTCACGCTTCCGTTACAACATTTTCGACTGATTCGATACAGAACAGCCCTGCGACCGGCCTACGACACCGGTTGGCATTACCTTTGCTTTGACTTCCCGCAAACGGCGAACGCCAACCCCTCGGAGTTACCACATGCAGACCTGGTCTTCCCTCCAGCCCTACGTAAGCGACCTCGCCTACCGCCTGGGCGTCGACGTCGTCAGTCTTTACGTCCTTCAGCACGACGAGCTCGTACTCGATGCCACGCACGGACTGAATCCGGCCTGCCTGGGCTACGCCATGCCAAGCACCCGCGGCCTGACCGGAACGGTGGTTCGAACCGGACGCGTTCTCGCCGTCAAAGAGCCTTCCCATCACCCCGATTACCATTACGTACCATTTTCGGGCGAGGAAGAATACCGCAGCTACCTCGGCATACCCCTGCGCAAAAACGGCGGAGTTGCCGGAGTGCTCGTGCTGCAGACCCGCCAGCCGAGGCTGTTTCTCGGCGACGAGGTGCACCGTATGCACGCCATCGCGCGCCAGCTTGAAGAACGGCTCGAGCCCATGCCGACGGTTCGAAGCGCCTGAAGGCGGTCATGAGTTCCGCCGAAGAAGACTTCTGGATCATTCCATCCACCCCAAACGTCCCGGAGACGGCTAGGCCGGTGTAGAATGAGGGTGCACCCAGCACACATTGGTAAACAATGAAGCGTGTACCCGAACTCGAGCCTTTCTCGCACGACCACCATCAGGGTCTGGTGCTGGCCCGCAAGGCCAGGCGGGCCGTCGAGGCGGGCGACGATTTCGCCCCTGTCTTCGCTGAAATACGAGAACGGTTCCGTACCGAGCTCGCACCCCATTTCAGGGTCGAAGAAGAGTTTCTGGCCCCCGCGTTACGAGCGATGGGGCAAAACGGGCCGGTCGATCGCCTGCTCGACGAGCATAACGAACTCCGCACGCTGTGTGTCGAAGGCGAAGCCACAGCGAGCAGCCTGGCCCGCTTTGCACAGTTGCTGTACGACCACATTCGCTGGGAAGAACGCGAACTTTTCGAACTCGCGCAACAGGTGCTCGCTACCCATCAGCTTCATGCCGTTTACCACGGCTGCATGGAAGCCGGGTTGGGGAAAACGGCAAACGATTGAATTCCGCGGCAGCCCCTGCCCGCCCAGCCCACCCACCGGGCTCTCCTGCTCCGGGCGATGCCATGATGCATGGTAGGGTGAAAGCACCAGAGCGAAGGAGTATTGCCTATGGCCAAACCCAGACGTTACGGCGACATGATGGTTCGTCAGCAGAATACGAAAACCAAGCAGCTCGGCAACGAAAAGCAGGGCGAAATCACCCGCGAGCGCTGGGGCTTGTTCAAACGCACATTCTGGCAACGCCGTCGCTAGTCGCGGGCCCTCTTCCGCCGACGAGAGGGCTTCCGGCTTTCAGGGGTACTTTCAGTCTGCTGCGGCTTCCTGGCCGGGGCGTATCTGACTTCACCTGACTTCGGTGTCGGTCCTTCGCAGTCGTCCGTCGACGACCGTGGCCAGCGCAGCGTTGCGTCGCCAGCATTCGGCCGACTCACCGCAGTTCTCGCGAAAGACGGTTACGTCGAAGCGCTTGCCTTCGGCCAGCGCGCCCAGTTCATGGGCGCGTCCGACCGCGGCTGCCGCCCCTGCCGTGTACGCCCATACCGCCTCCTGCAGCGTAAGACGCTGCGCCGGCTTCCATCCACCCGCCGGGTTTCCTTCTCCATCGGTGCGACTGAGGGCAGTGGCAATACCCATGACCGGCCGATGATCGGCCACCGGTGCGTCGGAGCCGAAGGCCGCCACGCCGTAGGCCGCAAGGTGACTTCGCCAGCCGTAGGCGCCTTCGGCACGCGCGAGACCGATTCGCCGGTCGGCCCACGACCAGTCGTCGGCCACGTGAACCGGCTGCATCGAGGCCACCGCCCCCGCCTTTGCGAATCGCACGAAGTCGGCTTCACGAACCACCTGCGCGTGTTCGACGCGGGTCGGCAGGTTGCCGGGCCGCTGTTCGCTCTCGACCCACCGAAGCGCGAGATCGTTGGCCCTGTCGCCGATGGCGTGCACGGCCACCTGCCAGCCGGCCTGCTGCGCAAGGGCGAACACCCACCGTTGCAGTGCGAGGGGAAACGCCGGGTGCCCGCTGTTGTGCGGATCATCGTCGTAGGGCTCGAAGAACCAGGCGCCGCGACTGCCCATGGCCCCGTCAATCATGAGTTTCACGCCCTGCACGTGCACCCGCCCGATATGCCGGCGTCCTTCGGGGCCGGCGAACGGGTGCGTCACCGCGTGCCGCATGAGCCAGCCGATGTCGGTTCCGGCCAGATAGGCATACACGTCGAGGGGCAGGCCTTCTTCTTCCTGCAGTTCGAACAGGGCGTCCATCACCGGTGCGAACATGCCCATGTCATGCGCCGCCGTGACTCCCGCGTCGGCCAGGGTGTGCAAGGCCGTTCGCAACCAGGCCTTACGCTCGCGGCGCGTCGGCGGCGGCAGCATGGCCTCGACCGCGGCGACCGCCGAGTCGAGCAGCACGCCGGTCGGCTCACCGTTCTCGTCGGCGAAAACCTTGGCGTCGGAACGTGCAAGACCGCCGTCAATGCCGGCCGCTTCGAGCAGTTCGGTGTTGACCAGCACCGCATGCCCATCGGTGCGCAGGAGAAAGACCGGCTTGTCGGTCAACCCGTCGATATCGGCCCGCGAAGGAAAGCGCTGATCGGGAAACCGATTCTGATCCCATCCGAATCCGCGCACGGCGGCCACATCGGGATTGGCGCGGATGTACGCGGCGACCTTTTCGCGCAATTCGGTTCGTGAGCGAACGCCGCTCAGGTCAAGGCCGTCGAGCTTCTGACCGAGCGCCTCGAGGTGAACGTGCGCATCGTGCAGGCCCGGCACGGCCAGGGCCCCCGGCAGCTTCTTGACGGGCACATGCGGCGGCGCATCGCCCCGTTCATGAAAGATGCGTAGAATGCGCCCCTGTCCATCGACCAGAACCGCTTCTGCCTGTGGAATGTCGGGGTCATTCGTGAGAAAGGTGGGCCCCACGTAAAGGACCGTGCTTTCCGGCTGCGAATCGACGGTTGCACGGGCGGCGCAGGCGGAGGAAAACAGAACACAGAGGAAAAAGGCGGCGCAACGGCGGGTAGACATGAACACCTCGATGAATCGGTGTCATGGTAACGGCATGGCGCCGCACCGGCAACTTCCGGCACGGCCCGCCGTCAAGACGCAAGCGCGAATGGCGGCCGTCGATTCGTGCTCTACCCGGTTCCGCGGTACGCAGGACGAACCGTTACGTACATGGCTGAAAGGCGGAAGATATTCTCACGGAATCCGATTACGCCGGATTCTCGATGATCACCTTCAACGCCTGCTCGCGCGCCGCATTACCGAATGTATCATAGGCCTGCTCGGTGTCGTCGAGCTTGAAGTGGTGGGTAATCAGTTTTTCGGGATGCACCTTGCCCGCCGCCACCGTTTTCAAGAGCAGCGGCGTGGTTTCGGTATCGACAAGCCGCGTGGTAATCGTGATGTTGTGCGACCAGAGCCGCTCGAGGTGCAGCGGAGCGCTTCTGCCATGCACGCCTATGTTGGCAATATGGCCCCCCGCCGCGACAATGGCCTCGCACAGTTCAAAGGTGGCGGGCACGCCGACGGCCTCCATGGCCACATCGACACCGCGGTCGCCGGTGATCTTCATGACTTCGGCCACCACATCGCCGCTTCCGCTGTTCAGGGTTTGGGTGGCGCCGAATTTTCGAGCGACCTCAAGACGGTTGTCGTCCAGATCGATCATGATAAGTTCGGCGGGCGAGTAGAACTGCGCCGTCAGCAGAGCCGCCAGACCGATGGGGCCGGCGCCGACAATGGCCACGGTATCGCCCGGCTTGACCTGGCCGTTCAGTACGCCGCATTCGTAGCCGGTCGGCAGAATATCACTCAACATGACAAGCGCTTCCTCGTCCAACCCCTTCGGAATGTGGTAGAGGCTGTTGTCGGCGAAGGGAATGCGTACGTACTCGGCCTGCGTGCCGTCGATGGTGTGCCCGAGAATCCAGCCGCCGCCCTTGTTGCAGTGCGAGTACATGCCGCGCTTGCACGCATCGCATTTGCCGCAGCTGCTGATGCAGGAAATGAGCACCCGATCGCCGGGTTTGAAATTGGTTACGCCGGGCCCGACTTCATCGACGACTCCCACTCCCTCGTGCCCGAGAATGGTTCCGTCGGTGACTTCCGGCACGTCGCCCTTGAGAATGTGCAGATCGGTACCGCAGATTGTCGTACGGGTAATCCGTACGACCGCATCGGTCGGCTCGCCCACCTCGGGCTTGGGTTTATCTTCCAGCGTGCGTTTTCCAGGTCCGTGATAAACCAGTGCCTTCATGGTTTTCCTCCCTCTCCGGCCGTTGTGGTGTTCATACATTCATTACGCATGAACCCACGAAGGCCGTCAGCTGCGATCGCCTGCCTTGCGAGGCTGCGTACGGGCGGTTTTCGCAGGTGAAAGAAAGAAGCCGATTCAGTCGCGGGTACGGAACCAGCCGGTCATGCTGAGCCGCTCGCGCGTGGCGGGCAGCACTTCATGGTAGAAGCGCTCGCTGAGAAAGGTAACGAGGGTTCCGCCCAGGGGTTCGATATCAACGAATGGACCATCGCCCGACTCGTCGAGATACAGACGCAGTTGCCCGCCGTCTTCCCGCTTCCACCCGTCGTTGAGGTAGAGAATGGCCGTAACCCTGCGGTGGCGGGCGCCCCGGAAGTTGTCGAGGTGTTTCCGGTAGAAGGCGCCGGGCGGGTACACCGTCAGATGTCCCTCATAGCTGAAAAGACCGAGAAAAAGCGCCTCGTTCACTGCGCGCCGCAGCAGCTCGATCTCGTTCCACCAGACGCTCTGGGCCGGTGTAAGATCGGTTTCGTCGAGCCAGCAGACCTGATCACGGCGTACTTCGGTCTGCAGACGCTTTTCGGCGCCCGTGCCCACGCGTGCGTGCCTGAACGAACCGGCCTCCCACCGGGCAAGCGACTCGGCACGCAGTTCGCGCAGCAGTACCGGATCGACGAACTGCCGTTCGACATGCCAGCCCGTCGTGTACAGGCCCTCGGCAATACGGGCGTGACTTTCAGAAGACGCACCAGGGGTCGTCGTCATATGTGGTGAAAAAGCTCCCCCGCGAACGCGGGAATGGGCATGACGGAAGCCGCCGCGAACCATTCGCGGTTGCGGCTTGCCGCTCGATCAGAATGTACCCCGGCGCCCCGGCGCAAAGCAAGGATCAGGTGTCGCAGGAACGCCGTCGACAGGCGCGACCTCAGGGATTCACGTGCGGACGGATCGTTTCCTGCCCCCGCCGCGCACACCGGGCAGCTCCGGCAAGGTCTCGTCGGGAAGAGCCATGGTACGCACGATAATGGGCGTTACCACGCGACGCACGTGCTCGGCGTCGGCGGGTGTGAACTCGCCCATGGCCTGCACGTGCATGATGAGGGCCTCGACACCGAGCAGCAGGGTACGGTAGACGAGGGGATCGAGCCGCCTTCCCTGCGCCGCAACGACGCTTTCGTCAATGAAGGCGACCATGGTGTCGATGGCCCACTCGCGCAGGTGACCGATGCGCGACTCCGGCCGCATGGACTCGGCCAGCAGCGCATGCACAAGTTTGCCGTCTTCAAGCTGCAACTGCAGGTAAACGTCGACGGCCCGTTCAATCTTGCGGAAGGGTTCGTTTACCGCGGCCACTTCGGCTTGCACCCGCTCGACCAGCAGACGGGTCGAGTACGCGAAAAGTTCGGCCATCACGTCTTCCTTGTTGCGGAAGTACTGATAGAACGTGCCCCGCGAAACACCCGCGGCCTGCAGAATGTCTTCGACCGTGGCATCGGTCAGCGACTTGTCGCGAAAGGCCTGCATGGCCCCGATCACGATGCGCGTGCGCGTCGTGGGCTCGGCGCCGAGGGCACGAAATCCTTTGAGAACGCGCTCTTTCCGTGACTTCCTGGATCGGGTGGCTGCGGGGGTGCGAGGCATGAATGGTCCGAAGACGGAAGATGAGGAGACAGGTCCGGATTCCTCACGTTACCACAGGAGCCACCACCTCACAACGCTCAGCCCGCCCATCGACCGCCGGTAGACTTTCATCCCCCACTTGACACCGACTATACATAATGTATAGTAGAGCATACATCATGTACACTTGGGAACCCGTGCCGGCATGCCTCCGCAACGCCGTGCCCGGCTCCGGATGCAGGAGGTACGCATGGATCTGAACCGGATGCTGCAGAAGTGCCGCGATGGGCAGTGGAAGCTCGACGACCTCGACTGGAATGTCGGTAGGCGCCCCATGACGCGCACCGAAGAAATGGCCGTCGTACAGTACTTTACCGACATGGCCGCCATCGAACGGCTGGCCGGCGCCCTCTTTGCCGAACAGCGCAGGCTGGTTACCGACTCCGTGCTGAAGAAGATCTTCGCCACCTTCGAGGCCGACGAAGAGCGTCACGCCGTGGCCGCCGAAAGGCTGGCCGACCACTACAACGTACACTACTTCCGCCGATACCGGATCAGCCCCGAGCTGGCAAACTTTCGCCCTCACTTTCTGAAAGCCATTCGCCATGTCTCGCCCGAGGTCGCGAATGTCTACATTACCGCCGGCGAGCTCATGCTCGACGTGGCGCTTCTGCGCTCGCTCAATGATTTCGTGAACGACGAAATGTCGAATCAGGTCATGGACCTGATTAACCGCGACGAATCGCGCCACATCGCCATGGACTACTACATGATGGAGTACTACGCTTCGGACGAATACCAGGCCCGGGCCACGGAAGACGCGCCGGTACGCTCGCCGCGCGAACGCGCCGAGGCGGCCTGGTCGTTCATGAACGTCGTGTACCATGCCAAGCCCTTCATGATCGCGGTCTTTCTGAACCCGATGCAGCTGACCGACCCCACGGGCAAACGCATTCGCGAAGCGTTCAAGCGCATGCAGCTGCTCTCGAGCAAGCCGAAGATCGTGAACCGCCCGTTTCCCCGCTTCCTGAACGGACTGCGTGAAACCTACAACCGGATATACCGGTATCCGGTTGCCGGGCGGGTGGCCAACACCCTGCTGTCACGGCTCAGCGGCTCGCCCGGCGAATACATGGTTACCATGTTCACCGAAGAAGAGGCCGCGCAGGCCTCGCGCATGTCGATGGAAGAGCTGGCCGAAGAGGCCGTGCAGGTCAAATACCGTAATTGACGGCTCTACGGTTGCACGGCTGCACGAAGTGATACGTGATAGGTGACGGAAGGGATTTCAATCCGATTGCTCACCGTCGGCCCTTCAATCGTGACCTATCACCTGTCACCTCTCACCTTTTACGCGGCGCGAAGCGCCGCTCAGTCGACGCCGATGTCGAACATGTTCTCGAGGTCGAACTTCGAGTAGGCGCGAAAGGCGATGTTGGTTTCGGTGTGCGTGATGCCCGGCACCTCGACCAACTTCTTCGTGACCAGCTCGGCCAGGGCTTCGTTCTCACGCACCCGCACCATGGCAATCAGATCGAAGCGGCCGCCCACCGAATAGACTTCGGTAATTTCGGGCATGCCGGCCATGGCCTGGGCCACTTCCTGTACCTTGCCCCGTTCCGTGTTGAGAAGAATGATGGCGGTAACCATGTCTGTGCTTCCGATGTGTCGGGTTCGAAATCAGCAGCCTGCGGCCGGGCACCAACTTTCGTTACGGCCGTCACGCCCTCGGCTTGATGCATACACACCATGCCGTCACCCATATGGTAGCACGTTCAACTTCCGCACATGCGAGGTGTTGCAGGCGCTAAGGCTGAAGATGGTTGATGAGCAGCGCCTCGACGACGGCGGCCAGAACCAGCAGGGGCAAAACGATGGCCGCATACACCCGGAAAGCCGCGCCGAGGCGTACTCGCAGCAGGCGCCAACGCTCATGGTTGAAGATGGCTTCACCAAGCCAGAGCCCGAGCCCCCACGCCAGAAATATGGCCGGTAACTCGAAAATGCCGTGGGGAACCAACAACCACGACCTTCCGGCCTCGGCCGCGATGACGGCTCCGACGACCACCCCGTTCACCAGCGCCGACCACCCCGGAAAGATGCCGCCCAGAGGCCCCAGCCCGATGGCAATCAGCGCCGCCACGGCGTTCTTCCAGAAGATGAAGAACGCAATCTCGGCAAACCCGGCCTCTTCCAGGGGCATCACGTAGTCGCGCAAAGCTTCAAGCATGGGGTCGGCCAGCGACGGTACCACACCTCCCAGAATCGCCCCGAGAAGAAAGAGCACCACCGCCATGCCCACGAAGCGGCGCGCGGCATACAGAATGTCTTTCAATGGCATGCGCACACTTGCACCAGAAAGTTGACGAAAGCCTGGGCGCCGGCGACGTTACGGACCGGCAACATCTCCCCAGTATGCCTGCCATTCATCAAGGTATACAAGGCCCCGAAGCCGCATGCGCGCGAATCAGTCACGCAGGCGAATGTTGAGGAAGGCGCCCGCCATGATGAATAGCGCCCCGGCAAGGGTATAGCCATCGGGAATCTCGCTGAAGAAAAGCACGCCCCAGACCGTGGCGAAGAGTACCTGGGTATAGGAAAGCGCCGTGGCCCGCGAAGCCGGCTCGTGCCGAATACCGTGCGTAAGCCACACCTGCCCCATCTGCGTGAAGATGCCCACCCCCAGAAGTACCAGCCACTCAAAGCCCTGCGGCATGACCCAGGCGGGCACCACCACCGGAAGCGTCAACGGCACCGTCACGAGCGGAAAGTAAAAGACGATGACCAGCGGATGTTCCTGTGCGCTCAAACGGCGAACGACCACGTAGGCCGCCGCGCTGAAAAACGCCCCCGCCACAGCGACGGCGACGGCAAACGGATCGAGCGACGACGCCACCCCGAAAACCGCCTCGGGCCGCGAAACGAGCACCAGGCCGGCCACACTCAGACCGAGTGAGACCAGCAAGGTACGGCTGATGTGTTCACGCAGCACCACCGCGGCCAGCATGGCGGTGAACACCGGGTGCATGTACTGAATAACCGTGGCAACGGCAAGGGGCAGGTGCGTAAGCGAATAGTACACGCAACTCAGGCCCATGAAACCGAGAAAGCCCCGAAAGAGCAGCAACCGACGGTTCGTGCCCCAGACCGGCGTACCCGTGCGTGCCAGCAGCACGTAGCTGAGCACCAGTGAAACGATGGCCCGTGAAAGTACGATTTCCTGGCTGGGCAAACGCTCGCCGGCGACCTTCACGAACACGCTCATGACGCTGAATGAAAGCGCGCTCGCCAGCATATAGCGCACGCCGGGGCGCAGGCCCGTCACGAAGGACATGGGAAATTCAAAGGGGGAATCATGGGAAACAAGGCCTCAGGGTACCACCACGCGACCGGCTGCTGCCAGCGTGCGTGCCCCTCGTGCCCCGAGTATCGCACACCACCGACGCCCGTCGCAGGATGGTACGAGCACAAGGTGATTCATGAAGCTGAAAGAAGGCGCGCAGGTTCTCAAGCAAACGGCCATCGAGTGGAAGGACGACGACGTACCCCGCCTGGGCGCGGCCCTTGCCTACTATACGGTCTTCTCCCTCGCGCCACTGCTCGTCATCGCCATCGGCGTAGCCGGCCTTGTGTTCGGCCAGCAGGCCGCCGAAGGGCAGATGGTCGATGCCCTGCGCGACACCATGGGCGAACAGGGCGCCCAGATGGCGCAGACCATGCTGGCGAATGCCGGGCAGGGTAACAGAGGCCTGTGGGCGACCATCATCGGGGGCATAACCCTGCTCATCGGCGCATCGACGATTTTCGCCCAGCTTCAGAGCGCCATGAACAAGATATGGGAGGTTGCCCCCGACGAAAACGCCGGCATCAAAGGTACCATCAAGAAACGCCTGATCAGCATGGGTATGGTGTTTGCTATAGGCTTTCTCCTGCTCGTTTCGCTTCTGCTGAGTACGGCCCTTTCCGTCGTCGGTAAGTTCATGGCCGACGCCCTGCCGGGCGGTGCCTGGGTGTGGATGGTCATCAACAATGTCGCATCCATTGCACTCATCACCCTGTTCTTTGCCGCCATCTACAAAGTTCTGCCCGACGCCGATGTGCAGTGGCGCGACGTCTGGCTCGGCGCTTTCGTCACGGCCGTTCTCTTTACCCTCGGAAAATACCTGATCGGCCTTTACCTGAGCAACAGCGCCACAGCGTCATCCTTCGGCGCGGCGAGCTCACTCATTGTCATTCTCGTCTGGGTTTACTATTCGGCACAGATCGTCTTTTTCGGCGCCGAGTTCACCCAGGTCTATGCCCGTCAGTACGGCGGCGGCATTCAACCTGCCGAAGGAGCCATGCACGTGGTCGAAAAAACCGAGCCGGCCCCTGAAGAGTCGGAATCGACGCACGGCAACGGCGGCGCCCATCGACCTGCAGAACCGTCGCACGAGGAACGGCCACACGACCGATGATCGCGTGAATGTCTTCGTATCCGTACCGGCGGCAATCGGACGGCGCCGTGCGGTCGGTAAACCTGCCACATGTCGACGGCCCTGCCACGGGCTTCGAGAAGAATAAGGACCGCTCGGGCAAACGATATTCTCCTTGCCGACTCGATGTGTCGCACGCCTGCGGGAAAACGCTGCGCCGGGAATGTTCCGAAAGGCTTCTTCCACCAAAAGAAAACGCCGCCCCGAAGAAAGGAGCGGCGTTTGTCGATTTTCCGGGAAAGCCGAAGCCGTCAGGCGATGGTAACGTCTTTGTCGAGGTACACGTCCTGAATGGCCTGCAGCAGCTCGACGCCTTCGTTCATCGGACGCTGGAACGCCTTGCGGCCCGAGATGAGCCCCATGCCGCCGGCACGCTTGTTGATGACGGCCGTGCGTACGGCTTCGGCCAGGTCGCTCTGCCCCGACGAACCGCCGCCCGAGTTGATGAGGCCGGCGCGGCCCATGTAGCTGGTAATGACCTGGTAGCGGGTGAGATCGATGGGGTTGTCGCTCGATAGCTCGGTGTAGACCTTTTCGTGGGTCTTGCCGAACTTGAGAGCCTTATAGCCGCCCGTACAGTCGGGCTGCTTCTGCTTCACGATGTCGGCCTGAATGGTGGCCGCCAGGTGATTGGCCTGACCGGTCAGGTCCGAAGCGGTGTGATAGTCGACACCGTCCTTCTTGAAGTCGGGGTTGCGCAGGTACGCCCAGAGAACCGTGACCAGGCCGAGCTCGTGGGCATAGGCGAAGGCCTCGGAAATTTCCTGAATCTGGCGGTCGCTTTCGGGCGAACCGTAGTAAATGGTCGCGCCGATGGCGACGGCGCCCATGTCGAACGCCTGCTTGACGTTGGCGAACAGAATCTGGTCGTACGTTTCAGGATAGGTCAACAGCTCGTTGTGGTTGATCTTCACGATGAAGGGAATGCGGTGCGCATACTTACGCGCCACCGAGCCGAGCACGCCCAGCGTCGACGCCACGGCGTTACAGCCGCCTTCCATGGCCAACTTGACGATATTCTCGGGGTCGAAGTAAGCGGGGTTCGGCGCGAACGATGCGCCGGCGCTGTGCTCGATACCCTGGTCGACCGGCAGAATCGAAACGTAACCCGTGCCCCCGAGCCGGCCGGTGTTGAAGATGGACTGCAGGTTACGCAGCACCGGGGCCGGACGATCGCTGATCGTGAAGATGCGCTCTACGAAGTCGGGGCCCGGCAGGTGCAGCTGGTCCTTCGAAAAACGGGCCGTGTGGTTCAAAAGGCTGTCGGCTTCGTTTCCGAGCAGGCTTCGAATCTTGTCGATCATGTCCGTTCCTTTCCTGTTTGCTGAAAAAGAATGAGTGTAAGCCCCGCGGGCCCGGAATCCGAGCCTGGTCGCCCCGTGGGTCAGGGAGCCTTGAAGCGGCCCCTCTGCAAACCCTGCAGAGCCGTCCGTGCGCAGGAAACGTTTCTCCTTGTACCCTCGGCAGGCGATCTGCTCGGGTCACAAGGCATATCTCTATCATGGTACTAAACCGAGGGGCGGCAGGGAAGGAGTCTCGTCGTAATCTGCCTCTTTCCCCATAGGAGAAGTACACGGATTGCCGCTTCACGACGTAGCCGCGACGTTTCCTTGCTCGTGGGACCGAGCCGGGCAGATTGCAACGGCACGCCGACGGCTGTCGATTCCTGCCCGAATTCATAGCATCCAAGCCGAAACAACGTCCCGACGTTTCCGGCGACGTGCCGAGCGCCCGTCAATTTCCTACAATGTGGTGATTCAGCGTTTTCCCCTCGGAGACACAGCATGTATTTTTCGTCCGAACACGAATTGTTTCGTCGCAACCTGCGCGAATTCATCGACAGTGAAATCAACCCCAACGTAGAAAAGTGGGAAGAAGAAGAAGCCTGGCCGGCCCACGAGATTCTCAAGAAGATGGGCGACCTGGGTTTTCTCGGCATTACCATGGACCCGGCCTATGGGGGCCAGGGACTCGACTACTGGTTCGACCTTGTCTTTCTCGAAGAGATGGGCCATATTCGCGCGGGTGGCGTGGCCGTGCCCATTACCGTGCAGACGCACATGGCCACGCCGGCCATTCACAAATTCGGTTCCGATGAGCTGAAGAAGAAGTATCTTCGCCCCGCCCTTGCCGGCGACGCCGTGTTCGCCATCGGCGTTTCGGAACCAGACGCGGGCTCAGACGTGGCGGGCCTTCGCACCACCGCCCGCAAGGTCGGCAACGAATACGTCATCAACGGTTCGAAAACCTTCATTACCAACGGCGCGCAGGCCGACTATGTGACGCTGCTGGCCCGCACCAGCGACGAACCCGGTCACCATTGTTTTTCGCTCTTTGTCGTGCCCACCGACACGCCGGGATTCAGTGTCAGCAAGAAGCTCAAGAAGATGGGCTGGCGCTGCAGCGACACGGCCATGCTCACCTTCGAAGACATGAAGATTCCGGCCGAGAACCTGATTGGCGAAGAAGGCATGGGCTTCATTTACCAGATGCAGCAGTTTCAGCACGAGCGCCTGACGGCCGCCTCGTCGTACATCATGGCCCAGGAGGTCATCGACGAAACCATCGAATACCTGCGCAATCGCAAGGCTTTCGGCAAGCCGCTTCTCGCCAAGCAGGTTCTGCGTCACCGGCTCGCCGAAATGATGACCGAGGTCGAATGCGTGCGGCACCTGGCCTACCACTGCGTGCGTCAGCTCGAGGCCGGCATCGACACCACCAAGGAAATCTCGATGCTCAAGTATCGGGGCGCCCGCATGGCCAAGCGCGTGATCGATGAATGCCTGCAGATGTACGGCGGCAACGGCTTCATCGAAGAGTACCCCATTGCCCGCGCCTACCGCGACGTGCGCGTCATGACCATCGGCGGCGGCGCCGACGAGATCATGCTGGAAATCGTCTCGAAGATGAGCGGTATGTAAACCGCCCAGGCGATTTACATGCCGCAATCCTTAATCCACAATCCGCAATTCTCAATGACGGTTACGCCGGTGCTCCCTTCGGGGCGCCGGCTTTACTTTTTCGCGGCGCCCGGCCTTGCAGCACGTCTCCCCGTGAGGATATGGGATTGAGGATTGAGGATTTCCGTGCAGCCGTGCAGCACGTCAGAGTCCGGAAGAGCCGACCAGGTCGTAAAGCGCGTGCAGGAAGTCGTAGGTGCCGGGTTCGGCGGCCATCTGCATCTCGCGCTCCCAGTACCACAGGTCGGGAACCGTGCGCAGGTATCCGAAGGGATAGCTGGTATAGCTTTCGCGATCGACGGCAATTTCATCGTAGGGAAAACGATAGGTGTCGGACTGCGTGTTGGCGACCTTCAGAGCCTGGCCCTTGATCGCGTCGGCTTCGGCGAATCGAGCGGCCTCCATCACGTCGTCGCCCTTGACGCGGGCCACGACGCCTTCGTACAGCGCCAGCATGTAGCGGGCGCGCAGCGCATTGATCCGAATGCCGAGACCGAACTCACGGTGAATACGGCGGGCGCCCGCCGTGCGCAGGCCCTCGCCCAGCCGGTCCCACCGGCTGGCGTAGTCGTTCAGCACGGGTATCATCGCAGCGAGCTGCGTCAGGTCTTCCTCAGCAAACGTCTCGACCGCGTCGGGCGTCATCTTGTCGACTTCGTACAGCCGGGCACGAATGGGCTGGGCGTGAATGCCCGTGAAGTGGCCGATGTCGTCGGCGGCGTCCCAGGCCACCAGCCAGCGAATGCCGTTTTTTTCCAGCAGCTCGTCGCCCTGCCACAGAATCTGTTCGTCGAGCAGCGAAACCGCTTCGTCGGCCCTGTCGCCGAAAATCGAAAGTACGCGGCGAATGGGCGCCAGGTAGTCGTCGGCGGGCGCGTAGACGTGCCATGCGGCGCCCAGATCGTTCAGCCAGTAACCCCATTCGAGGCCCGAGCTGAAGTTGATCTGCCCGTCCATGCCCGTATTACGCAATCGGTGCAGGTCGTTCCAGCGGGCGTAGACGTATTGGGGAAGAAAAATCGGCACGTCGTTGTCGAACGTAACCCAGTAGGCCGTTTCGGGATAGTAGAACACCTCGCGCTTGCCGATTTCGCCGAGTAGAAACTCACGCATGTCGAAGAAGTCTTCACGGTCGTACGTGGGACCGACACGGTACAGGTCGTACCACTGCACGGTATGCGGCATGACGCCGACGTTTCCTTCGGCGTACTTGACGATATAGTTGAAGTTCATGTCGTCGAAGCTGGGCGCCGTCTGGTTCACGGTGCAATGCACCTTGGTCGCAGTGCGTGTTCCGGGATAGTTCGCATCGAGATAATCGGCTAGAAAATCGAGCCAGGCAACCTGTTCGGTATCGGATACGGAAAAGAATTCGCTGGCGCCCATTTCAACATTGATGCGGTCCCAGCCGGCCTGCATGAGCCAGTCTACACTGGCGGCCATTTGCGTGGTCGCCGGTTCGGGCGCTTCGGCATCGTAAAGAAAGAAAGAGTTCTGCTGGCGAAAGGCGATGGGCGCGACAATGCCCATGTTGAAGCCGCGAGCGTGGGCGCGCTTGACCATTTCCGTGGCATGGGCGAGCCAGGCTTCGTCGTCGATGGTGCGCAGCAGGTTCCACTCAAGATAGTTCTGACGCCGTGCAATAAGCCAGCCCAGGAACCGATCGAAGCGATGCAGTGTCGACGGATCATTCCCCAGCAAGGTCGACTCGTACTCGATGGGGTGCATGGTGTGCACGTGGGTGCCGCGCATCGTGTAGCCGGGCGCCGCCTCTTCGTCGACGTCGCCGACGCAGTCGAGGCACAGGCTCGGCGGAAAATACGTTTCTTCGGGGTGGAGAAATACAATACCCGCCCGTTCCAACAGCTCGTAGGCGCCGTACTGCAAACCCAACGCATCGCCTGCCTTGACCGCATATGCACCGTCGCTTCCAGTCAGCCGGTACGCGCCGGCCACGGTAACGGCGTCGTCGTATATGAGAGAAATCTCGATGCCTCCGGCGGCATCCCAGGCTACGCGATTCGCCTCGTCACGGTCTTCGACGTCGGCCCTCAGAATGGCGACGATGTCTTCGGCCCGGCCGCCGTCTTCGAAACGAATGGGCAGGGGTTCGTTCGGCAGATCGGAAAGGGCGTCGTTGTCGGAGCTGCAGGCCGGCGGCACGGCAAGCAGCAGGGCGGCAAGGAAGATGGCAAAGCGAGTCATGAGGAGTCCGGTAAGCAGGTGGTCGGCTGGTCGGGTTCCGGCCACAGTTTACCAAGTACCCGCGCCCTGGTGCACGGGTAGCTCGCAGAACGTCGACTGGCCGGGGCCTCGCATTCCGGGAGAGTCGCGGCGAATCAGAATCAGGAAAATCGGAAGTCGCGGAAACGAGGTGTGGACAGAACCGCCGAGAACCGCTTACCGGGCGCAGACGGGGGGCGTACCCGACGAGCAGATACCGCACGTAGCCCGCGCGGGCTCGCGGCTGCGGTCGAGGGTCATGTGGCGCGCGCAGACCGGGTTTCCGCACCGGCAACAGTGCGCGCCCTCATCGGCGGTAAAGCCGGCACCGCAGATATGGCAAGGCATGAAGGCTCTCTCTGCTCCGGCGTCGCCTTACTCAGTGCTTACTTTCACTTCTGCCGGAGCAGCTTCCGTGGCGGCTTCCGGTGCAGACAACTCGGCCAGGGCCGCGTCGGTTCGCGCGTCGGCGGCTGCCTGTTTGCGCCGGCGCTCG
>JAWLBW010000039.1:0-21374 GCA_041687475.1 bacterium
GAATGTCGAAGTTGGCGTAAATGTCGCCGTGATCGAATTCGACGCTCGTGAGAATGCCGATCTGGGGACGATAGTGCAGAAACTTCGGCTCCTTGTCGAAGAAGGCCGAATCGTATTCGTCGCCCTCGACGACAAACGGCCTACCCGAACCGGCGCGACCATTGTGCGAGAAATTCTTTGCCATGCCCCCGATCATGAAACCCGGCGCCTGACCGGCCGACTCCAGCACCCAGGCCATGAGGCTGGTCGTGGTCGTCTTGCCGTGCGTGCCGGCGGCCACAACGGGAACCCGATCATGAAGGAAAAAAATTTCCAATGCCCGGGGAAAGCTGACATACGCAATGTCGCTCGCCAGCAACGCCTCGACCTCGGGGTTGGTGCGACTGACCGCGTTACCCACGATGACCAGATCGGGCCGGTCGGCCAGGTTTTCGGCTCGATACCCCTGCATCAGTTCGATGCCCTGCGCCTCGAGCTGCGTGCTCATGGGCGGGTATACGTTCTGATCGGAACCCGTTACCCGCAGGCCCCGCTCCTTGAGCATGCCCGCAAGCGAGCCCATGCCCGTACCGCAGACGGCAATCAGGTGTACGTGTCGAATGTCTTCAAGGCGGGGAATGGGCGCGCGTTCGAGGGTCATCGGGTCGGTCTCCGAGCGGGTACGATATCGCTGACGTAGCGGCAGCCGAATTCTTGATCGTAGCAAACGCGGGGGGCGAAGGAAACCGGTGAGGGCTTACCCGGCAAACCGAACCTTCGTTCGGTTTGCCGGATCGCAGATCCCAGATCGCAGATCGCAAAGGCGGTCGGAGGGCTTGCCGGCTTCAATAAGGTTCGGATGATTTGCCGGGCGGCCTCGTTCACCATCGACCCATTCCGTAGTGTACAGAACGGCCCCGGCGCTCCACAGCAGCGCAATTGCATCCGTGCAGCCGTCATCTGAGATCTGCGATCCGGGATCTGGGATCGCTTGAACAGCCGCAGGCTGTTCAAGCTTCAGCCGGTTCGCCTTCAATCTCGTCGAGCAGCAGACGCATGATGATCTGGTCGATGCGCTCCATGCCGTCGGCCCCAGAGGCCTGCGTGAGCGCTTCGCGGGTGATCAGCGCGCGGGCCGAGTTGCGGTGGCCGCCCGCCGAGCCGATCTGCCCGAACAGCTTGCGCAGAATGCGACCGGCCCCCTTGACGTAGCCCACGTTGCGCAGCGACAGCACCAGCAGATCGCCCTCGAATCCGAAGGCGCAGCTCCACTCGATGCCGCGCGTCTGCAGGCCGAAGTCGGCCAGGCGGGCAATCATGTCTTCCTTCACGCCTTCGCCGGCGTAACACAGGAACACCTTGTTGAAGAGAACGTGGTTGCGAATGGCCTCGCCGAACTTGAGCAGCTGCTCGCTGTCGATTTCCGGCTTTTCCATGCGGCGAATCAGATTGACGTTCGCCAGCGGATAAAGGTGGGTGAAACTCTCGATATCGTCGGCCGCCGCATCGCGCATGAAGAAGGTATCGGTCTTGATTGCATACAACAGCGCGGTGGCCAGGCGCTCCGAAATTTCGACGTCGGCCGCGCGCAACAGCGTCACCAGAATCGTGCTCGTCGAACCCTCGCTCACCCGCACTTCCTTGAAGGGCGCCGTGTACCCCGGCAGTTCGGGGTGGTGGTCGAACACAGCGTCGACCCGCGGCAGCTCCCTCTCGAAATAGGGGGGCGAGAAATACGGGGGCTGGCAGTCGACCAGGCAGACCCGGTCGTACTCTTCGACTTCCTCAAACGCGATGTTCTTGGCGCCGATTTCGAGCAGTTCGACCATCTGCACATTCTCGGGCCTGTGAATCTCGTGGCCCATGTAGCCGATGGTGGCCGAGCTCTTGTTGCGCCCCAGCAGCGCGCGCAGCGCCAGGGCGGCCGCCAGCGAATCGGGGTCGGGGTTGTTGTGCGTGAGAATGAGAACCTTTCTGGCCCCCTCCATCAGATCACGCAGCTTGCCCACCCGATGCTTCAGGCGCACCCAGTACATCTCGCGCTGAATGGCGCCCGTGATCATCTCGCGAAAGGAGATGGCGCGCACCGGCACGTCGAACACCGGCGACTTGCCCGAACGCCACTTATCTTTGTTGTAGAGAATGGGCGTGGTCGGGTAAAACTGCACAAACGTATGCATGAGCGACCGGTTCATCTGGTGTGCCGAAAGATTCAGCAACACCAGATCGGCGCTTGCAATGACGTCCTGCGGCTCACTGCGCAGCTGGTCGAGCGGTGTGTCGACGACCTCGACCTCGGCCGGAAGTTTGGCTTTCCGGTCGCGGGGCGACGTGTTGTACCAGAGGATACTGTGCCCCTGCTTGGCCAGGACGGTCGGCAGATCGACCATTTGACCGATGAGTACGATTTTCATGCAGCGTACCAGTGCACCGCAAAGGGCCGGTGCCCGTGGTCAAACCTGTATTATACCGAATTGGCCCCAACGTGCACGAGTACCCCCCGTCCGGCCCTGTCATCGGCTTCTTCACAAGGGCAAGAACCGTGGGTGCAGACGCCCGCGGCCAGGGGCTCGAATTTTGAACTTTCCCCCTTCCGCGAAGAAAAAACGACCCTTTCGGGTGGAAGCGGGCCCCCCCCTTCGCCATGCGCACCGCCATTCCCCCGCGAGTATTCCTATGGGAGCGAGAAAGGATACCGGGTGATGTCGCTTCAGCGTGCGAAGATGCCGGTCAGGCGCTTTTCGTCCAACACGTGCCCTTCCATTGCCTTGAGCAGCTCCTTGCGGCGTGCGCCCGGTGCAAGATTGAGCGGCTGGTCGAGGGCGAAGAGGCGAAAGACGAAGTGATGAGGGCGGCCGGCCGGCGGGCATGGGCCTCCGTAGCCCACCGTGCGAAAGTCGCTCGTTCCCTGCAGGGCGCCCGAGTCAAGGCGCTCGCGCTTGGGCACGCCGTCGGACAGCTCGTGCACTTCGGGGGGAATGTTGTAGACCAGCCAGTGCGCGAACGTTCCGCGCGGGGCATCGGGGTCTTCGACCAGCAAAGCGAAGCTGCGGGTACCCGGGGGTTCGTGCCGCCACCGTAACGGCGGCGAAATGTCTTCGCCCGTGCAGGTGTGGCGATTGGGTATGACGCTCTCGTTGTCGAAAGCAGCGCTGCTGAATTCGAAGCTCATGGGTCGACTCCCGACAGACTCCTGTCGCCTGGTACGTAATCGCCGGCACGTTCATGCGAGGCAGGCGCCTCGTCGACGCCGTTCTGCCGCCAGCAAGCCCCGAAGGTCGTTACGGCCAGCGTCGACACCACCGCCACCGTACCCAGCAATCGCTTACTCGTTCTTCCGCGCCGCTGTCGCATACAGGCATCTTAAGGACCGCCGCCGCGGTCTCGCAACACCAGGCGCCAGCCCCCGTCGGCCCGTGGCGCCCGACGCGATTCCTGCCTGTCTTGTGGCCGCGAGCCCCGTAGCGAAGGGGTTCGGAGCAACCGCCGGGCAGGCTGAACTTTCCGGTAGACAAGCCAGCCGACAGGGTGTATGGTAGTGGGAAAACTTTTTGCCCGTTGCTCGAAAGGGTATAATTTTCTGATGCCCAACCGTCCGGACATAGACCTTTTTGCGGTGCAGGCTGCCTGTACGCTGCGCGACTACCTGAGCCCCGAGGCCTTCGACGCGAAGATTTTTTCCTTCGCCGATGAGATTCGGCAGCGTCGCGGCGACTCGTCGACCCCGGCCGTGGTCGTCTTTCCCGAAAACATCGGGCTCTTTCTGGCCGGACAGGGGGCGGGCAATGAAATTCTTGCCTGCCGCACCTCCGACGATGCGTTCAAGCTGCTGGGCCGCCGGTTTCTGAAAGACGTGCTCTGGGCCATGGTGCGTTACCGGGTAACCGACCCCAAGGCGGCGTTCTGGCTGGCCCGGGCAAGTGCGGTGCGCGACACCATGATTCGCAGCTTTTCGCGCTTTGCACTCGAAACCCGTTCGTGGGTGGTGGCCGGCAGCGCTTCGCTGCCCCACAACAAGTTCGGCCTGGTTCTGCGCCCCTTCGCAGCCGCCAACGGACGCGTGTACAACATGTCACTCACCTTCGGGCCCGACGGCAGGTTGCTGGCCGAAACGCCGAAGCTGAATCTGGTGCCCGAGCTGGAAGACACCATCGGCCTGTCGCGGGGTAACCCGACCGACGTAACCGGCGTCGACGTGGCCGGAGCCAGGCTGGCAACGGCCATCTGCTACGACGGTTTTCGTTGTGCCCACACACAGAACGAACCCGACTTTACGCCGCTGATTCCCCTGCTCGACCGCATGGGCGTCGACATCGTGGCGCAGCCCTCGGCCAACCCGTGGCCTTGGGAGGCTCCCTGGCACTTCGCCCTCGAGGGCGACACGCGACTGCGGCGCGAGCAATGGTCGGGCGAAGGGTCGTTCAGCGTTCTTCCGAACATGAGCCGGGTGGCCTGGGTCGTCAATCCGCAGCTTGCCGGCGACCTGCTCGATCTGCACTTTGAAGGTCGTTCGGCCATTTACGCACGTCAGGGGCGCGAAGCGAGCGTGCTCGCCGAGGCGGCGACCATCGACCGCGACGAAGTCGTTCACGCACGCGTGAGCCTGGCCGCCCCGGCCGTCAACAGCTGAGATTCCATGGAACTGTTTGCCCTATTCGGATGGGACGGCCCGCAAGGCCGCGACCTCCGCAAAATTCATCGTGAAGCCCATCTGGCACGCCTGCGCGAAATGGATGCACAGGGTCGCGTGGTCATCGCCGGTCCGCTGACCGACGGCGCGGGCTCGCTGCTGGTCATGCGTTTCAGTGACCGGAACGAGGCCGAGGCATGGATGAATGCCGACCCCTATGTCACGGAAGGTATTTTCGAGCGTACTGAGGTGCGGCCGTTCCTGCAGGTGTTTCCCTCATCATGAGCATTGAACTCGAAAAAGAACTGCGCGTGGCCATGAAGCTGGCCCGCGATGCCGGCGCCGCCGTCATGGCACGCTACCAACGCTCCGATCTGGAAGTGCAGAGCAAGGGCGCCGAAGGCCCGGTAACCGAAGCCGATCGCGCCGCGCACCGCCTCATTACCAACGAACTGACCGAAGCCTTTCCGGAAGACGCCATTCTCAGCGAAGAGGGCGAAGACGATGTTCGCCGCCGTGAGGGCGCGCGCACGTGGATCATCGACCCACTCGACGGCACGGCCGACTTCATCAGCGGCAACGGCGAGTTCAGCGTACTCATCGCCCTGGTCATCGGGGGCATACCCATGCTGGGCGTCGTATACCAACCGGTGGGCGAGAACCTGTTCTACGCCGTAAAGGGTCAGGGGGCCTTCATCGAAACGGGCGGAAAGCCGCCGTCGAAATTACGGGTAACCGACGAAAAGTACATCGAGCGCATGACCGCCGTGGTCAGCCGCAACCACCGGTCAAAGGCCATTGACCGCATGCTCGAGGTCATCAAGCCCCTGCACGAAATCACCTGTGGAAGCGTCGGCCTGAAAATGACCCGCCTCATACTCGGCGACGCCGACATTTACTTTCACCCCAGCCCCAAGACCAAGGTGTGGGACACGGCGGCGCCCCAGGTGCTTCTCGAAGAAGCGGGCGGCCGTCTGACCGATTTCGGGGGACGCCCCCTGCGCTACGACGGCGAAGCCGTAAACCACGCCGGCGGCATTGCAGCCAGCAACGGCCGGGCCCACGACGAGCTGTTGCAGCGGGTCGAGACCATTGCCCGAGAAGCCGGTCTCGTATTCTGATCCGTGCGCGTGACGACCGAGTCGGGGGGCGAAAGGCTGAGAATCTCAGTACATCTGAAGCTCGCACATTCCACATCGAGTAGCCGGTGGCGCAGGGCGCCACGGACAACGAGATGGGTGCGGTAGGTCGAACTTCACGAAGAGTTCATAGACGACGTGAGCCAGCCCCTTTCACGGCCTGTGCTGAGCGAATGCGAAGTATCGGCCTGGCCCTGCTCTCATAGACGTGACCGATACCAGGGATGAGCACAGGGGGCCGTGCCGCACGGCTTCGACCATTGGCTATTCCGCCGGAGGCGGATCTGCGAGCGTATTGCCGTAAAGCGCCGCGGGGCGCTTTACGGCTCGATCGTGACCCAGAACATGCCGCGCAGGTCGCCCTCGGCAAATCCGGTTGCTTTATCCTGGGGATACTTCTCGGCCAGGGCCGCCTTGATGCCCGGCGCCAGTTCGGTACCGTGGCATACCGTGCACATCTGCTCGGTGTAGATCGGTTCCACGTACGCAAAGCGACCGTCTGGCAGCTCTTTCGCCTGCCACGTGGTTTCTTCGCGCGGGGTCGACAGATAGGCATCGACCCACGGCTTCATCCACTCGGTAGGTTCGTTGCGCGGGTTGCGTACGCGGTGGCTCGTGCGGCCCACTTCAACGCCTTCGCCCGATGCCGCCTCGGCGATCCGGGGCGCCTCAATACGGCAGACGTCGATGGCTGCCTCGGGTCCGCCCTCGGACATGGCCTTCTGCAGGGCGCCCTTCAGGCCTTTCTTCAACGGCATGAGTGCTTCGCGTGCCTGCTGCACGCGGGGGTCATCGGCCGTGATTTCCGGGGCCGCTTGCTTCTGCGTCGAAGTATCGGAGGTCTTTCCGGTCGTGGCGCAGCCGGCGGCCGTGAACAGCGGCACCGTCAACATTCCGGTCAGCAACAACGTGCGAATCTGCATGGGTTTCCTCTGGTTTCCTGTCGTCAGCACTTGGAACCACACCGTCTGTATTCTAGCCATCTTTCGGCGTCTCAGGCAGGGGGGCGGCCGCTTTCCACTCACGCATATAAATATTCATATTATACGTTCTTGCTGACACAAGAAAAGCCGGAATGCCCTGAAAAGCATTGCCGGCAAAAAACCTCGCGCCCCACCGGCGCCCGATACGGTAGTGAGTGCGCCGTGCAACCGGTGCTGCTCAATCACGGCTCAGGCATCGGTAACGGCGCAGCGCGCCGTCACACCGCGGCTTTCCGTCGCCCCTTGGGCGTCGGCGCCTTGCGCGGAACGATGACGCCTTCGTTCACGCCCTTGATGGCATGGGTCGGGCGCAGGCCCGGAGCGATGGGCGAGTGAATGAGTTCGGAACTCGAAAAGTGCTGCACGAAGCGCTTGTCGGGTCCGTAGGCGTCGGCCAGCAGCTTTTCCTTGACCATCGAGTTGTACTGATCGAGGCTGCCTTCAAGGGTGTTGCCGTTGAGTATGACCTCTTCGCCGGTGCGACGGGCATGCGCGGCCAGGCCGGGAATACGGCTGTGCTCGGGGGTGTAGGCATCCATGCAGATGCCGTTTTCGCTCACCGTATAACAGCCGGTCTCGGGCGCCCGAAACAGCAGCGACATGTTGCCCCAGGTGTGCCCCGGCGTGAACATGAGCGCGCACCCGTCGCCCAGCTGCACGTCGCCTTCGAGCAGCACCAGGCGATCGGTGTTCACGGCCTCGCCGGCTTCGGGCACGAACCACGGCCGCTGCAGCGGATGCTGATGCAACGACGACTCATAGTCGGCGCGCTGTACGAGAAACTTCGCGTTCGGATACAGGGGCGCCAGCGAATCGGTTCCCAGAAACGGGCGCATGTCCTGCACGTGCTGGTGGTCGAACGCCACGTAGTCGATGGTTTCGGGCTCGACGCCGATACGGCGCAGCTGGTCGGGCAGCGGCGGCGACTCGAGTACGAGATTACGCACCGTCTTTGCAAAGGGCAGCTTGTCGGACAGGTTCGCGAAAAACGGCGCCTGCGCCGAGCGCTCGGGAATGGTCGGATTAAAGAGCAGCAGCTTCGGCTCGCCGTTCTGCAGAAACTGCACGAGGGTGGCTTTGTTGCTGAACAGCAGAAACTTGTAGGGCAGGCGACAGACCCGATTGAACCCGTACGTTACCGGATACGGGGCAATGGAGGTAGGCAGCGAGCGCACGGCCAGCGCCGACTTCCCCTTGAGAAACGCCTTCTTGAACTCGGGCGCCACCCGCCGCACCCGCTCGAGACGGATGGTTGCGTTCTCTGTCGTGTGGCATTCCTGCCAGATGGGCAACGGCTTCAGGCCGGCTTGTTCGGGCGTAAGGCTCATGGTTTTCCCTCCACAAAAGTTCCGAGACGGGAGCGTCGCGAAACAGCTCGGCCCCGGGGTGCGCATTTGTCGACGACGACTTGTGCAGGCATCATTCTACCTTGAAGCAGGCAGCACCGCAGGTAGCCGACTCACTCTCGGAAACAGGAGCATGCCCCCGTCCCCGAGAAGAAACCTCACGCTTTCGCCCTGGCCGCCCGCTTGCGACGAATCATACCGCCGATGACCTTAGAAGTCATGCCGGGCAGCAGCCCGTTGAGGGTGGTCAACAATCGCGATTGCAGATCGACCAGGATGAGAAATCTCTTACGCTGTGCAATGGCGTCGAGGATGTGGCCGACCACCTTCTCCTTGGGCGCAAACGGAAAGAGATCGTACAGAGCCGGACGATTTGTCAGGTTGCGCACCATGGGCGTGTCGATGGCCGGCGGGCAGACGATGGACAGATCGATGCCCCGTTCCTGCAGGTCGCCGTGCAGCGCTTCGCAGAAGCCCACGACCGCAAACTTCGAGCCGACATAGGCGGGTAGTTCGGGAAGCCCCTTCAACCCGGCGATACTGGCCATGCACAGAATACGCGAGCCCGCTTTCATCAACGGTGCGGCCGTCAGCAACACGTTGACGGTGCCCAGGTAGTTGACCTCGACCATGCGCCGGCACGAAGCGGGCGTGACCTGATCGAGATCGCCGGTTTCCAGCACGCCGGCGGCGTGGAAAATCAAATCGGGCACCAGCCCTCGGCGTTCGAGTTCGCTGAAGGCGACGCTGACGGCTTCGGTGTCGGCGATGTCGACTCTGCGCACTTCGGCGCAGCCAGCCGTTTGGCACAGTTCGAGGCTCTGCTCGAGGCCGCGTTCGTTCAGGTCCCAGAGAACGAGATTGGGCACCGTCGAAGCCAGCCGTTCGGCCACGGCCTGGCCGAGTCCCGAGCCGGCGCCGGTAATGAGGGCGGTCTGAAAACCCGCGGGTTTGCGCATGATGAGGTTCCTTCCGACAGGTTACTTGGAATAGACTTCTTCAGGAAAGTCTTCCGGAAACATGCTGATCATTTCGCGGCGTACGAAGCGATCGATGTCGCTGGCCGTTCGCAGGGCAAGTATCGACTGCACCATCCACTCGGCGCGACTGAAGTCGATCTTGCGCGTGATGCGCTTCATGCGCGGAATCGAGCGGGGGTTCATCGATAATTCGTCGAACTTGAGGCCGAGCAGCACGAGCAGGTAGATTTCCTCGCCGCCCATTTCGCCGCAGATGCTTACCGGAATGCCGACCTCGTGGGCAATGTCGTTGACCCGCTTGATCATACGCAGGATACCCGGATGCAGGGGCTCGTAAAGGTAGGCCACGTGCTCATCCTGACGATCGACGGCCAGCGTGTACTGAATCAGATCGTTGGTGCCCACCGAGAAGAAGTCGGCCTCGCGGGCCAGCACGTCGGCCATCATGACCGCGGCGGGCGTTTCAATCATGACGCCCACGGGTATGTGCATGTCGATGGTGTGACCCTCGCGCGTCAGGTTTTCCTGTTCTTCCTGAATGATGCGCCGGGCTTCGAGCACCTCGGTCACGCTCGTGATGAGCGGCAGCATGATCTTCAGCTTGCCGTAGGCGCTCGCGCGCAGCATGCCGCGAATCTGCGTGCGAAAAAGGTCGGGGAAGCGCCGGTACAGACGCACCGCGCGCAACCCCATGGCCGGGTTGGCTCCCCTTTCCATGGGCACGCTCAGGGCAATCTTGTCGCCGCCGATGTCGCAGGTGCGAATGGTCGCCGGCAGCGGGTGCACCGACTCGAGCACCTTCCTGTAATTGGCGAAATGCTCGTCTTCGCTGGGCAGATCAAGCCTGTTCAGGTAGAGAAACTCGGTGCGGTACAGGCCGATGCCTTCACAGCCCATGTCGAGCGCCTGCGGAATCTCGTCGGGCAGTTCGATGTTGGTCAGCAACCGTATACGATGACCGTCGCGTGTTTCGGCGGGAAGGTTGCGATAGACCGCCAGCTGCCGCTCGCTGAACTCATACCGCTCGCGCCGCTCGGAGTACAGCTTGAATTCGTCGGCGTGCGGCTGCACGATAATCATGCCCGTGAGACCGTCGACGATGATGGGCGCGCCGGTGGTGACATGCTGCAGAATGTTTTCGGCGCCCACCACGGCAGGCAGGCCCAGCGACCGCGCAAGAATGGCGGTGTGGCTCGTACGGCCGCCGATTTCGGTGGCGAAGGCCGTCACATGGTACTTGGGCAGGAGCGTCGTATCGGCCGGCGACAGATCATGGGCAATAACGATGGCGTTCGGCGGCAGGCCGGCCAGAAAGGTTTCTTCTTCTTCGGGGCTGAAGTTCTTGAAGATACGTTCGGCCACGAAGTCGACATCGCTTTTGCGCTCGCGAATGTAGGCGTCTTCAATCTTGTTGAACAGGGCGCGAATTTCTTCGATCTTCACCTGCAGCGCCCATTCGGCGTTGATGTGTCGGTCGCGAATGATCTGCTCGGTGCCCCGGATAAGCATGTCGTCTTCGAGCAACAGCCGGTACGTGTCGACGATGAGTACGTGATCGCCCGTTTCATCGCCCAGCTTGCGCCGCACTTCCTCGAGCTGGTTGCGGCTCAGGGTAATGGCGGCGCGAAAACGCTCGACCTCGTGATCGAGTTCGTCGGCCGACACCACCCGTTGGGGCACAGCGATATCGTTGCGTCGGATGACGTACGCCACGCCGCTGACGATGCCCGGTGAAACCGGAATGCCCTTCAATTTGAACCGCGCCGAATTTGTCACTGCTCGCCGAATTTGTTGTTGATGAGCTCTTCGACAGCCTGCATGGCCGGTTCGGCATCGGGCCCATCGATGCGAACCACGATTGTCGACCCCTGGGCCGCGGCCAGCGTCAACACGCCCATGATGCTCTTGCCGTTCACGGTCTGCCCGTCCTTTGTGATGGTGCACTCGCTCTGAAAGCGGCTCATCAACTGTACGAGCTGCGCCGTGGCCCGCGCATGCAGCCCCAGCCTGTTCTGTATGGTGAATTCACGTTCCATCACTGCGGATCTCCGAATAGAACTGTCCAGATCCAACCGACGAAGACCGTGGCGCCAAGGTAACCGAAAGCCAGACGGGTACCACCCGTTCCCTTTCGTACCAGAGCGAAAACCACGACTCCGAGAAGTACGGCGCCCACGCGCGCATCGGTGCGCGGCGCAATGCTCCAGGCCAGAAGCGGCAGCGCCGTGAAGGCCGCCGTCATGGCGCCCGCCTTCAACTTCTGCGCAAGGTTGGGAAAATCGACCTTGCGCAACTGCCGCACGATATCGAGTCCGGTAACATAACCGACCCCCGCGCCGCCGAAGCGAACGAGAAAGTGCGGTACGTTGTAAAGTACCAGAAAAGCAATGATGCCCAGCCCCGGCTGGCCGAGCAGCATGATGATAATCGCCATCCACGCGCTGAAGGGCCGCAACGCCGCCCAGAACAGCGAGTCGCCCACCGCCCCCAGCGAGCCCATGAGCCCGAGCTTCAGGGTGTTCACATGCCGGGCCGACGACGCCCGCCCCTGCGCCCAGTCTTCTTCGAGCCGCGTAACCGCGCCGATGATGACCGGTGCGAAATACGGATGGGTGTTGAAGAACTGGTAGTGCCGACGCACGGCCTCGCTCAGCGCTTCGCCCCGCCACAACAATCGCAGCATGGGCAGCAGAACGTAGCAGAACCCGATGTGCTGCATGCGCTCGAAATTCCACGCGGCCTGCAGCAACAGGGTTCGCACCAACGCGTGCCAGAATGCAAGGCGTCCGAGCATTCACACCACCAGCAGCAACAACACGATTCCCATCGCCAGACCGACCACGGCCGAACGCGGAAAGCGCCGGGGATCGAGGTTGGCGGTCGATTCGGCCAGGCCGATGAACGGCAGGCCGGCCAGAAACACGGCGAAAGCACCTTCGAGCCACCCCGGCCAGCCATCGGTCAACATGTCAAGCGCCCAGCCGGCCAGGGGAAAATACAACAGCAAGGTGCCGGCGTAGGCACCGGCCGCCATGGCCAGCGCGATCCACGGCGCGCGCTCAATCTGCGACCAGTCGCCTTGCGCCATCTGCCTGTCGATACGTTGCGCCAGACGTCCGTTCAGTTTGCGCGCCCAGATATCGACGCCGCGGCCCACCTCGGCCAGCGGCAACGCCAGGGCCGCGGCAACGCCGGCTTCGGCCATGGTGTCGATGGTTCCGGTGAAGACCAGCAGACCCGCCCCCCCCACGGCGGCAAGGGTATCGTTGGGGGGCACGTGCGATCCGACCGGAAGCCGTCCGGCATACAGAAACTCGAAACCGATACCCAGCGCAACCCCCAGCAGCGGCTCACCGGCCCAGGCGCCGAGGGCGGGGCCGACTACGATCGGACGTGAGATCATCACCTGTAGCAACTGGGTGCGATCCAGGCAGACGAGCACGCCGACAGCAATCAGCAGGGCCAGGGTAAGCACGCCTCAGGGTTGCTCCCATGTCAAGTCGGCATCGGGCGGAATGTGGCGCACCTGATCGCGCGGCACGGCCCTGATCTCGACGGTTACCCCCGACTGGGCAAAGCGCCGGAGTATCGACATTTCTTCGCGGTTGCAACACACACTCTGCGTCACCCGCTTCTTGCCCTCGGCGTAGTGAAGGTTGCCGACGTTCAGCACCGAAAACCCGAATCCGGCGTCAAAGGCCGCAAACGCCTCCTGCGGATTGGCAAAGAGCACAATGGTATGCGTGCGGCTGAAGGAGCCTTCACGATACATGCGCACGGCCTGGTCGACCGTGCAGATATCGAGCTGAATGTTGCTGGGCGTTGCCAGTTCGAGAATCGACCGCTGAAGGGGGTCGACGGCCACATCGTCGTCGACGACCACGATGTGATCGGCATGCACGTGGGGCACCCAGGCCTCGATGACCTGCCCATGTATCAAGCGGTTGTCTATGCGAACCAGGTCGACGCTCATCGTTTCGGCTCCTGCAGCAGGGCACTTGCCACAGTGATGTTTCGCTGTCCGTACTCGCGAATGAAGGCGGCAAGTTCGGCGGGCGTTCGGTTCTCACGCCCGGTGGCCAGCTTGAGCAGCATGGGCAGGTTGGCGCCGGTAACGACTTCGACCTTCTTTTCGTTCAGAAAACTCAGCGCCAGGTTCGCCGGGGTTCCGCCGAACATGTCGGTTACAATCAACACGCCTTCGCCCTGGTCGGTTTCATCAATCGATTGACGAATGCGTTCGCGAATCTGCTCGGGATCGCCGTTGTCGGTACTGACCGCCGACATCGACTCAGGTTCGCCCACAATATGACGCACGGCTTCCAGCATTTGCGTGGCGATGCCGCCGTGCGTGACGAGAACCACTCCTACCATTCGACACTCCTAGGCCAGATATCGGGCGAGTTCGCGGTGACGGATACGAATACGGTACCCCTTGTTGACCAGCCTTTCACCCAGCCGTTCAGTCACGTACACCGAACGGTGCTTGCCGCCGGTGCATCCGACGGCAACGGTCAGGTACGATTTGCCTTCCTTGGCATAACGCGGCAGCAGGTCGTCGACGAAGTCGAAGAGCCGTCGTTCGAACTCGCCTACCACCGGCCTGTCTTCAAAGAAGTTTACCACGGGCAGGTCAAGTCCCGTAAAATCCTTCAGACCCGGATCGAAATGCGGGTTGGGCAGAAACCGCACGTCGAATACCAGGTCCGACGAAACCGGCACGCCGTAGCGGAAGCCGAAGCTCATGAGCGTAACCGTCAGTTCGGCCTCACGCGGACGATGATCAAACATCGTCTTTATCTCGTTGGCCAGCTCGTGAACGGTCATTTCCGAGGTGTCGATGACCAGGTCCGACACGTCGCGAAAGGGTATCAGGGCATCGCGTTCAAGCGCAATGCCGTCGGTGACACCGGCGCGGGGCGCCAGCGGGTGAAGGCGCCGTGTTTCACTGAATCGCCGAATGAGCACCTCATCGCGGCAGTCGAGAAAAAGCACCTGTACGTCGAGGCGCGGGTCCTGCAGAACCGCGAGCGCCTTGGGCACGTCGTTGAGAAAATGGCGCTCGCGTGCGTCCATGACCAGGGCCACCCGGTCGAGTTCGTTGGTGGGCTGGGTTATGAGGTCGACAAAGGCTTCGAGAAGCGGCGGGGGCAGGTTGTCGACGCAGAAATAGCCCAGATCTTCGAGTGCGTGTACCGCCGTGGTCTTTCCCCCTCCGGAAACCCCGGAAATGACGACAAGCCGCGTGCGCATCACTCGACCTCGCTGCCGAAGGTGCCGACGCCGTTGCCGGTCTGGGCAATCTGACGCGTCAACCGGCGCTGAAATTCAAGGGCCGAGTTATGCCCCATGATTTTCAGCAGGTGATTGCGGGCCGCGACTTCGATGATGGTCGTCAGGTTACGGCCCGGTCGAACCGGCAGGCGGATCAGGGGAATCGGCACGCCCAGCACCTCGTGCGAGGCCTCGTCGAAGCCCAGTCGATCGTACTCTTCTTCGTTCTTCCACTCGACGAGTTCAATGACGAGCTCGACCTTCTTCGTCTCGCGAATGGCCGCGATGCCGAAAAGATCCTTGACGTTGATGATGCCGAGCCCACGAATCTCCATGTGGTGCTTGATGAGCTCGAGACCGCTGCCGATGAGAGTGGCCGGCGGCTTCTTCTGAATTTCGACGATGTCGTCGGCTACCAGCCGGTAGCCGCGTACGACAAGGTCGAGGGCGCACTCACTCTTGCCGATACCGCTCTTGCCCAGGAGAAGAATGCCGATGCCGAGCACGTCGACCAGCACGCCGTGCAGGCTCGTACGCTCGGCCAGCCGCTCTTCGAGAAAGGAGGTGACTTTGTCGATGAAAATCGAACTGGTCAGTACCGAACGCAGCACGGGTATGCCGTGGCTGCCGGCGATGTCGAGCAGCTCGGTCGGCGCGGTCAGGCCCTTGGTGACAATCAGGCACGAAAGGCCATCGATGCAGAGGTTCTGCACCGCCCGTCGCCGGGCCGCCGATTCGAGGCCTTCGAGGTAGGTCAGCTCGGTTTCACCGAGAATCTGCACCCTGCCCGGGTGCAGGTGATAGGTAAACCCGGCCAATGCAAGGCCGGGTTTCTGAATACGGGTCTCGGTGATGCGCCGATCGAGACCCTGGGCCCCGGTCAGCACTTCGAGAGCGAGTCCGTGCGACTCGCTGCGGGCAAGCAGCTCTTCGACGGTAAGTTCCTTCATCCGGTCACGGTCAGCCGATCGACTCGTCCTCGCGGTGAATGATGTCTAGAATTTCGTCGGTCGAGGTGCCCTTCATCAGCCGTTCGCGGAACGAAGCATCCTTCAGCAGCCGCGAAATTCGCGCCAGTGCCTTCAGGTGCGTTCCCGGACTGTCTTCGGGCGCCAGCAGCAGGAAAAACAGGTGCACCGGCCGCTGGTCGATGGCGTCGTAGTTCACGCCCGCGCGGCTGCGTCCGAACCCCAGAATGATCTGGTCGAGACCGGCGATCTTTCCGTGGGGAATGGCAATGCCGTCGCCGACGCCGGTACTTCCCAGTTTTTCTCGTTCCAGCAGCGTCGTCAGCACCACGTTGCTCTGCAGCCCCTTGTGCGCCGATGCGACGGCTGCAGCAAGTTCTTCGAGCACTTCGCGCTTACCCGACGTAGAGAGCTCTGCCACGACCGCTTTCGGGTCGAGCATGTCGGCAATTTTCATATGTTCTCACCCGTTGGGGGGTATGGGGCTCAGTGCTCTTTGACCTTCTCCTTGTGCTTCTGAACCTGCCGCTCCATCTTGTCGACGGCCTTGTCGATGGCGGCATACATGTCCGAAGTGGTCTCATCGGCACTCAGGTGAACACCGGCGGCGTGCAGGTCGAGCTCGCAGCGGTGCATGAACTTGTCGACCTCGAGAATCACATGCACTTCGACAGGCGGATGCAGGTACTTTTCGAGGCGCTTGACCTTGTCGGAAGCGTACTCGCGGAGTGAATCGGAGGGCTCAAGATGACGGAATGTAACCAATACCTGCATATGCGAACTCCTTTGTGAGCTATACGAGCTGCTTGCGTTTGTTCGAGGGCAGAATGCCCATGACTTCGCGGTACTTCGTGACCGTGCGCCGCGCAATGTTGATATTCGCCTTCTTCAACAATTCGACCAGCGTCTGGTCGGAAAGGGGTTTCTGCGGATCTTCGCTCTGTACGAGACGGCGAATTTCAGCCTTGACGGCCTCGCTGGCCATGTCGGCCCCGCCGTCCTGCCGCTGAATACCCGGGTTGAAAAAGTACTTTAACTCAAAAATGCCCCGGGGGGTATGGACATATTTATTCGTCGTCACCCGGCCGACCGTTCCTTCGTGAAGGCCGACATCTTCGGCAACGTCTCTCAACACCAATGGTCGCAGATACTCGACCCCTTTTTCCAGAAATTCGCGCTGAAATCTGAATATACTCTCGGTAACCCGGTAAATCGTGCGCTGGCGCTGGTCGATGCTCTTGATAAGACCGGTGGCCGCGCTGAGTTTGTTCTGAATGAATTCCTTGGCATCGGCGGGCAGATTCTTCTGCCGGGCCGCCGAGCGGTAGAGCTGGTTGATGCGCAGACGGGGCATGCCGCTGTCGTTGAGCGTGATGACGTAATCGCCATCGACCTTGTGAATATAGATATCGGGGGTGATGTAGGCGGTTTCTTCGGTCGAAAACCGGCGCCCCGGCTTGGGCTCGAGTGCAAGTACCTTGCGAATCGCCTCGTTGGCGACTTCTTCTTCGACGCCCAGACGCTTGGCTATGCGAACGTAATTGCGCGTCTCGAGCTCGTGCATGCATTCCTTGATGATGCGCACGGGCAAGGCATGCTCGCCATAGCGGTGGCCTGCCTGAATGAGCAGGCACTCCTTCAGGTCGCGTGCACCGACCCCTATGGGATCGAGCCCCTGCACCCGCTTGAGCACCCGTTCGTAAACCTCGGGCGACCCCCCCGCTTCGGCCGCTGCCTCGCCCGAATCGCCCTGCAGGTAACCGCTGTCGTCGAGGCTGCCGATGATAAACAGGGCCACGGCGCGCTCTTCGTCGGTCAGTTCAAGCATGCGCACCTGCCATTCGAGGTGCTCGTGCAACGAGTCGTCGCGGGCGACCGTCGACTCATACGACGGCATCTCGTTGCGATAGTTGTTGAAGTTGGTGAGTGTGCGCTCGACACCGCTGTCGAGGTAGTTTGCGAAGGCTTCGGCATCGATTTCGTCGCGCTCTTTCGCTTCCGGCTCGGGAGCCTGTTCTTCGATCTCGAGCAGCGGGTTTTCCTGAAGCTCCTGATCGATGAGTTCGACCAGTTCGATGGTGTTCATCTGCAGCATCTTCACGGCCTGCTGCAGCTGCGGGGTCATTACCAGGTGTTGACCCTGCCGTAACTGTTGTTTCAGTTCAAGCGCCATCTTCTATCAGTCCAGCCTGAAATTGGTGCCGAGGTAAACTTCGCGGGCTCGTTCACTGGCCGCAATGGTAGCCGGCGTACCCTCTTCCAGAACCGTACCCTGGTTCATTACATACGCTCTGTCGCACACGCGCAACGTTTCACGCACATTATGATCGGAAATCAGAATACCGAGTCCCCGTGCGCGCAGGTTTTCAATGAGCGACTGAATGTCGGCAACGGCAATCGGATCGATGCCGGCGAACGGTTCGTCAAGCAGCATGAAGGTCGGCGCCAGGGCCAGGCTGCGGCAGATTTCAAGACGCCGACGTTCGCCGCCCGAAAGACTGTAGGCCATGCTTTTACCGAGCCGGGCGATGTCGAACTCTTCAAGCAGCTCGTCGGTGCGTGCAATCTGTCGGCTGCGCGACAGATTCGAAGTTTCGAGCACGGCAAGCACATTGTCGCGCACCGAGAGCTTGCGAAAGACGCTGGGTTCCTGCGGCAGGTAGCTGATGCCCATGCGGGCGCGCCGGTGCATGGGCACGTCGGTAATATCGGTGTCGTTCAGGCGAACCGTGCCGGCATCGGGGCGCTCGAGACCAACGGTCATATAGAAAGTCGTGGTCTTGCCGGCCCCGTTCGGACCGAGCAGGCCCACGATTTCGCCGCGCGATACGCGCAGACTCACGCCCGCAACCACCTTACGTGACCGGTAGCTTTTTTCGAGCCCGCTGCTCTGTAGGGTCGCCTGTTCCATCAACTCACTCGTTTCCCGTCTGCACGCGCATGCCCTGCGGGGTGAACACGCCCCGCGCACGGTCGACCAGCACCCGGTCTTCGTCGAGATAGACCTTGATGACCTCGCCTCGAAGTTCGTCGCGGCCCTGCCACAGATGGGGCTCGCCCGTCAGCACGATGACCCGCGATCGATTTTCGAACAGGGCCTCGCGGGCCGTGGCTACCTTATCTGCCTGAGTAATGCGCACATTGCCCTCGGCAACGATACGCTCGACGTCCTTTCCTTCCTTGTCGTAGAAAGTCGTCAGTCGATCGGCGAAGATGATCACGTCGCGCTGGCGTGCCTGCACGTTACCCAGAAAGACGATGCGCCGCTCCTTGTTGTGCGCCTCGAGTCGATCGCTGCGAATGTCGATCGGATCCTTCGACAATTCGCGGTTGGTCGGCATCGACTGCGTATGGCCGCGGGTGGGCGCGGCGCCGGCGGCAACCGCGGCAAGCAGGAGGCTGAGTACGATACGCTTCACAGACGGAACCCTGAAATGCTGGCTCCGACATCACGCTTGACCGTGAAGGTGTCGGAGCGAAGATTGTATTCGATGCCCATGCCTTCGAGGCGAAGGCCACGTCCTTCGGCCGAAAACCGGCCGTCGGCGGTCACGGTCTCGAGCTCGTGCCGGTAGACCGCCGTGGTGGTGTTCATGACGTAGCCGTCGTCGTTGTCGATACGCACGCCGTCATACAGCGTAGCCGTTTCCGAAGACAACTCATAACGGGCGTGGCGGGCATGCACGTAGGTGGGCCTTCCGCTGTGATAAACGGTGGCGCCGAGGCGGTCGGCATTCGCGACGCCCGACAGCTGCGCATAGGTCGCGGTTACGGCGGTGGCCTCGAGGGCGAGCCCCTCGCGGTTGAACTCGCGGTAGTGGGGTCCCTCGACCGTGAACGTCGACGACGCCTGCGGCTTCGACGCCGCCAGCCTGGGCGGTTCCGTCGCAACCGAAAGCCACCAGGCAAAGGCGGCCAACAATCCCGCCGTCATCAACCATGTGAAGATGGTTCGCATTCCTCTCCAAGTAAAGCCTTGATCATCGGCTCCATCAGCCCCTGCGCTTCGAGAATCATGTCGGCGACCTCGCGTACCGCGCCTCTTCCGCCGGCAGCGGTTGCCACGTAGTGCACGTGGTCCTTCACCGCCGCGTGGGCGTCGGCCGGGGCGGCGGCAAAGCCGACCCGCGACAGCACGGGCAGGTCAATGACGTCGTCGCCCATGAAACCGACTTCGCGCATCGAGAGACCCGTCTCGGCGATTATGCGAGCCAGATCGGCCCGCTTGTCGCGACTGCCCTGCACGACGAATTCGAGGCCGAGCTCGCGGGCGCGCTGCGTCACCACCTGGCTCGACCGCCCGGTAATGACTCCCGTGCGAATGCCGCATCGCCGCAGGGCGGCCATGCCGTGGCCGTCGCGCACATCAAAGAACTTGAGTTCGTTTCCGTGGTTGTCGAGCACGATGCGGCCGTCGGTAAGAACGCCGTCGACGTCACAGAGCCATAATTTCACGGCGCGCAGCCGCTCGTTCAGTTCCACCTGAAACCACCACGGTATGAAAAATGCATGACCCCCACATTCTACCTGTGGGGGTCTCTGGTTTCAAAAGCGGTACACGCTCTATTCAGAAAGCGCCTGCGACTCAGATGACACCCGCCTGCAACAGATCGTGCATGTGCAGAATGCCTCTGGGCAGCCCCCCTTCGTCGAGCACGAAAAGGCAGGTAATCTTGTGCGCTTCCATGAGGTTACGGGCTTCGACGGCCAGCGCGCCGGGGTGAATGGTTTTGGGCGTGCGGGTCATGACCTGGTCGACCGCGCTAGCGAGTACCTCGGCTCCCCGTTCGAGCCCGCGGCGAATGTCGCCGTCGGTGATGACGCCGAGCAGGCGCCCCTGCGCATCGACGACGCCGGCGGCGCCGAAACGCTTTCCCGTAATGACCCAGAGCGCTTCGGACAGGGCAACCCCCGCTTCCACCAGCGGTAGCTCATCGCCCGTGTGCATGACGTCGCTGACCCGGGTCAACAGCCTGCGCCCCAGCGAGCCGCCCGGATGCACGGCCGCAAAATCATCGGCCGTAAAACCGCGATATTCGAGCAGAGCCACCGCCACGGCATCGCCCATGGCAAGCAGGGCCGTGGTGCTCGCCGTGGGCGCCAGCCCCAGCGGACACGCCTCTTCCCGCACCGAAACGTCAATGTGAATGTCGGCGTGCTGGGCCAGCGAGCTGCCGGGGCTGCCGGTGAAGCCGATGGTGGCCACGCCGATGCGCTTGAGGGCCGGAATCAGGCGCACGACCTCTTCGGTCTCGCCGCTGTTCGACAGCAGGAGAACGACGTCGTCGCGGCCCACCACGCCCAGATCGCCGTGGCTGGCTTCGGCCGGATGCAGAAAAAACGAGGGCGTGCCCGTACTGGCGAGCGTGGCGGCCATTTTCTGGCCGATAAGGCCGCTCTTACCCATGCCCGAAACCACGACCTTGCCGCTGCAGCGCGCCAGCAACTGCACCGCGGCTTCAAATGCGCCGTCGATACGGGCTTCGAGATCGGCCAGCGCCTGCCGTTCAATGGCCAGGGTACGCCGGGCGCTGGCGAGAAAATCGGTAACCCGCACGCTCATGCCAGCACCGGAGCAGGGGCCTGCTTGACGACGCGGTCGACCGCAAGCGCCATGGTTACGAGTTCTTCGACCCTGTCGAGGGGAATCACATTGGGGCCGTCGGACATGGCTTTCGACGGATCGGGGTGTGTCTCGAGAAAGAAACCGGCTACGCCCACGGCCGCCGCGGCGCGCATGAGGGTGGGCACGAATTCACGCTGTCCGCCCGACGACGAACCCTGACCGCCGGGCAGCTGCACGCTGTGGGTGCAGTCGAATACAACGGGGGCGAGAGCTTTCATGACGTGCAGGCTGCGCATGTCGACCACCAGGTTGTTGTAACCGAAGGAGGCCCCGCGCTCGGTCAGCGTCACGTTGTCGTTACCCGCCTCGCGAACTTTTTCGACCACCGCCTTCATGTCCCAGGGCGCCAGGAACTGCCCCTTCTTGACGTTGACCGGCTTACCCGTACGGGCGGCCGCGACCACGAGGTCGGTCTGCCGACAGAGAAAGGCCGGAATCTGCAATACGTC
>JAWLBW010000040.1:0-9271 GCA_041687475.1 bacterium
CGGTCTTCGATTGCACGGGTGTACGGGCCCCTCGGCGTGCCGAGGGGCTACCGACGGTTGCACGTCTCCGGTTATCCGTCACGATACCTTGCAACCTTGCCTGCCGTTTCCGGATGCACGGGTGTACGGGCCCCTCGGCGTGCCGAGGGGCTACCGACGGTTGCACGTCTCCGGTTATCCGTCATGGGACCTTGCAACCTCGCCTGCCGGTCTTCGATTGCACGGGTGTACGGGCCCCTCGGCGTGCCGAGGGGCTACCGACGGTTGCACGTCTCCGGTTATCCGTCATGGGACCTTGCAACCTCGCCTGCCGTTTCCGGATGCACGGCTGTACGGGCCCCTCGGCGTGCCGAGGGGCTACCGGGGATATCGGTTTGTCGGTTTGAAACCGGTTATCCGGTCTGCACGCACCGACGTCCGACGACCGACGTCCGACGCCCCCCGTCCGACCGTGCTGCACGTGCTATTCGTACAGCTTTTCGTCGTACATGGCGTCGAGCAGCTGGTGGTACTTCTGGGTCACGACCTTGCGCTTGACCTTGAGGGTCGGGGTGAGCTCGCCGGTTTCCTGCGTGAAGTCGTCGGGAACGATTTCGAACTTCTTGATCGATTCGTAACTGGCCAGATCCTTGTTCTTTTCGGCAATGATCTCTTCAATCTTGCGGCGAACATCCGGATTCGTCGCCAGTTCGCGCGATTCGTTGAAAGAAATGCCGTTGCTTTCGGCGAAGCGGGCCACCTCTTCGTAGTTCAGCGTAATCAGAGCCGTGCAGTATTTGCGGCGATCGCCGTACACCATGGCCTGGCTGATGTAGGGGTGGGTCTTGAGGTGATTTTCGATGTTCTGCGGCGCGATGTTCTTGCCGCCGGCGGTGACGATGATGTCCTTCTTGCGATCGGTGATGCGCAGAAAGTTGTCTGCGTCGAACTCGCCGATGTCGCCGGTGTGAAACCAGCCGTCCGGATCAATGGCCTCGCGGGTTTCGGTTTCCTTGCGGTAGTACCCTTTCATGATGCCGGGTGAGCGGCTGAGCACTTCGCCGTCGGGGGCAATCTTCTGTTCGACCCCGGGAATGGGCTGTCCGACCGTGCCGAACCGGTAGCTGTCGGGACGGTTGACGTTGGTGACCGCCGTGGTTTCGGTAAGGCCGTAACCTTCGAGAATGAGAATGTCGGCCGCGTGAAAGAATTCGGCGATTTCCTTGCTGAGCGGGGCGCCCCCACTGACAAAGAATTGCAGCCTGCCGCCGAAGCGGTCCTTCAGTTTGTTGAACACGAGGCGGCGGGCCACGGCATATTGGGCCTTCGTAACGGTGGGTACCGGTTCGCCTTTGTGGTTGTGGCGGCTGACTTCGCGCCCGACGGCAAGCGACCAGTCGAAAATCGATTTCTTCAGGCCGCCGGCCTCCTGCATGTCGCCCATGATTTTCGTATAGACTTTCTCATAGATGCGCGGCACGCTGCCCATGAAGGTGGGCTTGATTTCGGCAATGTTGTCGAGCAGCTTCTCGATGCTCTCGGCAAACGCCAGTCTGATGTTGCCCATGATGCAGACGTATTGAATGATACGGGCGAAGATGTGAGCAAGCGGGAGAAACAGCAGGGTTTCGTCGTCGGGCGTACGCTTGAGCAGCCCGTTGACGCTTTCGGCCACGAAAAGAAAGCCCTCCTGCGAAAGCATGGCGCCCTTGGGCGGCCCGGTCGTGCCCGAGGTGTAAACGATGGAGGCGATGTCCGACGCCTTGGTGTTCTCAAGTCGGCGCTCGAATTCGACGGCGTCGTGGCCGCGCCCCATATCCATGAGATCGTCGAGCGTGATGACGATCGGGTTGTCGGGTCTGTGGCCCGAGACAAGCACGATCTTCCGCAGGTGGGGCAGGTTTTTCTGAACCTCGAGCACCTTGAGCAGCTGTTTTTCATCTTCGACGAAGACGATCACCGCTTCCGAGTCCTGCAGAATGTACTCGACCTCGGGGGGCATGTTGCTCTGATAAATGGGCACCGTGACCGCGCCCGAACAGATGACCGCGAGATCGGCGTAGACCCATTCGACCCGCGTATTGGAAAGAATGGCGCATTTGTCGCCGGGCTGAACGCCCAGGGCAATCAGGCCCTTGCCAAGGGTGCGCACGTTTTCTTCATACCGGCGCCAGGTTACGCCCTCCCAGCGGCCGCTGACTTTCCTGCGCAGGGCGACGGCGTCGCCGCCTCGTTGACACGCTTGAAAGAACAGATCGGGAATGCTCTGATAGGGCATGCAGACTCCGCGGGGAACGAAGGGTAGAAAGGTAGAATTTGTTCCTGTATTGGATAGACAAGGATTATAGACGATGGGGTCGGGTCTGTCCACCGCCCGACGGGGCGTGCGGTCGACCTTGCGAGCCTGCTTTTGAGGCGGGCGCCCACTGGCCGGATGGGGTCGGCCGGTGGTATACTTGCACTTTTGGCCCGGTCAAGGAGGCGTCTTGGCATCGATACTGACTCTGTTTCTCCAGGCGTGGTTGCTCGCTGTTCTGGCAACGTATCTGTTGCGATATTACGAGTGGCGCAATCTGACGCCCGAGCAGCGGGGCGAGACCGACGAACGCCTGGCGCCCTGGTTCACGGCCACGGTGGCGGTGCTCTGGGAGTACCTGACTTCGCTGGCGGTGCTGGTGCTGGTTCCTTTCGGGTGGCTCGACAACGACCCCGAGCGGCGTTTCCAGGATGAAACCGAACGCCCGATTCTCTTCGTTCCCGGTCTGATTGAGACCCGCACCGCTTTCCTGGTGCTGCGTCGATTCTTCCGCCGGCGCGGGCACGCGGCTCTCTTCACGCTGAACCTGGGGCCGGTCAACGGTTCGCTGGAAACGCTGAGCGAGCTGATTGCCGAACGGGTCGACGAAATTCGCGCCCAGACGGGCAAGTCGCAGGTCGATCTCATCTGCCACGGGGTCGGTGGGGTGGCCGCGCGTCTGTTCGTGCGTAACGGTGGCGCCGACAAGGTCGGCGTACTGCTTACCATCGGTTCTCCGCACCGGGGCTCGCGGCTGGCCGTGCTGTTCAGCGGGCGGCTCGCCCGCGAACTCGGCCCCGGAAGCCGTGTGCTGCCCGAGTTGAACGAGAGCCTTCCCGAAGGGCCGCGTTACGTCAACGTCTTCAGCTCTTTCGACAGTCTGATTCTACCGGCCACAAACGGCGAGCTGTCGGGCGCCGAAAATCATCGCCTCGAGTACCTGGGCCACACGGCGCTTCTGTTCAGCTCCGAAGTGCAGACGGTCTGCGGTCGTGTCATCGACGGGCCGCCCACGGCGACCCAGCCCCGCGAATTTCACGCAGAATACCCCAATGAATAACCCATCTCTGCTTTCCAAACGGCTTGTCTTTTTCACGGGCAAGGGCGGCGTCGGAAAGAGCACGCTTTCGGCGGCGCTCGGCATGCTGCACGCCCGGCGCGGCGAGCGCGTGCTGCTGGTCGAAATGAACGCCCGTTCACGCATGGCGCCGTTGTTCGGCGTACCCGAAGTGGGCTACGAGCCGGTGCGTCTCGACGACAACCTCTACGCGTTGAACATCACGCCGCGCGAGGCGCTCGAAGAGTACATGCGCATCGTGTTCAAGTTCAAGCTCATTTACGACCGGGTCATCAACAACAGCCTCTTCAAGGTCTTCACCAAGGCCTTGCCGGGCATGGACGATCTGGTGACCATCGGCAAAATCTGGTACCTCGATCAGGATCGGCAGCGCAACGGCCGCCCCACGTGGGATCGCATCATCATCGACGCCCCGGCCACGGGTCACGGCATCACGTTCCTGCGTTTTCCCCAGGTGGCCATCGACACCGTTCGCGTCGGCCCCATTGCCAAGAGCGCCGAAGACATTCGCGACATGCTGCTTGACGAGAGCAAAACCTCGGTAAACCTGGTCACACTGCCCGAAGAGCTGCCCGTCAACGAAACCATTGACCTGTATCGCAGCCTCGACGAAGTGGTCGGGGTGCCGTTCGGGCACATTTTCGTGAACGCGGTATATCCGCACCTGTTCGAGGGCGAGGCCGCCGGGTTCATTCGCAGCGCCGACCACGAGGCCATCGCCGGGGCCGCCGGCGAATATGCCGAAGGCATCATGCAGGCCGCCGAAACGGAACTGCGTCGCGAAGAGCTCAACCGACACCATATCGAGCGCTTGCGCAAGGCCGTACCGGCCGATCTGGTCGAGCTGCCCCTTGTTTTTTCTGATCGCTTCGACCGCGACGCGATTCAGGTGCTTTCCTCCTCTCTTGAAGAACGTATCGGCGCATGACCGCGAACACCTTCGATCTCAACGGCATCATCGACCGTCAGGAAGTCATCATCTGCAGTGGTTCGGGCGGCGTGGGCAAGACCACGACCAGCGCCACCATCGCCATTCGCGCGGCCCTGCGGGGAAAAAAGGTGCTCGTCTGCACCATCGACCCTGCCAAACGACTGGCCAACTCGCTCGGCATCGAGGAAATGAGCGGCGTCGAAAAGGAAGTCGACAAGGAGCGCTTCGAGGCCGCCGGCGTCGAAATGAAGGGCACGCTTACCGCCCTCATGCTCGACATGAAGCGCAGCTTCGACGAGCTGGTCGAGCGAACCGCGCCCGACGAGGCGACGCGGCAGAAGATCTTCAACAACACGATTTACAAGAACGTGTCGACGGCGCTCGGCGGCAGCCAGGAATACATTGCCATGCAGAAGCTGGCCGACCTGCACGCCTCGGGTCGTTACGATCTCATCGTGCTCGACACGCCGCCGACCCGGCACGCGCTCGATTTTCTCGAAGCCCCTTCGAAGATCGGCGAATTCTTTACCGCGCGCATCGTCGACTGGTTCTTCAAACCGGGTTCGCGCTCGGGCAGCCTGGGCTATCGTATGTTCCAGCGCGGCGGCAGTGCTTTTCTCGACATACTCAAGCGGCTTACGGGCGCGCAACTGCTCGACGACATAGCCGACTTCTTCGCCAACTTCGACGCGCTGGTGCCCGAATTCAACCGGCAGGGCAAGGCGCTGAAGGAACTGCTGGCTTCTTCGAAAGTGACCTTTCTCATCGTTACGGCCGCCGACGAGCTGGCCAGCGAAGAAAGCGTGCACTTTCTCGACATGCTCGAGCGCATGAACATGCCGTTCGGGGGCTTCATCGTGAACCGCGTGCACCGCGCCTACGGCGTCGAGCTGTCCGAAAAGCAGCCGGTCATCGAAAAGCTTCGCAAGGCCAAGGCGCCCGAAGACCTGCCCGGGGGCAAGGCGACCTGGCAGGCTCTACTCGACAATTTCGCCCAGTTTCTTGCCTTGGCCCGTGCCGATCACGCCACCGTCGACCGCCTTTCGGCGAGGGCCGGCGGCAAGGTGGCGGCCGTACCGTTTTTCGACAAGGATGTCTACGACATTCCCGATCTGCTGGCCATCAACGAACATCTGGGTACCCTCTGAGCCGGGTGAGCGAACCGTTTGACGTGCGCCCGGCAGGCGACTAGAATGTGACAAGCCGATTTCGATGGAAGGTGGGGCTATGAACCGGGTTGTTTCGATGTGGAAAGTCTGCGGTATGCTGCTGGTGGGGCTGTGGTTCGGGGCGTGCGCCCAGTCACCGCAGATCGACTCCATTTCGCCTGAGTCGGGGCCGCCGGGTACGGTGGTGACCATCGAAGGTAATCTGTTCGGCGACGAACAGGGCAGCAGCCTGGTGAGCTTCGGTGGGGTTACCGTACCGACCACCGGTATTCTCGCGTGGAGCCAGACCCAGGTGCAGGCGCGCGTGCCGGCCAACGCCAGAACGGGGCCCCTGCAGATCGTGCGCGACGGGTTGTGGTTCTCGAACGACGACCATATCTTTACCGTGAGCGGCGACGGACCCGACGACTTGTCGGGCGCCTTCGGCCTTGCCGTTGCCAACCGCACGACGCCGGGCATCGAAGTCTTTCGGCAGAATGCCGGCGAGAGCCTGAAGCGCCTCGGCGAAATCGACCTGAGCGTGCCCGGGCACGACATCGAGGTGCGCAACCTGGCCGTTACCTGGGCGCACGGCAAGGTCTATGCCACCGTAAGCCGCACGCCGGCCGCCGGGGGCGAAACGCTGACTGAGTTGGTCATGTTCGCCGCCTCGTCCGAGGGCTTCACGGCGCCTACCATCGTGCAGGCCGGCGTCGAGCCCACCGGACTCAAGATGACGCCCGACGGCGAGTTCCTGGTTATCGCGAGCACGGTTTCGAGCACGTTGACCGTGTTGTCGACGGCAAACGATCTGGTCGAGCAGGACATCTTCATCGACCTTGCGGCCTGGTCGTACGGATTCGAGCCCCTGAGCGTCGAAATTCTGCCCAGCCCCGATGTCGCCCGTTACGGCGATTTCCTGTTGAGCGTCATCGGTAACAATTTCTACACCATGACCGACGCGTCGCGCGGCGAGGTGTTGACCTTCGCGCCCGCGGCTACCGACGATACCGAAGTGTTCGTTTCGAGCGCACTGATCGAGAACGTGCTGCTCAACGGCAGTGTGGCCGTATACCCGGGCTGGCCCCGCCTGTGGCTGCTCGGCGAGTCCGACGGCGTGCCGGGGGTGGCCTATGTCGATGCCGCCAGCGGCGAACTGATCGATTATGCGGCGTTCAGCGACGACGACACCGGTATTCCGGCCGAGGTAACCGCACCGGTTACCAGTGCGACGTCGGTGGCCGTCGAATTCGCCGACTATGCCGATTGGAGCCGCAACGGCCTGCTCGTGACCCTGCCCGACGCGGGCGTGCTTCGTTTCGCCCAGGCTCTTCCGGCCGTTGACCCGTACACCGAGGTCGTGCGCTTCAACGGCGCGCCCACCGCCGCCGTCGAGCGATCGATACCGGCATCGCTGCTTTCGGTAGGCGACCGGCCCACGCAGTTGGCCACCCTGAGAAACCGCGAAGGTATCGATCTGGGGGTTCTCGTAAACCACAGCGCCGGCGCGGGCGTATCGCTCATTCAGGAAGAAACGGTGAGCCCGTTTGTCGATACGGTTACCGGTCCTACCCGCATGGGAGCCACGCTCGTCGGTGGGGCGGCCCTGGGGGCGCCCTGATGCAGGAGTCGGCGGTTCTCGAGGTTCAGACCCCGCAGCGCATGTGCTGGGTCGACGTTTCGAGTCGGGTCGCCGACCTTGTGCCCGCCGACGCACGCGCCGTCATCGTGTATTCGCCGCACACGACGGCGGCGGTAACCATCAACGAAAACGCCGACCCCGACGTGCAGCACGACTTCTTTCGCAAGCTTGGCGAGAGCTTTCCGAAAGACGAGTCGTACTACCGGCACGACGAAGGCAACAGCGACGCCCACATTCTTACCTCGCTGGTGGGGCCGTCGGTTCTGATTCCCGTCGTCGACGGGCGCATGGCCCTGGGAACGTGGCAGGGCATCTATCTCTGCGAGTTCGACGGCCCACGCCGCCGCCGGCTTATTCTTCGCTTCCTCTGACATGCCTTCTCTCATTACACGCGACATCGAAGTCTCGGTCGAGGCCCGCTTTCTGCGCGAGCACTCGGCCGCCGGCGAATTCGCGTTCGCCTACGAGGTGACGGTCTTGAACAGGGGCGACGAGGCGGTGCAGCTGCTTCGTCGTCACTGGGTCATTACCGACGGCATGGGCCATGTGCGCGAGGTCGAGGGGGCAGGGGTCGTAGGCGAACAGCCCATCATCGAACCCGGGCAGAGCTTTACCTACAACAGCTGGGCCACCCTGCCCACGCCGGTGGGCACGATGCGAGGCGCCTACCAGATGGTTTCGTCGGTGGGCGGCATCTTCGAAACGGCCATTCCCGAGTTCATTCTGAACGCCGATCAGATGGTTCACTGACTGAGCGGTAGACCGGAGAAGGGGCTGCACAAGGCTCGGTCGTTATTCCTGCACCTTCCATGCAATTGGCCGTCACGGCTCACGACCGGCGGCTTACGAACGCGGCGGGTCGTCTTCCGTTTCCGCGGCTTGAGGCGACGAAGTCGATGTTTCATCGCCGGGCGATCCGGTTTTCGGCTTCCACGCGGCGTTGCGTCTGAGTCCCACGGTTTTCGGCCGGTTCAGAGGCGTGCCGGGCAAAAGGGCGTCCATCTGCGCGTCATCGGCCAGCTGTGCGCCGGTCAGGCCGGCGTAACGGGGCATGAAGTCGGCCCATTGGGTGGCGACCGAAAACCGGTTCCACGGGCAGGCCTCGAGGCAGAGGTCGCAGCCGTGAATCCACCCGTTGAGGTCGGGGGCGTCGGGGGGAAATTCGTTCCGGTGCTCGATGGTCCAGTACGAGATGCACTTGCGCGCGTCCATCCGGTGCGGGGCGATGGCGCCGGTGGGGCAGGCGTCGACGCAGGCGGTGCAGGTTCCGCACAGATCGGGTTGGGGTGCGTCGTATTCGACCTCGATGTTCAGCAGTACGAGCCCTAGAATGAGCCAGCTGCCGTACGAGCGGCTGACCAGGTGGGTATGCTTGCCCTGCCATCCGAGACCGGCGCGCTGCGCCCAGGGCTTTTCGAGAATGGGACTGGTGTCGACGCAGATTTTGCCCTCGAGCTCGGGAAACTCGCGGCGGGCGTCGGCCAGGGTTTTACGCAGGCGCTTGGGCAGAACGTTGTGGTAGTCGCGTGCCCGGGCATAGCGGGCGACGCGCTTGTCGTCGGCTTCGGGCAGTGCATCGGAAAAGTAGTTGGCGCCCACGACCATCACGGTTCTGGCATCGGCGAAAAGCAGGCGCGGGTCGGTGCGCTTTTCCGGCTCGCGGGTCATCCACTCCATATTGCCGTGCCGCCCATCGGCAAGCCATTCGGTAAGATGGGCGCGTTCCTGTTCGAGCACGGCCACCGGTGCGAATCCGACGGTTTCGAAACCGTGTTGGCGGGCGGCGTGCGCGAGCACCATGCGGGCGTATTTTTCGCGGGATATGTTGGGCACAAATTACAGAATCGCAGATGGGGGGCGGTTGTTCCAGTGGCGAGGGCGGGGGGAAGTGAAATGCACACATCGAGCCGGTGGGTTCGGTGAGCTTAGCGGATTAGATTGCGGGCCTGCGCGACCCCGACTGTTACCGGACACTATGGTCGCAGTTGCTTGCCGCTTCGCGGGAAAGAGCGTCGACCCCGTCCATCCTGTCGACCCCGTCCATCCTGTCCACCCCGTCCACTGAAAAAAGAAAGCCCGCCGGAGGCGGGCTTGAGATCGTACGACCGTGGTTCTCGAGCCTCTTTCGCTTAAGGATTACGGATTGAGAATCGAGAATTGCAGTAACGCAAGCCGAGCGTTACTGCACAGCCAGCCG
>JAWLBW010000040.1:9281-21363 GCA_041687475.1 bacterium
TATATTTCCAGACCCCCCCGCCGCGCTTAACCCCACGGCCAGCCGGGCTTCTTCGGCCAGCACGGTCGAGAGGTAACGCTCGCCGGTGCTGGGAATGATGACCACGATCGTCTTGCCGGCGTTTTCGGGCCGCTTGGCAACCTGCACGGCCGCCTGAATGGCGGCGCCCGACGAAATGCCGACCAGAATGCCTTCTTCGCGGGCCACGCGGCGGGCCATTTTCACGGCATCTTCCGACGAGATCTGGGCGACTTCGTCGTAAAGCTCGGTGTTCAGTACATCGGGTACGAAGCCGGCGCCGATGCCCTGAATCTTGTGGGGGCCGGGGCTGCCGCCCGACAGAACGGGGCTCTCGGTGGGTTCGACCGCAACCGCCTTGAACGCGGGTTTGCGCTTCTTGATGATGTCGGACACGCCGGTAATCGTGCCGCCGGTACCGATGCCGGCCACCAGAATGTCGACCTTTCCGTCGGTGTCGTTCCAGATTTCTTCGGCCGTGGTCTGGCGATGGATTTCGGGGTTGGCCGGGTTCTTGAACTGCTGCGGCATGAACGAATTGGGTGTATTGGCCAGCAGTTCTTCGGCCTTGGCAATCGCGCCCTTCATGCCCTGCGCGCCCGGCGTGAGGTACAACTCGGCGCCCAGCATTTTCAGCAGAATGCGGCGTTCCATGCTCATGGTTTCGGGCATGGTCAGAATGAGTCGATAACCCTTGGCGGCGCAGACGAAAGCAAGGGCAATGCCCGTGTTGCCGCTGGTGGGCTCGATAATGGTCGAACCCGGACCGATTTTGCCGTCGCGTTCGGCCGCTTCAATCATGGCCTTGCCGATGCGGTCCTTGACCGAACTCAGCGGATTGAAGGATTCAAGCTTGGCCAGAACGGTGGCGCCGGCGCCTTCGGTAACGCGGTTCAAACGTACGAGGGGGGTATGTCCGATGGTCTGGGTAATGTCGTCGAAAATCCGCATGATGTGTACTCCCTTAAAGTTGACCAGTTTAGCGGGAAATAGAACCACCTGCAAGGCAAAGAAGGATTCAGGCATAGTCGACTATAGATGTGTGGATTACGGGTGTCGGCATGCGCGCAGGCGGTGCGAACCGGTGGACGAGCGCTCGCCCGGCTGCTAGGCTGTCAACATGACTGTCTATTTCGAACGCATTGCCGTGAACGGCCAGGAACTCGACGTCGCCTTTCACGAACCCGCGCATGTGCGGGCATGGGTGGTTACCCTGCACGGGCTCGAGAGCAACAAGGACGGGCGCAAATATTTTGCGCTCTCCGAACGGCTCGACCAGCACGGCATCGGCGTGGTGCGCTTCGATTTTCGCGGCTGCGGGCAGAGCGACGGGCTGTTTGAAGACACCAATGTAGGCACGCGCGTGGCCGACGCCCGTACGGTGCTCGAAGCGGTGCGCAAGCGTCAGGGGGGCGACCGCCTGGGTCTGTTCGGTTCGAGCATGGGCGGTTTCGTGTCTTTCTTCGTCGCCGGCGACGCCGAGGTGCGCGCCACGGTTGCGTTGGCGGCGCCGGGCAATCTCGACGACCTCATGGAAGCCCACGCCGACACGGTCGACGGTCTGAAGGCCTTTCTCGAAGAATATCGCCAAGGCCAATACCGCAAGCTGCCCGATAACCTGCCCAATGTGTTGCTGCTGCATGGCGCCGCCGACGACGTCGTACCGGTGGCCCATGTCGAGCAGGTCTGGCCGCACCTCGACGAAGGCCGCCGGCAACGTATCTTCCCGGGCTGTGATCATCGCTTTTCGGCCCTCGAAGACCTTGACGAGGCCATACGCGAAAGCGAAGAGTGGTTCGTCAGGCACCTGCTGGGCTGAGCGCTTTCGGGGCCCCCCGCCGTCCGCTGGGAAACCGCGCACCGCTTTTACACGCCGGGGTGGGTTTCTCTTCCGGATAGCGCGTTTTTTGCCTTTCCTGAACCATCCCGAAACCCGGGAAATCTGCTACCGCGCACTGAGTGGGTACCCACCATTGTGGCGCGTCGCGTCAACGCATAGCATGAAGTCCATGCGCGATGCTGTGGTTTTCATCACCGATGGAATCGAAGTGCTGCCCGTACGCGAACTTGTTCGCTGGTTCCGACTGGGGGGCAGCGAACCCGTCTTTACCGGGGTTCCCGGCGTTACCCGCGTCTTCGTTCAGGGAAGCGGCAGCGGCATCGAAGTTCGATCCGTCGACTCCCTTGACCCCGCCGAAGTACGCGGGCTTGTCATGCCTGAAAGTCCGACGCTCGCCCACGAGCTCATGCGTCCCAGGGTCGCAGCGGCCATTCACAGGCTGCTGGCGGCCGATGTGCCGGTGGTGACCTGGGGCGGCGGTATCGTGGCCTGCCTGCGAGCCGGACTCCTTACGGCAGGACATGTAGCCGGGCCCTATGAAAGTATTCCCGACCTTGTCGGCGCGGGTGTCGAGGTCGCCGACCAGCCCGTTGTCGTCGAAGGCTTGTGGATTACGGCCCGCAGCGCGATGGATCTGCCCCAAGCGCTGCGCGCAGCCTTCGGGTTCGGTGCCCACCCGGTCGAAACCGTTGTTTCGGCCGAGCATCAGCACTGACGTCACCGCTTCCGAGCGTGGCAATCGGGGGGAAGCCACGCGAGCGCCACAGCCGCGGTTGGTTGCCTGCATCCCCGATAATTGATCACCGACGATTTTCTCCGATGAACACCGACAAGGAGAGAGTTGCGTCGCGTGACGGTCTGCCCTTACTTTTTCCGGGGAAAAGTGCCGGTACGCACCCACCTGTCGAGCTTTTCGAACATGTCGCCGTCGTGCGCGGGCACGATAATGAGTTCCCTGTCGCTGTTCGCAAGGCGATGGAGGCGGCCCAGGGTTCGTTCCATGGCTTCGTCGTCCATATCGACCAGCTCACGCGCCGCGGCCGGACGATGCGAGGGCAGGCGTACGCCGTCGAGCGACCAGGTCGCATCGCCGATGAACAACAGGCGACGTCCTTCGACATGATTGAGAAGCACGCCCGTCGAACCGTGTGTGTGGCCCGGCAGCGGAAGGAGAATGACCGATCCGTCGCCGAAAACGTCGTGACTGTGTTCGAACTCGCCCCACGGTTCACCGTTCCAGGCAATGGCCTCGACGCGGGCCTCGGCGAAATGATGGCGCATGCCCGTTGTGAAATCGTCGGGGCGAAGGGCTTCGAGCAGGTCTTTCTCTTCGGGAGCCATCAACACGAGCGGCTTCTGCATGTCGCCCAGGCCGCTGGTGTGATCCCAGTGCAGGTGGGTGAGCAGGACGAAGGCAATGGGCGGATTTCCCAGCCGCCCCAGCCAATTGCCCAGAGCCAGGTCGGATTGATAATCGAGCGCGGCCCGCTGAAGCGCGCCGAAACGCAGCAGGTCGCGTCGCGCCTCGCGCCCCAGGCCCGCGTCGATGAGAAAACGGGTACCCGAGGCATGTTCGACCAGGAAAGCCGTGTGCACCATGTCGACGAACGAGAAGCACGAAGCCTCGGCGGCCAACATGCAGCGCGGGGTAGGGCGATGGCCGGTGCGCAGGGGTATCAGGCGCAGGAGCGCTCCGCCTTCGAACTTCTTTTCCGCAAGCGAGTCGGCGGCTGCCGGACCCGGACGAAAGGCGAGCGTAAGCAGGAAGATCAGCGTGAATGCGGCAGACAACCGGGTAGACCAGGGCATGGCTTTCTCGTGCGGGAATTTGAGTGACGACCTGTTACCCTATCGCGAAGCGGCCGCTTCGGCAAGACAGGCTGTTCGCGACAAAGAAAGGCAGGGGCGACAGCACAACCTCGTGGACGCTCGCCGGGCGGCCGTTGTATAATGGCCGTATGGCAGAATTCACCATGGAACGGACGCACGGCGTCGACAAGCAGGAAGCCATTCGCCGCATCGACGGTTATCTCGACGAACTCGTTCAGCGGCAGTGGCCGATGGGCATCAAGGTCAAGGAAGCCGACAAGAAGTGGACGGGTGACCGACTCGATTTCAGCGTCAAGGGCAAGAAGGGGCTCATGGGCGCTACGCTGCACGGCTCCATCGAGGTTGGCGAAAACGACGCTCTGCTGAAGATGGACCTGCCCGGCGTGGTGACTTCACTCGTGGGTGAAGACCGCATTCGCGGCGCCATCGGCCGCCGCTTCGACGCGCTGTTCGAGAAGAAAGCCTGACATTCCGGGGCCGTGCACTAGCCGACAACGTCGCGACAGAACCGTTCGACTGCCGTCGTCAACTCTTCCATGACTTCTTCGGCCGTGCGTCCGGTCTTTTTCGGCACGGCAAACGAGTGGTCGCCGCCGTCAATCACGTGCAGCCTCGCGCGTGGTCCCAATTCATCGCACAGGGGCCGTAACAGCGTCAGATCGGCCAGCTTGTCGCGCGTTCCCTGCAGAAACAGCAGGGGCCGATTCACCTGCTTCAGGTGCGCGCCGCGATCGGCCGAGGGTTTTCCGGCCGCGTGCAGGGGAAACCCGAAAAACACCAGCGCCTGAACCTGGGTAAGGCCGCCTTCGGCGGCCAGCAACGAAGTCATTCGCCCGCCCATCGACTTTCCCCCCGCAATCAGAGGCAGGTCGGGCGCCGCTTCGGCTGCGTCTGCCACGACGGCCCGAATCGTGTCCTGCAGCACGGGGGCGCGATCGGGCGCCTTGCGTCCGTTCTCCATGTAGGGAAACTGAAAGCGATAGCTACCGACTCCGTGCCTGGCGAGTGCGGCGCTCGCGCTTTCCATGAAGGGATGGCGCATGCCCGCGCCGGCTCCGTGCGCGAAGACGTAAAGCCCGCGGGCATCGGCGGGCAGGGTCAGCAGGGCCGAGACTTCATGCTTGCCGGCCTGCAGGCGGCGTTCGACGGTGTTGACTTCAGGCATGCTTCACATCGTAGCAGGTAGCTACCTGGCATGCCGTCACGGCGTACAGGGAATTGTCCATCTCAGCAATTAGGAGGGTGGGCGTTTGCGCGTGCTGCTCTTCATGTCGCCGCGTAGTTCGCCGGCACCCTCTTCCGGCGTTTCACCGGCAGGGTGGTGCCCGGGCGGTTCGGCGGGCGGCAGCCAGATCGAGAAGGTCGTTTCCAGGCCTTCCCGGCTCGTGCAGTCGATGGTGCCGCCATGCGCGTCGACCAGGCCTTTGACGATGTACAATCCGAGGCCATGCCCCGAGATATTTCCGGAGATGCGGGCGCTGCGGCCGAAACGCTGAAAAAGATGGCTGAGCTCTTCGGTAGGAATACCCTCGCCCTCGTTCGTAATCGAAATGCGAACACCTCCTTGCGCCGCTTGCAGGCGCACGCTGATAGGTGTTCCTTCGTAGCCGTACTTCACGGCATTGGAGACGAGGTTGCCGATGATCTGCTCGAACCTTGCCGGATCGAGGGCCACGACGGGCAGGTGATCGGCGACTTCCAGACGAAGCCGCCTGCCTTCGGGAACGGGCAGCCGTTCAACGATTTCATGCAGTAGCGACTCGGGGTCGGTCTTGCGCTTCTTGAGCGGCATGCGGTGCGCCTCGATCAGCGAGAGGTCCATCAGGTCGCTGACCAGCCGGTTCAGTTGCGAGACGCCGGCCTTGAGGTGATGCAGGTGTCCCTCGACATCGCTCTTTCCCGCGCGGCCGCAGACTTCTCCCAGAATCTCGGTGCGCATGGTGATGGCTGTAAGCGGTTGCCGCAGATCGTGGGCGATGACGCTCATCCACTCTTCACGCAAGCGCTCGAGTTCGCGCTCGGCGGTAATATCTTCGATGACCACAATGGAGCCCACTACCTTTCCGTTCTCGTCGCGCACGGGTTCTGCGGCCGCGACGATGGGAATGAGCTTGCCGTCCATACGCAGAAAGCTGTATTCGCCATGGGCCACCGACTCGCCGCGCAGCGCGCGGCTCGAAGGGAATTCGGCCGCATCGAGCACCCGCCCCTCCTTCGACCGCAAGCGCCCCTGGTATTGCCCCGGACCCTGTGTCGAGTCGAGCGGAAAGGCAAAGAGCTGCCGGGCCCGCGGGTTCGCCTGCATGACGAGTCGCCCGCCGGGTAGTACCTCGACCAGGAGAATGCCGGTCGGCGCCCGCTCGACTACCCGACGAAGCCAGATGCGTTCGGCCTCGATGCGCGCGCGCAGCTTCTCGCGTTCTTCATCGGCTTGCATTTGTTTGCTGATGTCGCGAAAAACGATGACTCCACCAGAAATCCGTCCTTGTTCGTCGTGAGTGGGGCTGCACGAGTATTCGACGGGAAACGAGGTTCCGTCTCTTCGCCAGAAGGTCGTATGGCCGCCGGTCTGCGTGATACCGTTGCGAAGGGCGCCGTGCAGCGGACATTTCTCGATGGGGAACGGCTTTCCGTCGGGGTAGCTGTGGTGCAATACCTCGTGTTTCACCTTGCCGATCAGTTCTTCGGGTTCCCTGCCGAGTATGTCGGCCGCGGTGCGGTTGACGAAGGTGGTGCGGCCCGCGAGATCGAGGCCGTAGATGCCTTCGCTTGCGGCGTTGAGAATCGACCCGAAACGTTGCTGCAGCTCGAACAGGCGTTGTTCGGCCAGATAGCGGTCGGTAATATCCTGTACGGTGCCGTGCATTCCCTGGGGTGAATTGTCATCACCGACGATAACGCGGGCTTCTTCGTGCACATAGCGCACCGAGCCGTCGGGCCTGACGATGCGATGATCGATACCATAGGGCGTGACCATGTCGAGGGCCTCACGCACCGAAAGGTCGAGCCGCTCGCGATCGTCAGGGTGAACACAGGAAAGTAAGGCTTCATAGGTCGGCGTGAAGTCTTTCTCTTGCCCGAATATCCGGTACACCTCGTCGCTCCAGTGCAACTGCCCTGTGGCGACGTCCCATCGCCAGTTACCCACCGAGGCGATGCGCTGCGCTTTGGCCAGTTCGGCCTCTCTTTCCTGCAGCGCCTCGACCATTTCCATGCGCTCGGTTACGTCGCGCACCATACCTTGAATGAGAGGGCCGCCGTTGTGCCTGACCAGAGAACTTTCAAACTCGAGCCACAAGGGGGCTCCGGTCTTGCTTTTTCCGCGCAGCTGTACACGGCCGGTGGGCTGCCCCGAGGCAAGGTGGGCAATGTAGGTATCGAGCCGCTCATGATCGTCGGGGCGCACGACGGTGTATGCCAGGTCGAAATTTCGATAGTATTCTTCGGGCGCATACCCGGTTATTTCCAGGGCCGACGGGCTCACGTATTCGAAAGCACGCTCAGGCGCTACGCGCACCCGGAAGACGATGTCCTTCGCATTCTCGGCAAGCAGTCTGAAGCTTTCCTCGCTTGTTTTCAGTGCCGATTGGTATCTGACTTGTTCCGATACGTCTTCTATCTGGGCCAGAAAGTGCAGCGGGTGGCCACGTTCGTCACGTACCAGCGAGCCATGCAGGCGCACGTGAATGATTGCACCGTCTTTCCGAATGTAGCGCTTTTCCAGCTGGTAACGCGAAATCTCGCCGGCGGCAAGCTGTCGCGCCAGGCCCAGATCGGTTTCCAGATCGTCAGGATGGGTAATATCCTGAAAACGAAGGCGTTCAAGCTCATGCTTCGCATAGCCGACGGTTTCGCAGAGCGCGGCGTTGACACGTTCGAAGCGTCCATCCAACGTAACGACCGCCATGCCGATGGGGGCGTTGTCGATAATCTGGATAAATCGCTGGGCGTACAGTGCGCTCGCGCGTTCGGCCTCAATGCGACGTTGCAGCTCACGTTTCAGGTGTTCGCGTCCGTGTGCCTGGGCAAGGGCGGCCGAAAACATACCGCCCAGGGCCGTCAGGGTGTGCCGATCGGCTTCCTGGAAAGTATGCGGCCGGTCGATGGACCACGTAAGCACCCCAAGGAGGTCGTCGCCGGAAAGCAGAGGCAGCGCCACAGCCGAGATGGGCGGGGCTTCCTGTAGATAGGCCCTGAGCTTAGGCAGTCCGGTGGTGAAGCGCCGGGTGTCGGAAACGAACTGCGGCGTGCGCTGTCTGGCGGCTTGTGCCACGAAGTGCTCCGAGTCGAAGGGAAGGGTTTCGAGCTCGGCTGCGATATCGTCGGGAAGGCGGCGCCTGCGCAGGCCTACGAGTACGCTCGCGTCTTCAGAAGGAACCAGCAGGTATGAGGCACGCGCCCCCAGGCGATCGAGGCCGTCGAGCATGGCCTCAACAGTTGCACCGAAGTCGCTCTGCGATACGAGCGAAGCGGCCGTATCGGCCATCACTTCAATGAGGTGCGCCGCGTTACCGGTGAAAAGTTCGTCGAATCCGGGGGTGATTTCGCCATCAGCCATGCGTGCCGTTGTGCCTTCGAGCGGAAATAACTTTCCGGCATTACTTTAGCACTCATGACAGGCGGCTGTACAAGGTATGCGCGCAAGGAGTAAGAGTACTGGAGCCGGTGGCTCGCGCAGAAGCCCTGCCTCGACCCGCAACCGACGAGTCGAGTCCACGCGCGACGACGCTGAGAAGGCCCGGTCAGTCCATGTGGGGAATCGATTCGCTTTCCTGGCGGCCGTCTTTCATCCATTCCTGCATGGCGGGCAGGGCAAGAATGGTTTCCATGTAGCGGCGGGCCTGCGAATCGACATGCACGTCGTACGTTTGAAAACGAAGCACGACGGGGGCGAACATGGCGTCGGCAATGGTGAAGCGGCCGAACAGAAAGTCGCCCCCGTGGCCGTACTGCGTGCGGCAATCGCGCCAGATGGCGAGTATTCGCTCGATGTCGACCTGCAGCGCTGCGGTCAACGGCTTTCCGCCCACCGGGCGGCGTATGTTCATGCCCATTTCACTGCGCAGGGTGGCAAAGCCTGCGTGCATTTCGGCGCTTACCGACCGCGCGACGGCGCGGGCGCGCAGGTCGTGGGGCCACAGTTGGGCCTGGGGAAAGCGCTCGGCCAGGTACTCGCAGATGGCGAGCGAGTCCCAGACGCGCAGGTTGCCGTCGATGAGGCAGGGCACCTTTCCACTCGGAGAAAAGGCGTTGATGCGTTCCCTGGCGCCTGGAACATAGAGGGGAATCCGTTCTTCACGGAAGGCGGCCCCGGTGTGTTTGAGCGCGAGCCAGGGGCGCAGCGACCACGACGAGTAGTTCTTGTTTCCGATGACGAGCAGCAGTTCGTTCATAATCTGGAGCGTGAAGAGCCTGTGGGGAAGTGCGAGCGTCAAGAGCGGTTTACGACGTCAATCTGGTCGTTCAGCGTCCAGTAGTCGTACAGGTAGCCGAGAAGGAACAGACCGCCGGTGAGCAGATAGAGAAGGCCGGTAACCCATTTGCCCATGTAGAAGCGATGCACGCCGAAAACGCCCAGGAAGGTCAACAGAATCCACGAAAGATTGTAGTCGACCCTGCCGGGGGTGAAACGGCGTGCGGCGTCGCGATCCATGCCGGGAATCAGGAAGAGATCGATGAGCCAACCGATGCCCAGCAGACCGAGGGTGAAGAACCAGATGGTGCCGGTAACCGGCTTTCCGTAAAAGAACCGATGGGCTCCGGTGAAACCGAAATCCACAGGAGATAGCCGAAGAACATATTGTGGGTATCGGCTTGTCGGGTGTTTTCCGTCATCATGGCCTGCCTTGCCTCCGAAAGTATCAGCGTATCCGATCGGCGAAGGGCGGGCCAGCCATCGGCGCACGCTGCCGGCAGGGAAATGGTGGGGCCGCGGTGCCGGTGGTCTCGCCTCATGCTGTTGTGCTCGTGACCACGGTGGGGCGGTACGATGCTGCTTGATTTCACAGGAATGAGGTTGCCATGATTTTCGTTACCGGCGCAGGCGGTTATATCGGACGTGAACTTGTGCCCCTGTTGACCGAGCGTGGGGCCCAGGTGCGCATCGGGGCCGTGCGCGAGTTGCCGCGCGACATGGAGCAGGGGGGCAGTGAACAGGTGCGCCTCGATATGGCCGACTCGAGTTCTCTGGTCGAGGCGCTGCGTGGCTGCGATCGTCTGTTTCTGCTGTCGCCGTTCTGGATTGATCAGGTCGAAACCGAAACCCGGCTTGTCGATGCCGCGCACAGGGCCGGGGTCGACTACATCGTGAAGCAATCGGTGGCCGGGGCCGACGAAGGGGGGGCGTTTCCGCTGGCCGCTCGCCACCGGGCAATAGAGAAGCACATTCGCAAGTTGAACATACGGCATGCTTTTCTTCACCCGAGCCCGTTCATGCAGGATTTTCTGCTGTACGGCGCCGATATGATTCGCAGCGAAGACCGGTTCATGCGTCCCGAGGGTGAGGGCAGCATGAGCTTCGTCGACGCCCGCGACGCCGCGGCGGTGGCGGCCGAGGTGCTACTGGGCGATAAGAACGAAGATGTCGGTTGCCGGGTGACCGGGCCCGAGGCGATTACGAATTATCAGGCCGCACAGATTCTGAGCAAGGTGCTGCACCGATCCATTCGCTACGTCGACGTTCTCGGCGACGATTTCCGGAACTGGCTGCGGGCCGAGGGGGTAAATGATCGGGAAATCGACATGCTTCTGGAACTGCACCAGATAAACGGCACCGGCCTGGCGGCGGAAGTTACTTCGACCGTGCGCGACGTAACCGGTCGTGAGCCCACCCCATTTGTCGATTTCGTACGCGAGCACCGGGCCGCTTTCGAGGCCCCGCGGCAGACCGTCCGAAGCGAGGCGCCGTCAGAGGAAGCGCGTCCGTAGGGAAAGCGGGAGTCGCTTCATGTTTGCCGTCAAGCCATGTCGAGCGCACCGATGGTACCTTTCTGGGGGCGCCTGTGGGTGATACCAGGCTTCTGTCGGGCGATCGCCTGATTCTTTACGGACGCACGAAAAGCATGGAACGAGTCGAACATCGCGGTCAGGGTGCGTTCGCCGATCTCGAGCACGAATACGCGGTTGCCGAGCAGAAACAGGTTATTGAATCGGAGAAGCGCGAAGACCCGGTATCGAGGGTAGACCCGGGCTCTTCGGCTTCGACATGATGCGGTGGACGTCGTGGTCCGGCTTACTCGGCCGTCAGGGCCAGCTGGGAGGCTGCCACCCGTGCCGACGGAGGCGTCGTCGGAAGATCGACATGAAAAGTCGACCCGCTGCCCAGTGCGCTTTCTGCGCGCACCGTACCGCCATGGGCATCGACAATCTGTTTGACGATGAAGAGACCGAGCCCCAGCCCGCCGTACTCTCGTTGCGAAACCGCTCGTTCGAATCGCCCGAAGATGCGCTCGAGGGCGTCGGGGGCAATGCCGATACCCCTGTCCGTAATGGAGACCGAAAGAGCGTCCTTTCCGTTCCGTGCCAGCTTGAGGTCGACGGGCTTGTCGCCGCCGTACTTGAACGCGTTCATCAACAGGTTCGTCACGACCTGGTCGATGCGAAGGCGGTCCCAGCGCACGTTGACGGGTTTGTCGGGAAGCTCGACCTGCAGACGTATGTCTTGCGACGACCGAAAGCGGGTCGCGATGTCTTCGAGCATCTCGACCAGATTGAATTCTTCGGGTTCAATCTGCAGACCGCCCGAAGAAATGCGGGTGACATCGAGCAGCTGGTCGACCAGCATGGAAAGGCGGGCTCCCTGGCGGCGTATGGCGTCGAGGCTCTTGACCAGACGTTTGTATAACGGAGTGTTTGACGCCGCAGCCGTGGCGCGTTCGAGCATCTGCACCTGCAGCAGGCCGTCATGCCCGAATGGCAGGATACGGTCGAACCAGACGCCGGCCCGCGCCTCGTCCCGGTCCTTGCCGGTGATCTCGAAACGGTTCGCAGGAAAGACCACGACCTTGCCGGCGGACAGGTCATCGTTTTCCTGCAAAATCAGGTCCGATACGCTCACCTCGAGCGCTGCCGCTATGCGGTGCAGCATCGCGAGCGAGGGTGACAGGCGGCTGTTCTCGACCTTTGAGACCATGCTCTCGGAGCAGCCCACCAATTCCGCGAGCCGCTTCAGGGTATATCCCTTCAGCAGCCTTTCATACTTTATTTTTCGCCCATGATGCGCCACCCGGCTTATCGGCGTTGTTTGCGATTTTTGATTATTCATTGCTTTACAAGGTCACGCGCCACTCGGTCTGGTCGCGCAGGATTACTTGAAGCCCTCAAGGCCTGTCAAGAAACTTGAATGCCTGAAAATTGCACACAAACCAGTCAACAAACCCGTGTCTCAGGCGCCCC
>JAWLBW010000041.1:0-21184 GCA_041687475.1 bacterium
CTGCGTTCTTCGCCGTCACGAATTTCCGCGAAGACGGGTACGAATATCGCCGGTTGCCGTCAACGCCCGGCGAATGCCGCCCAGCAACACGCTTGTGCGCACCGGCGCCATGGCGACATCGGGATGCTCGGCAAACCAGGACAGTTGGCGCATGGCCTCGGTTACGAGCGGTCTGCGCATTTCCAGCCACTGGGTACACCAATCGGCCAGGTCGTCTTCGCCGGCATTTCGCGCGGCATTGCGCAGAAGCTGCACGAGATCGACGCCGTGGCGCATGCCGAGCAGCGTTCCCCGATAGGTTTTCTCGCGGGTGAGCAGCCGATCCTGCAGGAAGTTCCGCGCCGAAGAAAACCCGCGCCCCACGCCCCGCCCGGTGTGGCTGACCGGATACCTGTGTTCGCGGGCGAATCTGTCGAGGTCTTCAATAAAGCTGCCGGCCTGTTCGGAAACCTTCATCAAGGTGGCCGCCGGCGGAATGTCGCCCAGCTGTTCGGCCGTTCGGCGCGAATGTTCGGCCGCCGAAACCTCCGTCTGAAAGACTTCGTGCACAAGGCTGCGCAGCATGGTGTGCGGCTGAACGTTTCGGGGTTCCATTTCTCCATGTTAGCGCAGGCGCGCCTCCAGGTTGGCGGCAGCCTCTCGCAAAGGCAGAGCTCGGTCGCCGTGCGTGTTTCTGTTACCCTTTTTCCCATGCGCCTCGGTTTGCCTGTAATGCGTTGTGCGAAGGCGCGTGGGGCATGACCTTTGAATGTCGAGAGAGGGAATGACGCAAGAATCGACGTATCTGCCGATTACCTGCAGCTCGCATGACATGCTGCTCGATATCGCGACCCGAAGGGTCGTTTGCGCAATCGTGTATACCGATGAGTCGGGGGCCGAGCGACACCTGCATGATCGCATTGCCGACGTCTACACCCTCAAAGGCGCCGAATACCTGAGGCTGGCGGGCAATACGGTCATTCGCCTTGACCGATTGGTGTCGGTCGGCGGTATTCCGGTAACTCGCGCTGCCCGGTGACGCTCGTCCTTACGGGCCCCGACTCCCACGCCGCAAAACACAGATCCGAAAAAAACATGCTTGACGTTTCGCGCGCCCTTGGTGTATACACTGTAAACATGGGGACGAACGATACGCACGATAGAATTCTTGACCACGCCCGCGATCTCTTCATCGAAAAGGGCTTGCACGCGGTAACCATGCGGGCGGTTGCCTCGCGTACCGGCATCACCCCCATGGCCATATACCGCCACTTCAGCAATCGTGACGCCATGCTGCGGGCCATCATTGCCAAAGGTCACGAGATTTTCATGCATTACCTGCAGCGATCGCTGGCCGAGCCCACGGCCTGGGACCGGCTGACCTGTGCCGGCGACCAGTACCTCGATTTCGCCCTCGAAAATCCCCGTGATTACGAGGTCATGTTCATGACGCAGGAACCCGGGGTTCGCGGAATGCGCGGCCCCGCCGTCTGGCAGGATGCGGCGACCTATCGTTTTCTGGTCGATCGCATTCGCGATTGTGTCGATGCCGGGTTTCTAAGCGGCGAGCCTGAAGAGGCCGGACTCGCCATGTGGGCCCAGGTACACGGACTCGTCTCGCTCTACCTGGCAGGAAAGCTGCATGTCGACGAAGCAACGTTTCGTCGACTTTACGCGCGTACGATGCGCAACATCGCAAAGGCATTCGCAGGGCCTCGAACCAGCGTTCGTTGAGCCGCACACCCGTAACTTACGTATACGCCGTATACAGAGAGGGGAAAATGGAAAAGCCCAAGAAGTTGTTTGAACCCTACCGGCGCTTTCCGGTGGCCGAACGCTACGACGCCGTCGTCATTGGCTCCGGCATGGGCGGGCTGACGACCGCGGCGCTGCTGGCGAGATACGCCGGCAAGCGGGTGCTGGTACTCGAACGCCACTACACGGTGGGCGGTTATACGCATGTCTTTCATCGTCCGGGTTACGAGTGGGACGTCGGCGTTCACTATATCGGCGATATGCGCCCGCGCTCGGCGCTGCGCTCGATGTTCGACGTGCTTACGGAGGGCCGGCTCGAGTGGGCCGATATGGGCGAAGTTTACGATGAAATCATTATCGGCGGCGAAACGTACAGGCTTCCGCGTGGCGAGAAGCGCCTCAAGGCGTACCTGAAGGAACGCTTTCCGGGCGAAGAGGCGGCCATCGATGCCTATTTCGCAACGGTCAAGAAGGCGCTTGCCACCTCGCTTCCCTACCATGCCGACAAGGTGATTCCGCCGGTGTTGAGCCGCCTTATCGGTCCGCTTCTGCGCCGGAAATTCCTCAAGTATTCCGATCGCACGACCCGTGAGGTAGTCGAAAGTTTCACGAAAAACCAGAAGCTCATTGCCGTGCTGACCAGCCGTTTCGGCGACTACGGCCTGCCACCCGCCGAATCGAGCTTCATCATCGACGCCATGGTCACCAACCATTACCTGGGCGGGGGCTGGTACCCGGTGGGCGGATCGGGGCGCATTGCCGAAGCCATCATTCCGGCCATTCAGGAAAAGGGCGGCGCCGTGCTCATCAATGCCGAGGTAGCCGAGATCGTGGTCGAAAAAGGTCGCACGAAAGGCGTACGCATGGCCGACGACCGGATCATCGAAGCGCCCATCGTCGTCAGTAATGCCGGTGTGTTCAATACGTTCGAACACCTGCTTTCTTCCCACGCGTCGAAGGCCACGGGCATGCCGGCAAAAATGAAGGCGTTGCGGCCGTCGGCCGCCCACCTGTCGCTGTATGTCGGGTTGAAGGAATCTGCCGGCGAGCTCGGCCTGCCCAAGGCAAACAAGTGGGTTTACCCCGATGAGTTTCCCGAGAAGAACCTCGCGGCCATGCGCGAGAGCATCGACGCCGACTTTCCGCTCGTCTACATTTCCTTTCCGTCGGCCAAGGACCCTGATTTCGATAGCCGACATCCGGGTCGGGCAACCATCGAACTGGTAACCTTCGCACCCTGGTCGGCCTTCGCCAAGTGGGACGGAACGCGCTGGAAGAAGCGGGGCGAAGACTACGACGCGCTCAAGGAGCGCCTTGCCACGCGTCTACTCGACGTGCTTTACGAACAGGTGCCGCAGGTGAAGGGAAAGGTAGACTACTACGAGCTGTCGACGCCTCTGAGCACGAAAAACTTCACCAACTACCAGCACGGCGAAATTTACGGGATCGACCACACGCCCCAGAGATTCCGCCAGAAATACCTGCGTCCGCGCACGGCCATTGCAGGACTCTATCTGACCGGGCAGGACATCGTAAGCTGCGGTATAGCCGGGGCGCTGTTCGGGGGTGTGCTGTCGGCGTCGGCCATTCTGGGAAAAAACCTGATACCGGTCATTGTGAAGTCGGCGCAGGAACAGGCACGCAGCAGGGTGAAGGGGAAGGACGTCGAGGCTTCGACGCAGGCGGTACAGGGGTAACCCCGGCTCCTCAGCCGGTGGCGCTTCCGGGGCGAGGCGCTCTACAATGAGGGCAGAGGGAAAGCCACATGTTGTCCGACGTTTCCGAATCGCCACCGTCGAGCGGAATGCCTCCGGGGCTGCGCAATGCGCTGTTGGTGGCAGGCGTTGTGCTCGTGCTTGCGGGCGCCGTTCTGCTGCTGACCATCGGGGCCCTGGCCGTGCAGGCCGTTGCCGCTCCGGCGGAATTCCGCCTCTTTGAATACGTGCTCGGTTTTCTCGAGCTCGACGACCGGGCCCTGTACGGCGTGTTCGACGGTCGAAACTTCGACATTGCGGTCGGCGAATCGATGCGCGCTGCGGTGTATGTCTTTCTCGGGCTCGCCATTCTCGGTGTTGCCGGCGGCATCGTTCGCACCCTGCTTCAAGGTGGTGTCGAGCTGATTGCCCTGGCAGGCGGCCAGGTGCCGTGGCGTCGACGCCGGCATGAAGCATTCCGCTCAGCGACCGGCCAAACGGAGCCCCCGGGTGCCGATTCCTCCCAGGCAGGGTAGCGCTGCTCCCGCGAAATCGTGAAATACGTCGTTCTCGTATCTTCGGGCTCTACCCAGGCGTTGCAGAAATGTCGGCGTGATAAAATTTCTGCATGAAAGCCACCGACGTATTGTATGCCGAATGCGATGACGTAATACTTGCCTACCGCGTGCTGAACCCCGACGGTTCGGGTATGCCGCTGGTCATGATTCAGGGCTGGAGCGGCGTGAAGGAAGACTGGGGGCCCTTTGCCGAGGCCCTGGCGCAGGACCGACCGGTGCTCATCTACGACAACCGTGGAATGGGCGAGAGCGGCGTGCCGGCCATGCCGTATACCATCGAAATGATGGCCCTCGATGCCGTTTCGCTCATGGACCGGCTGGGTTGGCACAAGGCCCACGTACTCGGCATCAGCATGGGCGGCATGATTGCCCAGCAACTTGCGGTCGCGCACGGCGAACGTCTTCAGAAACTGGTACTCGGCTGCACCGGTCACGGCGGCGGCGATCAGATTCAACCCGAGGCCGAGGTTCTCGAAGCCTTTCAATACCGGAGTCGGGAACGAGACCTGCGCGAGATGCTGCGCGGTATGCTCTGGGTAAACTATACCCGGGCATGGATTGAGGCGAACCCCACGCTGTGGGAAGCGGCCATCGACAGGGCCATGGCTGCGAAGCGGCCCCGGCACGGTTTTCTCAACCAGATGAACGCCGTTCTTACGTTCGACCTGGCTTCACGCCTGGGTGAAATCGACGCCGAAACCCTCGTTGTACACGGTACCGGCGACGTGTTGATTCCCTTTGCCAACGCTCGACTGCTCGAAGCCGCGATTCCCAACAGTCGGCTTCACGCGCTCGAGAATGCGGGGCACGTGTTCTGGCAGATGGACGACGGCGACTCGGCCCGCGTGGTGCGCGACTTCCTGGCCCACTGATTTCAACCGGCTTGCGGCGTCATGAGCAGGCGGCCCAGCGTATAGCCCTTTTCCTGGGCGCGGTTGAGAATACGTTCCATGACGTCGCGCGGCAGTTGAGGGGTACGGCTCAGAATCCACAGGTGCCTACGCTTCCGATCGCCGACCACTGCATATTCGTAGTTCCGGCCGAGGTCGAGAATCCAGTAGTCACCGCCGAAAAGGCCGAAAAAGCGCACCTTCAGTCGGGCATTGGTTGCCGGATCGACGACACGGGCGTTTCCGTGCACGCGTTTGACGGGGCCGTCGAACCCGCCCTTGCGGCACTCGTTTACCACATCGAGCGTGCCGTTGTCGCGCAGGTGATAATGCGCCTGCACGCCGAAGCAGTCACGTTCCGATCGCATCGGATAGCGGGCGAGCTCGTACCAGGTACCTGCATAGCGCGTGAGATCGACATGCGAAACCACTTCGGGGGCGTCTTCGACGAAGCGTCGGAACAGCATGGCTGCCCCGCCGAGCCCGGCGGCCATTGCGCCGAGGCGAAGCCGCAAGTGGGTGGGTGAAAGGGCGCGTTCCAGGGAACGTGTGTGGCGACGGTGACGACGGATTGCGTGCCGGTTACGTGTCGGCCCCCGTGTCCGTCGTCTGTCGAGCAGCTCTGCGGGTGTCATGCGTAGAGATGGCATAATCTCCTCATTCACCCCATCGTGAAAGATTGCCCGCTGTGTCGCAAGGGCCGATGCTCGCCGTTTCCGGCGTTCTCAAGCTGACCGCCGTGGGTAAATGCGGTACACTGGCGCGAAGAGGAGGCGGCATGGCGAAGAGAAATTTCTGGGGTTGGGGCGTCGAAGGCGCCGGGTTGAACGAAACGCAGCGTGACAACCTGAAAATGTTGATGCAGATGCAGTTCGGCGGCCGGGTCGAGTTCAATGAATTGGCACCGCCTCGTCTCGACGACATTCGCATGCCCGAGCCGGGCGCATCGGTACCCGAAGCTCTCGCGCCGCTGGTCAGCCGCGACCGTTACGACCGTGCCGCCCATACGTACGGCAAGGCTTTCCGCGATGTGGTGCGGGGTCTGCAGGGCGATTTCTCGTCGGCGCCCGATGCCGTGGCCTTTCCCGCAGACGAAGACGAGCTGGTGCGCGTGCTCGATTGGTGTGGCGAGCAGCACCTGGCCGCCATTCCCTACGGAGGGGGCAGCACTGTCACGGCGGGCGTCGAGGCCCGCCTGCCCGAAGGTTATCGAGGCGCAGTTTCCATCGACATGGGCCGCATGAATCGCCTGCTCGAAGTCGACACCGTTTCACGTACCGCCCGTATCGAAGCGGGCATGTACGGGCCGGCCCTCGAAGCGGCGCTGAAGCCCCACGGCTATTCGCTGCGGCATTATCCGCAGTCGTTCGAATTTTCAACCCTGGGCGGGTGGATAGCCACGCGCTCGGGTGGGCACTTCGCCACGCTCTATACCCACATCGATGAGTTCGTCGAATCGCTGCGTGTAGTTACTCCGCGCGGCACGCTAGAGACTCGGCGGCTTCCGGGCTCGGGTGCCGGACCCTCGCCCGACCGCATGTTCATCGGCTCGGAAGGCATACTCGGCGTCATTACCTCGGCGTCGATGCGCCTGCAGGAACGCCCCCGGTTCAGGGCCGCCGCCACGGTGCGCTTCGGCAACTTCGACAAAGCCGCCGACACGGCCCGGCTCCTGGCCCAGTCGGGGCTGTATCCCACCAACTGCCGGGTGATCGATGCCGCCGAAGCCTTCAATAACGGCATCGGCGACGGTACGCAGCACCTGCTGCTCGTTGCCTTCGAGTCGGCCGATCATGCCCTCGATCCGTGGATGGATCGGGCGCTTGAAATCTGTCGCGAGATGGGCGGCGAATTCAGTGAGGGCGCCGGCCGTACGAAAACATCGACCGAGGGCGAACGCGAAGGGGCCGCGGGCGACTGGCGGCAGATGTTCATTCAGGCGCCTTATCTTCGCGATACGATGACCACGCTCGGCATGGTGGTCGAAACCTTCGAAACGGCCATTACCTGGGACCGCTTTCCCGAATTCCATCACGCCGTGATCGAGGCGGTCAAGGCGGCCGCGCACGAGGTCTGCGGCAGTGCCCTGGTTACCTGCCGCTTCACGCATGTCTACCCCGATGGGCCCGCACCGTATTACACGGTCATTGCGCCCGGTAAGCCGAACTCGCAGCTGCAACAGTGGGATGAAATCAAGGCGGCCGCTTCCGAAGCCCTCTGGAAGCATGGGGGCACGATTACCCATCATCATTCGGTGGGCCGCGATCACCGGCCGTGGTACGACAGACAACGCCCCGATCTCTTTGCCGAGGCGCTGCGCGCGGCCAAGCGTTCGCTCGACCCGCAGGCCATTCTGAATCCGGGTGTGCTCATCGACCCTTGAGAGCGCGCACCTCACCAGAACCACATATCGGTGCCTTCTTCCCAGGCGAAGCTGGTGCGGTTATCTCTGTGCAGGATTTCGCGAATCGCTTGACGTAACGCAGGCGTATCGCTTTCACCATGGGCGTCGACGGCGTGCAGAACCGCCAGTCTTTCGACTTCATCGGGTGAACCGGAAATGCGTACGCTGCAGTTTTCGATTTGCGGAAGCTCTCTGCATTCAAAATAGTTCCGAGCCATCGTTCGTCTCCATTTACCTCGATTTCCATACTGAGCCTCGCACAAGCTGCGATCGCCGTCGACTTCCGAGGGTGAAACCGCACGAGGCCAGGCCGGAGACAGAAGTGGGGAATGAATTGCGGACGGCCGGTATCCAAGTAAAGAAAGGCCCGGAACCTCCGTTCCGGGCCGCGTGCGTGCATCGGAGGGTGACGACCGCCTGACAACCTGGGTAACGGGTTATCGCTCTTCTGCATCTCGCGAACTTTGATGCAGAGAAGACGCTGCAGAACTGGAGTTTACGATAACGCATTCGACAATGAACGCCGGGGGCGGGGTCTCGCTTCGCCACCCCCATCAATCCTTCCCGTTTTCACCTGATGGTTTCTCAGCACGATTGGCCCCACCCCCCCCCCGTGTCCGGGCCATGGTGCTGAAAAAACTGTTAATCTGATTGTTTTCACATCGAACCAAACAGGGTTGCCGTTGCCGTCGATTCTCATTCATTTTCTTTTGCCGGTTGCAATCGCCTTGCCGTTGGCAGCCGCTTCCCAAGCAGAAGCGAAACAGTCTGCCTCCGAGGTAACGACGCCGGCCGTACTTACGCTCGACCAGGCCATTCGCACGGCCGAGCAGAACAATGAGGTACCCGAGATTGCCGAAGCGCGCATCGGCCAATCGCGTGCGGCTTTGCGCGAAGCCTGGGCACTGCTTTTACCCACGCTGCAACTTAACGGGACTTATGTGCGGCGCTCGCACGAGGTTGTGCGTGAGATCGGTGGAACCACCTCGGTCATTCAGGCGCGCGACGGGCTCAGCGGCTCGGCGGTAGCCGAACTCGAATTGCTGCGGCTTCCGGCCATTCCCTACATCAGGTCGGCCGATCGCGAAGTCGAGGCGACAAGGCTGCGCGCCGACGAGCTTCGACGCACCCTGGCCTTCGAGGTGGCCGAAGCCTTCCTGACGGTGCTTACCGCCGACGCCATGCGGGGGGCGGCCGAACGCCGTGCCGGCGTTGCCGAGGCCGTGGTCGCAGAGACCCGGCAGCGTTTGCGTGCCGGGCTTGCCGGCCGGAACGATCTTACCCGCTCCGAACTCGAACTGGCCACCGCTGCTTTTCAGTTGACGGAAACTTCGAACTTTCATGTGCGGGCGCGGCTCATTCTCGGATACCTGATGAACGCAGACGTTCCTTCGCAGTTGCAGGAGCCCTCGGTCGAACAGATAGCCGCTGAGGAACCCCAGTCGCTTCTCGACGATGCGGTAGAGAAGCGCCCCGATCTGGCCGCCCGCACGCTCGATGCCCAGGCTCTGCGTATTCGCTCGAAGGCGCCCTGGTACGACTTCTTTCCGCGCCTGCGCGCCGTAGGCACCTGGCGGGTGACCAACGAAGCCGGGTTGAGCGGGCGCGATTCCGACTGGAATGTGGCCGGTCTTCTAACGTGGACCCTCTTCGACGGGGGGGCCCGGTATGCCCAGGCCGCCGGGCTGCGCGCCGCGGCCGACGAGGTCGAACTCGAGGCGAAAGCCCTGGCGCGACAGGTGCGCCTTCAGATACTCGAGGCGCTTACCAATCTCGAAACGGCACAGGCGGCGCTTGCGCAGGCGTCGGCGCGGGCCGATGTCGCCGGCCAGAATGAAGAAGAGGTACGGGCCCGTTTTTCGGTCGGCCTTGCGACGGCCCTCGAGCAGGCCGATGCCTCGGCGCAACGATATGAGGCAGAGGCCGAGGCTGCACGCCAGCAATTCACCCTGCAGCAGGCTCGTCTGCAGCTGCTTCAGGCTCTTGGCCGATGGCCCGCCCTCGCGCAGGCCGACGGGGCGGTTCCGACGCCCGAAGGAGATTCCCTGCAATGATAAGGCAAGCGCAAACAGACCCGAAAGCCATGAAGTATCTTTCTCTGGCTGTCGCGCTGGCGGCAACCGTAGCGGCCTGTTCCGGCGAAGGGGCCGGTAAACAGGCATCGAAGCAGGGGGCCGCACCCAGCTATCCGGTCGAGACCCGAATCATCGAAGCCCGGCCGGTCGAATACCTGGTTGCCGCTGTCGGCTCGGTCAATGCCTTCGAAGAAATCAGCGTATCGGCGCGGGTCGCCGGGGTTGTCGAGAAGGTGCGATTCGTCGAAGGCGACACGGTAGACAAGGGCGCCGTTCTGGCTGAAATCGAACCTGAGCGCTACCGGGTACAGGTTGAATCGGCCAAGGCGTCTCTGCAGCGTGCGCACGCTTCGTTGAAGGAAGCCGAGTCGGCCCTGCAGCGACGTGAAGAGCTGAACCGCACAACGCCCAACCTGGTGCGCGAAGAAGAGCTCGCGACCTACCGGGCGCAGGCCGGCGTTGCCGCAGCCGATGTGGCGCAGGCCAACGCGGCTCTCGACCTTGCCGAACTGAACTTGCGCGATGCCTACGTTCGCGCGCCGGTCAGCGGCATCATTCAGACGCGCGGCGTACAGACGGGTCAGTATGTGCAGACCGGTACGGTGCTCGCCACCCTGTTGCAGCAGGACCCCCTGTTGCTTCGTTTCGATGTGCCCGAAGTCGAGGCCCGTCGTGTCTCTCGCGGCGACACCGCCTGGTTCAGGGTTTCGGGCGCCGAAGGCGAGCACAAGGCCGAAATCATTCACGTGGCTTCGGCCGCCGAAGCTTCGACCCGCATGGTGCCCATCACGGCCCGCGTCGAGTCTACGGGCAACCGTGCGGTGCGTCCGGGAGCTTTTGCGCAGGTGCGCGTACCCGTGGGGGGCAACGAAAAGGCGATTGTCGTTCCCCGTATCGCCGTACGAACGAGTGAGCGCGGCTACCTTGCCTATATCGTCGAAGACGGAAAAGCGGTCGAGCGCCAATTGGAATTGGGCATGCGCACCTCGAACGACAGGATCGAAGTTCGCGAGGGCCTGCGCGAGGGCGAACGACTGGTCATACGCGGGGCCGAAGCCCTGCGCCCCGGGGTGCTCACCCACGAAGTGGCGGCCCGTGAGGGCGGCCGCCCGCTCGAGGGGGCCGAACAGTCGGGAGGCCCGCAGTGAACATAACCGCGATAGCCATTCGTCGGCCGGTCTTTGCGTGGATGATCATGGCGGCGACCGTGCTCTTCGGTCTCGTCTCCTTTACGCGCATCGGGGTTTCGCAATTTCCCGACGTCGACTTTCCCATGATTTCCGTGCGCGCCGAATGGGAAGGCGCCGCCCCCGAGATTATGGAAACGGAAGTGCTCGAGAGCCTTGAAGAGGCGCTCGTGCAGGTCGAGGGTATTCGCTCCATTACCTCGAGCGCCCAGCAGGGAAGCGCGCGCATTACCCTCGAACTCGATATCGACCGCGATGTCGACGTGGCCATGCAGGACGTACAGGCCCGGGTGGCCCAGGCGCAGCGGCGTCTGCCGGCCGATGTAGACCCGCCCGTCGTGTCGAAGTCGAACCCCGAAGACCAGCCCATCATGTGGGTGGCGCTATCGGGTCCCTACCCCCAACGGGTACTCAGCGATTACGCCCGTTACCAGGTGCGCGAGAAACTGCAGACCGTGCCGGGGGTCGGCGAATTGCTGCTCGGCGGCTACCTCGAGCGTAACGTTCGCATCTGGCTCGATGCCGCCCGCCTCGACTCGTACGGGTTGACGGTCAACGATATCATGGCGGCGCTGCGTCGCCAGCACATTGAACTTCCGGCCGGACGCCTCGAGAGTGGTGGCCAGGAACTCAACGTACGCGTGCTGGGCGAAGCCATCGATCTCGAAGAATTCCGCCGTATCGTGGTGCGGCAGACCAATGGCGTGCCGATTTATCTCGAAGACGTCGCACTTGTAGAAGACGGTTTTGAAGATCAGCGGCGTATGGCCCGTGTCGACGGAGTGCCCGCGCAGGGCATCGGCATCAAGAAGCAGCGTGGGGCCAACGCGGTTGCCGTGTCGGAAGGGATCAGAAACGCGCTCGAGGAAATTAGCCAGACGCTGCCCGAGGGTATGAAGCTCGGCATCAATTCCGACACCACGCGCTTCATCAAGGAGTCGGTCGAAGAACTGCAATTCGAGCTGGTTCTTTCCATTTTCCTTACGGCCATTATCTGTTGGCTGTTTCTCGGATCGCTGTCGAGCACGTTGAACGTGCTGCTTGCCATTCCCATGTCGCTGCTGGGAACGGTGGCTGTCGTTTACTTCCTGGGCTATACCTTCAATACGTTCACGCTGTTGGGCCTGGCGCTTGCGGTGGGCCTGGTGGTCGACGACGCCATCATGGTGCTCGAGAACGTATACCGGCACGCCGAAGAGGGAAAGCCCCGGGCGGTCGCCGCGCTCGAGGGTACCGACCAGATCAAGTTTCCCGCCCTGGCCGCCACGATTTCGGTCATTGCCATCTTCCTTCCGGTGGTATTCATGGAAGGAATCGTCGGCAGGTACTTTCTGCAGTTCGGCGTGACCCTGTGTGCGGCCATTCTGTTTTCCTACCTCGAGGCAATCACGCTGGCGCCCGCCCGACTCGCGCAGTGGCTCGATACTTCGCGCGAAGGCCGCAGCCGCTTCGGGCGCCTCGTCGACAGCGGGTTTTCGCATCTCGAGCGGGTTTACCGCCGCGTGCTCGACTGGGGTCTTACCCGGCCGTTGACGATTCTGGGCATGGCGGCCGCGGTGTTTGCGGGCTCGCTGTGGCTGGTGACGGCCATTCCGTCAGAGTTCGTGCCCTCGCAGGATCAGAGCCGTCTCATGGTGCGTGTGAAGACGGCCATCGGGTCAAGTCTTGCCGAGACCGATCACGTCTTCAAGCAAGCCGAAGAGTATGTCAACAACCTGCCTGAGGTCGACCGGGCTTTCGCCGTGGTAGGCGGCTGGGGCGGCGAGGTTAACCAGGGCATGATGTTCGTGACCCTGTTGCCGCCCGATCAACGCGAGCCGCAGGCGGCCGTGGCTACAAAACTGCGCCGCGAGTTGAATGCCATCGCCGGTCTGCGTGCCGTCGTATCCGACGACTCGCAGCGCGGTTTCTCGGCCCGCCGCGGCTTTCCCATCGAGTTTTCGGTACGCGGCCCCGATTGGAACCGGCTGGTCGAGTTGAGTCAGGCGGCGCAACAGAAACTGGCCGCGTCGGGCATGGCCGTCGACGTCGACTCGAACTACGATGTCGGCATGCCCGAGGTACGCATCGTGCCCAAGCGCGCATTGGCTGCTGATCTGGGCGTACCCGTCGAAGACGTGGCCACGACCCTGAGTGCCATGGTCGGCGGCATGCGGGTGGGCAAGTACAGCACCGACGGACGACGGCTCGACGTGCGCATGCGACTGCTGGCCGAGCAGCGCAGCCGGCCCGAAGATCTCGAGCGGCTGCACGTTCGTTCGAGCAACGGCACGCTCATTCCGCTGTCGACGCTGGTGAGCTTTGAGGAAAGGCCGGCGCTGCAGGCCATAACCCGCGAAGATCGCGAACGCGCCGTATCCGTTTACGCCAACGTTGCGCCCGGTCACTCGCAGGCCGAGGTCATGAGCTTCGTCGAAGGCATGCAGAAGGAAATGCCCACGGGCTATCGCCTGGTGTTCAGCGGATCCAGTGTGGCGTTCCAGGAGTCGATGGACAGTCTGCTGTTCGCCCTCATTCTCGGCGTCGTCTTTGCCTACATGGTGCTTGCTTCGCAGTTCAACTCGTTTCTGCACCCGCTTACCGTTCTGACGGTTCTACCGTTGTCGGCCGCGGGCGCGATTTTCGCTCTGTGGGTCAGCGGCAACACGCTGAACATCTTCAGCATGATCGGGTTGTTGTTGCTGCTGGGCATCGTGACCAAGAACTCGATTATTCTCGTCGACTACGCCAACATCGAGCGGCAGCGGGGCCTGAGCGCCCTTGACGCCATGCGCAGCGCCGGACCGATACGCCTGCGGCCGATTCTCATGACTTCGATGGCCACGCTTTCGGCGGCCGTTCCGGCATCGCTCGGATTGGGACCCGGAAGCGAAACCCGTGCACCCATGGCGCTCGGCATCATCGGCGGTCTTTCGGTCGCCACGGTGCTGAGTCTGCTGGTCGTGCCGGCCTTTTACGTCACGGCCGACCGGGTCATCACGAAGCTCAGGGGCAAGAAGGCCGCCGAGGTGCAGCAAGACGCCGCCTGATGCACGCAGCCGGTAACGCTTCCGCCGGTCGGGAGCGTGAACGCACGAAAAAAGGCGCCCATGCGGGCGCTTTTTTCTGCTGTCGACAGGAGGGAAACGGTATCAGTGCGAGGTGCCGCGCGAGAGCGTTACCTTGTTGTGCACGTTGTACTTGCCCGAAGGTTTGACCATGGGTATACGCTTGACCTCTTCCAGCGTCTGCGCGTCATAGACGACCACGGCGCCGTCCATGTCCCAGATGCTTAGCAGGGCATAGCGGCCGTCCTTGGTAAACTCGACATGAGCCGCGGTCTTGCCCGGAGCCGGTTGCAGGGTCTTCACGATCTCGAGCGTGTTCTTGTCTATGACGTGCACCTTGTCCTTGTTCGGACCGAAGAAGACGTCGACCCAGGCATAGGGCGATTTCTCGTGGCTGCGCATGAAGAAACCGGGCCCCTGGGTTGGAATCTGTTTGACCAGTTTCCACGAAGCCATGTCGATGATGGATACGAGGCCGTCCTTCAGGTTGGGCGTGGCAATAATCGTGCGGCCGTCATGTTCCCAGGTAATGCCCGAGGCCAGGTGGGGCATGCCCGGAATATCGACCGAAGCAATGACTTCGCCCTTGTCGAGGTCGATGACCTGGCCCTTCTCGCCGCCGCGGGCCGAACCGACCACATAGCGATAATCGGGATCGAAGAGAAATTCGTCGAGGAAGCCGTCGACCACGATGCGCCGCAAGTCGATGCGCTCGGAAACGGCCAGCATGTCGCCCGACTCCTTGCGGTGGTCGTGCACCCATTTGTTCTTCATGTCGGCGGCGCTTACTTTGATTTCCCAGAGCTCGGGCGCATCCTTGAGCGCGACGATGAAGCTGTCGCGGGGGGCAGCCTGATACACCGCGCTGACCCGTGAAGAAGCGCCGTCGGCGCCAATGGTGGGAATGACGCGCTTCAGGGTGAATTTTTCGACGTCGAGAAGCACCACGTTATGGGGAAGATAATTACCCACCAGCACCCAGCGGCCGTCGGCCGACACGGCGACGTTGCGGGTGTTGATGCCCGCGCGAATCTCGGCAACGACCTTGAGGTTCCACAGATCGAACTTGCTGACCCAACCGTCGCGCGAGGCGAAGTACACGTAGCGCCCGTCGGGCGAGAATTTGGGGCCGCCGTGAAGCGCAAAGCGGGTCTGGAAGCGGTGTATCGGGGTGAAGGTGTCGCCGTCGAGTACCGTGGCGTGGTGATCGCCGACTTCGACGACGATGAAGAGGTTTTCGGGATCGGCCTCGAAGACCGGTTTGTTTCGCAGGTATTCGGACCCCGGGTATTCGATGCGTGAGTTGAGTATCTCGGCCGCGCCCCAAACGGGTTGTTCGGCGGGGGCCTCATAGATGTAACCGGAAAGCAGCTCGATCTCGTCTTCATTCAGCCTGTCGGCAAAGGCCGGCATCTGCGTTGCCGGGCGTCCGCCGGCAATGACCCTGGCCGCTTCGCCTTTGCGCAGGCGGGCAAGGTTTTCGGGAAGCAGGGCAGGGCCCATTCCACCCAGGCGCCCTTCGCCGTGACAGGCGGCGCAGTGCGCGGCATACAGGCCGGCCGCGACGTTGCCGACTTCGTGTTTCTCCGTAGCGGCAGCGGGTCGCGGGTCGGAGGCGGTCGACTCGCGCTGGGCGCCCGCGCACGCTGTGATGGTGAGAAGGCTCAGTAAGGTTGTACGGGCAAGGATGTTTCTACGCATGATGTTCTCCCCTTTTCCGGCCCTCTCAGATCAGGCTCGGCACCGAGTCGGCGCGTGAGCGCCTGTCTTCGGTCTTCTCGGCAAGATTCTGCATGCCGATCTCTTCGTCGGTGAGGTAGCAACCCGGATCTTCGGCCCAGGGATCGCCGTAAAGCTCGCGGGCTCTGACGCGGGTGTTGCCGCCGCAGACGTCGAAGAAGGCGCACGCGGCGCAGCGCCCTTTCACCGCGCGAGGCGTGGCTTTCAAGCCGGCCATGATGGGGTCGCTGGTGTCGGGCCAGATCTCGGAGAAAGGCCGTTGCTTGACGTTGCCGAGGTCGTACTTCCACCAGAAGGTGTCCGGATGTACGTTGCCGAGGTTATCGATGTTGGCTACGTTCACGCCCGACGAGTTGCCGCCCCATTGGGTCAGCTTCGCCCTGAGATGTTCGACACGTTCGGCGGGAAAGCGTTCGCGGGCCCAGTGCAGCAGAAACACGCCGTCGGCGTCGTTGTTGCCGGTCACGATTTCCTTATCGATGCCCCGCTTCACATAGGAAAGGCAGGTTTCGAAGAGCATTTCCATGGCCTTGCGCGTGGTAACGAAATGGGCGTCGTCCTTGCGGTTCTTGTTGCCGCGGCCGGCGTAGTTGAGGTGCGACAGGTAGAACTTGTCGATGTCTTCTTCGTCGAGCATACGCAACAGGGCGGGCAGGTCGGCGGCGTTGTCCTGGGTAAGCGTGAAGCGGGTGCCCACCTTGATGCCGTGTTTGCGCATGAGGCGAATGCCGTGCATCGAGGCATCGAAGGCGCCTTCCTTGCGGCGGAACTTGTCGTGAATGGCGCCGATGCCGTCGAGGCTAACGCCCACGTAGTCGAAGCCGACGTCGGCAATGTCGTCGATATTCTTCTCGTCGATGAGCGTACCATTGCTCGACAGGCCGACGTAGAAACCCATTTTCTTGGCGCGCCTGGCAATCATGTAGATGTCGGGCCGCAGCAGGGGTTCGCCGCCCGAGAGAATGAGCACGGGCACGCCGAAGGCCTTCAAATCGTCCATGACGGTGTAGACCTGGCTGGTCGAGAGCTCGCCCGGAAAGGTGGTATCGGCCGAAATCGAATAGCAATGTTTGCAGGCCAGGTTGCAGCGGCGAATCAAATTCCAGATGACCACCGGCCCCGGAGGATTACGGCGCGGACCCACGGGGGTGGGGTTGATGAGCTCGCGCATGTATTGAGATATGCGAAACATGGTGTCCTCCCTTTGGGTCTTGCGAGACCCATGGCCGTCAAGGCCTCGTGTCATCGGCCCGGTGACGGGCCATTTCAAATCAAGCAGTGATGCGCAGACCCGTCTTCTTGAGAATGCGGGTGCTGTACAGAATCAGGTGGCCTCGGTCGTGTTCGCCCAGCATTGCTGCGATGGTGTCGACCTTGGCCTGCACTTCTTCGCGGTCGTGTCCGTGTACCATGGCAAAGAGGTTATAGGGCCACATGGGCAGATGGCGCGGCCGCCGGTAGGCGTGGCTCACGAAATCGAGCGCGCCGACCTTCTCGCCCAGTGCGTCGATGTGCTCGTCGGGTACGTTCCAGACGCTCATGCCGTTGGCTCGGTAGCCCAGTCGGTAGTGATTGGGTACGACGCCGATGCGCCGAATGACGCCGCTTTCGGCCATACGGCGCATGCGCATCATGACTTCGGCTTCGTCGACACCGACCTGTCGGGCCACCTCGGCGTAGGGCCGGGCGCTGAGCGGTAGACCGGCCTGCGTGGCCAGCACGATGCGGCGATCGATGTCGTCGATGAGCGTGTCTTCGTTCATACGTCAAACCGCAGGCCGACGAAGAACTCGCGTTCTTTCGGCATGTTGTATACCTTCAGTTCGGTTGCCGATTCAATGCGCGCAATGGCGTCGTCGATGCCGGCGGGTGTTTCCGTGGCCAGCACGAACCACATGTTCAACTCGTGCTCGCGTTCGTAGTTGTGCGCCACTTCGGGCATGGCGTCGAGTAGGGCGGCCACGCGGTCGTAGTCGGCGCGGGGCACGGCCATGGCGGCCAGCGTGAGTCCGCCGCCCATGCGCTCGGCGTGGTACATGGGGCCGAAGCGGGTGAGCATGCCTTCGTCGAGCATGCGCCGGATACGTGCGATGACGTCGTCTTCGGTCGCGTCGAAGCGCGCGGCCACCTCGGCGAAAGGCCGTTCGGTAACGGGAAAACCGCCCTGCAGGCTGTTGATGATGTCGCGATCCAGCTTATCCACGCGAATCTCCAGTCATTGCGGTTGCGGCCGTGCCGGTCGACAGAAAGCGCTGGCCCCGTTGCTTGAAGGCCCGCCGGCTGAAGAGCACGGCGTGCGGTATGGCCTCGAGGCCGCATTCGCTCCGCAGCCGCCCGATCTGTTCTTCGACGACTTGGCGGCTGCGGCCGTGAATCATGCAGAACAGGTTGTACGGCCACTCGGGCAGCCTGCGGGGGCGCCGGTAGCACAGCGTTACGAACGGGTAGGTCGAAAATGCCCGCCCCGTCTCGGCCACCTGACTATCGGGAATGTCCCAGACCACCATGGCGTTGGCCCGGTAGCCGAGCGCGCGATGCTTTACGATGACGCCCATGCGTTGAATGGTTCCCTGGGCTTGCAGCGCGGCCAGTCGGTCGAGCACCTCGGCCTCGGTCATGCCGACGCTGCGGCCCAGCGCGGCGTAGGGCTTCGGCTCGAGAGGCAGCCCGTTCTGCAGCGCGGCCAGCAGGGCCGTATCGGCGACGGTCAGTTCCATTGCAGTCTGAACCCCAGATCGATGTGATAGTCTTCGACCAGCGGAAGGTAGAGTACCGGAAGGCCGGTGCGCGTTTCGATTTCCCGCAGGGTGTCGAGAAGGACCGCTTCCGAGGGGGCGCCGGCAACGAACCAGAGGTTGAAACGATGCTCGCGCTCGTAGTTGTGGTTTACTTCGGTAAACGAGTTTACGATGGCCGCCACCTCTTCGAGGCGTTCGTCGGGCACGGCCATGGCGGCCAGCGTGCTTGCGCCGACGCGGTTGGGCCGCAGAACCGCGCCCACCCGGGCAATCAGCCCCCGTTCCCGCAATGACCGCAGCGTTCGCAGCACCTCGGCCTCGCTTGCGCCGAGGCGATGGCCCAGTTCCCGCCACGGATCGGAGCAGAGCGGAAAGTCACGCTGGAATTCGTCGAGCAGCCGGCGTTCGAGTTCGCTCAACGCCTCGACGGGGCGCAGGTCTTCGACACGCGGGGCGTTCGGTTGTTCGTTGTGGGTAGCTTCATTCATGCCTGCCCCTCACATACCGATTCGGTGGGCCCGCGGCGTGAAAAAGATACCGCTCGGCTTCTCTGCCTCGAGTTCGGTTACCTTACGGAAGTCGTCGGTGCGGTAGACCACGACCTTGTTCGCATCGCGGGCCGAAATCCACACCTCATCGCCGCGCGGCGTAAACTCCATGTGCAGCACGGCTTTTCCCGGATGCAGTTCCTTCACGATTTTCATGCTGGGTACGTCGAGCACCTGCACCGTGTCGTAATCGGGAAAGGCGAAGTTGACCCAGACCTGGCGGCCGTCGGGGCGTGCCGATACGAAAACCGGCTGCCCTTTGACGGGAATACGGCGTACTTCCTGCCAGGTTTCGTTGTCGACGACCACCACTTCGTGCCGGCCCACGCCGGGCACGAAGCTGTAACGACCGGTGAGGGCCCAGCCTTCGAGGTGGGGCATCTTGTACACCGGCAGCTTCTGCTCGCCCTTTCCGTATTTGTGCAGAACGCGGGTAACCCGCGGTTGGTCGTGCCAGAGATCGACCATGGACATGCCGTCTTCGCCGAACAGGCCGGCCACGTAGAAACGGCCGTCGGGTGTAATGAGGGCGTCGTACGGCAGCTTGCCGGCATCGGCGAACTTCTGCACCACGGGATTGCGGGGGTCGCTCAGATCGGCCACCCAGATTTCGCCCGCGTCATACAGCGAATAGGCGAACCGGTTGCCCGGCAGGTCGACGAGGCCCACGGTTTTCGAGGCCTTTCCGTCGGCCGAAACCGCCGGAATGTCGGCCAGCATTTCGAGGCTGTCGGCGTCGAACACCCGCACGCCGCCCGGTTCGTAGTTCGACACGGCAATGAGTCGGCCGTCCTGCGAAATGGCGCCGCCGATGCTGTTGCCGCCTTGAATGATGCGCTTGACGATGCGCGCTTCGAGCAGGTCGATCTTCGTGAGGCCGCCGTCGCGTCCGTAGACATAGGCATAGCGGGCGTCGCGTGAGAAGTTGAGCGAAGCGTGCGACAGGTCGCCCAGGCCTTCAACGCGCGCCAACGTGGTGCGGCGGGTGGTTTCGACAATGAGCACCGAGCCGGTGGCCCGCTCGATGACGACGCCCAGGTCGCCGGTGCCGCGCAGTACCGGGCTTGTGGTGGGCTGTGTCGCCGTCGTTCGCCCTCCGGCGCAGGCGGCCGCGAAGATGACGGCAAGCAGGGCGATATATGTCTTAATCGGTTTCATCGCTCATCCCCTTCTTGAGCTCGACCGCAATGTACCTGGCCTCGTCTTCGCTGAGAAAACGACGCCACGGCGGCATGGGCGTACCGGGTACGCCTTCGAGAATAATGGTTTTCAGTAACTCGGGGTGCTTGCCCGCCAGATCGGCGGGACGCAGGGCCGGCCCCAGGCCACCCTTGAGGGTCATGCCGTGGCACGAGCCGCAGTCTTCACGAACCAGCTCGCGCAGTTGGGAGCGGCGGGCGGCATCGGGTTCAGCGGCAAGTGCCGGTTGAACGGTGGCGAGTATGGTAGAAACCAGGAGGACGTATGGCGTTTCCCTGCGCAACATGTCCTTCTCCCCTAGGCGCCGCCCATGACCCGGGCGGGCTGTATGATATCGGGTGGATCTTCTTCGGCCCTCGGCGCACGCGGTTGCAGCATTTCTCGCAGGCGTACCACGTCGCCGATGACGACGAGCGAGGGCGGGCAAAATCCCTGCGCCTCGACGGCCTCGGGTAGTTCGGCCAGCGTCGATACGCATTCGCGCTGACGGGGGGTGGTGCCGTTTTCAATGACGGCGGCCGGGGTGTCGGGCGCGCGCCCGGCTTCCATCAACTTACGAGTGAGAAAGGGCAGGTTACCCAGGCCCATGTAAATGACCAGCGTGCCGTTGGGGTCGGCCAGCGCCCGCCAGTCGAGATCGAGGTCTTCGTCGTTGCGGGCGTGCCCCGTTACGATGTGCAGGGTGTTGGCCAGGCCGCGGTGGGTCAGCGGAATGCCCGCGGCGGCGGTGCAGCCGGCAAAGGCACTGATGCCGGGTACGAATTCGAAAGCGATGCCGTTGGCGGCCAGCAGGCCGGCTTCTTCGCTGCCCCGTCCGAAGACGAGGGGGTCGCCGCCTTTGAGGCGAACCACATTGCGGCCGGTACGTGCCAGGTCGACCAACATCTGGTTGATGCGTTCCTGCGGAACGGCATGGTGGCCCGAGGTCTTACCCACGAACAGTCGGGTGGCTCCCTTGGGTACGAGCGCAAGAATCTCGGGCGAGACCAGACGATCGTATACCACCACTTCGGCGGCGCCGATGATGCGCATGGCCCGTACGGTAAGCAGCTCGGGGTCGCCCGGTCCGGCGCCGACGAGAAAGACTTTTCCCGGATTCGTCATGGTGAAGCCTCTGCCAAAAAGCGTTTTACTCGACTTCGGCGAGAAAAAGGGGCGGGGAAGAGCGCCTTCCCCGCCCCTGCATGCTCAGTACACGTCGTTCTGCGTGTTGTAGACGTTGAACTTACCGGTCGGCGTGACCAGCCGCTCGTCCTTGATGACCTTCTTGACCTTGCGGGTCTTGTCATCGAAGACGACGATGGCCGATTCCTGGTCCTTACCGTTCCACACCGAGATCCACAGTTCGT